>JACCSX010000287.1 GCA_013812775.1 Tatlockia sp. | reverse complement strand
ACTTCACCGCAAATCCTTAAAATATTCAGGAAAAAGAAAGAATTTTTAGCTTTTATTTAGCCAATTAATTGTATCCAAAATGACAGGTTGTTTAGTAGAAACCAAATCTTGCACCTCCGGAAAAAGTGCTGTCAATTTTAGCTCTTTAATCACATAAATACAGGTTATGCAAAGTACTAAACTAAGGTCATCATTTTCATCATAATGAAGCCCTTTTTTAAGAACCATCTGTAAATCGGAAAGACTAGGTTCGCTATATTTTTTTGAATCAGAGAAATAAATCTGGGATAATATAGGCAAAATTAGATTTTTATGATTTTTATTTAACTTTGATTCAAGTAGTTCAATAGCATAACTAACTTCCCTTTCATTTCCTGTTTCTAAAATAAATTTGATTTCAAGCATTAAATTTTTATTGTAGATAAGGGTAAGAAACAACATTAGACGTTCTATTGACAGAGCAATATATCGTTTAAAAATTGCCTGTAAGTTTTGAGTTTTTTCATTAGCTGGTATCATCTCTAATAATCGAACTTTCTCGCTAATGATAACCATTTCCTGTCTTAGCAAGATCTCAACTTTTTCAAGTATATTTTTATTTATTTTTATGGAAATTATCACTAATGACTTGAGTGCCTGCAAGCTTAAATCTCTTTGTTTTTCAACAGCAATCGCTTCTAAATAACTTTGCACGGAAGGTTTATTAATTAATGAAAGTATAAATAATATTTTTCTTTGCGTTAGGGCATCATAGTCGAGTAAATTTGTTTTAAGAATTTTTAAAATTTCACTAATAGATTCACTTAAATTACTAATAAGTTGACTATCCAAATTGAACAAAGAAAAGTTCATTAATACATAATTATAAAGTTGAATATAGTGTGTTTTAATTATTGCTTTGCAGGTTTCTTGACGGACTATAATGGATGGATCGTCAATAAAATTTTTTAACCATTGATTGGTTTCATTCTGGTTAATTTCGCCAATTACAAAAATAGCGTAGCGACGATTATTTTCATCTTCTGATTTAAGAATATTTGAGAGTTGCTTGCGTGCAATTTTTCTTTCCGTTTCACTAGAATGAGTTAAAATAATTTGAAGTGCAGTAGATTGTAACAATATGGATTTATCTTTTGCGAAATTTTCAATTATTTTCTGGTAATTACTATAATTTATCTTTGCTATTATTAGTAATATCATCGATCTAATTTCATCATTTTTTTCATTATTTAAAAGAGAAAAAAGGGTATCATTAAACTCCTTTATTTTCATATCTTCAATTTTTTTTAAGGAGAATTTTTGAACAAGAGGATGTTTAGATTGTAAAGCGATCTCTAAACCCTTAATAAATTCTTTTTTATCAATTTGCTCTATTTGGGAAAGAGAATAAATAATTTCATCAGGATATTTGCTATTTAAATAATTTCGAAAAATACCAAGATGTTCAAGAGTGGCTGATTGGTATACTGGATTAGAAAAATAATGCTTTGCAATTGCAAGAGAAATTTGTGAAATATAGTTTCCCTTTATAGTTACCAAAATCCACATATAAGTAGCATAACAAAGAATAGCTGTTATAAGATAATTTGTAATATTTAATTCAAAAAGTATTAATACAATGCTTATAATCCCCGTAGCAATAGGGGTAATAAACATAACAATAGCTTGTAATGCCTGAGATCTTTGTCGAGGAGGGAGAGGTTGCAAAAGTATCAAACTCCCGATATCAGAGACGGTTGGCCTTAAGCTTTCCTCAAACAATTTTAATAAAGTAATAACCCAGAAAATAATTACCAATAAGGGAGATATTTGGTTTATAGCTAGGGCAATTGCAGCAATGATAGTGGCAGCTAAAGGGCGGATATATAAGCTTTTAATCAGACCAAATTTTTTCATAAACCAGGCATAAAAGAATAAACTAAATATCAAATCAAAAGCATAAGTAAAACTAATGAAAACCCCAAAAAATTTGGCTAGAGATTCTTTGGTATGAAAGCGTTGCTCTGCATTATAATTAAAGAGAATATCAACTGAATACTGTGCAAATACACTTAATATAATAAGGGCAAAAACTTTTAAGGTAAAAGAATTTTTAAGAATCTGAAAATAGTTCCCATTAGACTTGGATTTTAGTTTCTGGACAGTAGGTTTCGCACATGTTTCTTCATGTGATTTTAATATATTAGCCAATAAGTAGGAGGAAAGAGCAACCAAAATTCCAGTTAATAAAATTAAATGATTTATATTAATTAGTTTAATTATTATAGGCAAAAATAATCCTGAGGTAATTATTCCGATACTCTGACTTGCTCCAACAAAGCCAAAAAGCTTTTTCCCCTGTTGTAAGGTGTAAATTTGATTTAAGGCTTCCCAAATACCAAAATCGGTCAAAGAAATAGCAACTATTGACCATACTAGTAAAGCAAAGATAATTTCAGATTTCGATGAGCTAATTAGCATAAGCCAGAAAAGAGTCGCTATTATTGCTAATAACAAGGTTAAACATACTAAAAGGTTCTTAATTGTAAAGCGAGATTCAAACCTATTGTAGACAAGGCCAAAAATTAGCCCGGTACCTGCTACATATAGATAGACCCATGGTAATTGTTGGGCACTGTATCTTGTTAAAAAAATGGCATAGGGAATCGCTATGAGATAACACTGCACAAAACCTATGATAAATGCATAGCCTAGATTTAACAGGAAAACCTTTTTTTCCTTGGGATGAATTCCCATAGCACCAAGTAACTGTTTCAAAAGACTTGATACCTTCATTTTATAGTCCTTTTGAATTTTTCTCGGTCAATAGTTGTTGCAATTGAGAAGAAATTGACTTCGTTCGCTGACAAAGGGCGAAAATAATTCCCTTAGCAAGTCCTATATCGTAGTTCATAATTTCATATAAGGATATCGAGTTTATTTTTAATACTAAACACTCTGTTATTGCCGAAACGCAGGAAACGGGAAAATCAAAGGATAAGGCTGATAATTCCCCAAAAATTTCACGCTCACTGAGCTCGGAAATAAATTGCTCTTTATTATGGATCTTGACTCGACCAGATACGATGATATAAATATTGGTATTTTTAACCCCTTCCTCCAGGATAGGCTGGCCGGGCTGAATTCTCTCCTCTTTGACCACTGACATAACAAGCTGCAGGAGCAAATCATCAGGCATTTGCTTAAAAAGAGTAACGGCTTTAAGTATCAATAATTTTTCTAAATCAATCATTCGCCATATCCTCAAAGAAATGCATAAACAGCTAAGCTCACCCTATTACCCCCATAGGGCCTTGACCTATCACTTGTATTGGTCCACATTATAGAAACTGCAAACTTATTAAAATTTTTATCAATTTGCAAATTATAATCACTGTAGCTAGGTACTTCTGATATCACAGGCAGATAATAGTGACCTATCCCTCCTCGAAAATGGAGGTTTTTTACTTTAAAAACTGAGTCTGGGACTTTGAAATCAAAACCAATATTGTAATAAAAAGCCTTGCCCCTTGTAGCATAAACATTGTTTGTATAACCGACCAAGGTGGTGAGGAAAAATAATTTAAACTCGCCCATATACTCATTATAAGTTAATTTTGTTGGTCCTGGATAAAGATAGCGGACAAACCATATATCATAGCTTGCGTATTTGCTAA
This sequence comes from Tatlockia sp., assembly GCA_013812775.1. Lineage (GTDB taxonomy): Bacteria > Pseudomonadota > Gammaproteobacteria > Legionellales > Legionellaceae > Tatlockia. The sequence continues at coordinate 4,889 of JACCSX010000287.1, read as the reverse complement.
TCTCATTAGTGATTCCAATACTTGCATCAAATTCCATGAAGGCTCGATTTGGCCCATCCATAATTGAGGAATCAACATTTGATTCTTGTGGCGAATCTTGATTCATTGGGCTGTTATCACTGGAATCTCCGACTTCTCCACTGTTAGATGTTTTACTACCCATATCCATTTTTGTGCTTTCTTCCTCTCTAAAACGCACATTTGAAAACCATAAATTGGCATAAAGGCCTTTAATTGGAGACTTGGGTATTGTTAAATTATATTCGCCGTGAAAGGCAGGTCGGTGAGTTGTCTGGCTAAAGCCGCGCCAAATATAATCACTAGTTGCCGTAAAAGTGGCATAGACCTCGTTGTCTTCATTAGGATTTTTAACGCCCTTACTGCTTACTTTGCTGCTAATTCCAAAGCAAATAATAATCAAAATAATAGAGAGTCTATTTATGACTTCATTTTTCATATAGATTCCTAGCGGACCCGGTAATCAGGAAATCCTTAGAGGAAAATTTTAAAAAAATAACGATTATCATAATCCATCCACTTTTGCTCATTTATTTCTCCTTTACTATTACATAGAGATATCAAGCTCTTGATTTAGGAAAAATTAGGGAACGAGCAGAAATCGTTTTCCCAAGTCTTAAGGGAATTCTCATTTAGGGCCTCAAGGGCCTAGCAGATTTGCTACCTTACTATTATCGAGTACCTCTTGTTCGTAGGCATTTTTGTAAGTAAGGTATTCTGAAGGCCCTCTCGTAACCCCATATCCTAACTTATTAAAATCATCGGATATGTTAAGTTGCCATAACCATTTTTGAGTATTTAGTTGACTAACTGCCTTACTAAGATCACTTACTAATTGATTAAGCGCGTTGTTTCTTTTCGCTGAATACTTGATGTGGATACTAATAGCAATTTCATTAGAACTATTCTTATTATCGTTAAAAAGAAACAATAGATTACCATCAGCAGAATTAGCCCCATAATTTGCGGCAATACCTATGGTCTTCAGACTATATCCCTTAATACTCTTTGGTAATCCTAGCGCATTAGTGCAGTAATTAAGGTCAATACAATTGTTTTGTTTAGGTAAGTGATAATTATATTTCGGCGTTGGCGCGGTGGGGTGTGGATTGCCAGTTATATTTTGGATTAATTGTATAAACTCCGCCTGTGAAATGATAAGCGAAAGTTCATAATTAATAACTGTATTATCTAGTCTTGGATATCCCTGAGTATTTAAATGATAAAAAAAACACTTTCCAGTTTGTGGTGCATTTTGGAAAATTTGAGGTTTGTATTGATTTTTTCTCACCATGAAATGTGGCATGTTTATTCTCCTTTGCTCAACGCCTCGAAGTCTAACTAAAGTATTTAGATTTTACAAATCTTAAATTATTCACTTGGCTCTTTTTTGAATCAGACAGCAATAGGCATGGTCTTTCCTGCCTCTTTAAAAATAAAATTACTCTTCCTTTTTCTTTTAAATAGTAGTGAGTCAAAACGCTTTGGGGCCGAAATTTTTGGAAAATGAATATCATATCAGAAAGTTAAAATTTAACGAGCTTGTTTTAGCAATTCAGCAAGCACATGAAACCCTTTAAGACCATGGTTGATGAACTAACTACATGCTTACACGCTATCAATACCCTGAAATCATTCGCGCAAATGCCTATTTCGAGCAGGGTCATGAAACCTACGCTATCCCATTGTACGCAAGCCGGGTCTCAGCAGGTTATCCAACATCCGCAGATGACTACATTGCTCATGCTATTTTTTTTAACTAAATAGTGTCAAATTGCATGGGAAGAAAGATTACCTAATTTTGCTTGGGTTGTTGCATTAAAAAGTGCTAAGGAGCAATAGGCCTTTTTCTTGTGATGTGTGATGAGGGAAAGTTCAAATTCATCACGTTTTAGCCTGCTTGCAAACAGCAAGGGTTTATTACAGAGGCAGGCCGTGAAGTAATTAAATGGTTGAAAACTCAACCTGAGGTTTATGAAATATGGAATTTATGCGACTTTGAGAATTACACCTCAATAAGGGTACTAGAAAAACTTGGTTTTAAAAATCAGGGGCTATTAAAAATGAGTTAATTTACCCACATTTGAAACCAATGCCCGCGATTGTTATAAATACAATTTGATTATTAATTGCTTCACTATTTAAATCGCTAATGTGAACAGGTCTTTTATCATACGCCTGTAAAACCTCGTCCTTCAGGGCGGAAAGGATGTCAATTAACAAGAAGTTGAGCTATAGATGACACCTGTTTAATAACATCCGCTGACGTTTTTTCAATAAATTCAGCTTTCCGTTGAATGAAATCAACAGATTTTAATTGAAATACCAGAATAGCCCCAACAGTTTTATTAACATCTGGCAATATAACCTCAAGCTTAATGCCTCTAATTCTGCTGGTGATTGGCGCTACAATTGTCAATTTAGTATGCTCATTAAATGCTTTTCTGGAAATCACAAAAGCAGGCCTTCGCTTCATAATTTCATTACCACTGCTCGCAAAATCAAGCCAAACAATATCACCCTGCTCTGGTATATAGGCCATTAAATTTCCTTACCCCTCGGAGATTCATCAAGCCATTCCCTGTCTTCATCTGTTAGTCGTAATTTTTCTTTAGGCGTGCCAGCTAATAAATCCTCTAACGTTAGTTTTTCAACTACCGGGGTTAAAACAATTTTACTATCCACAATCGATAAATCCAGTGTTGAACCAACATGAAGACCAAGGGTTTTTAAAATGGCTCTAGGGATGCTAACAATGTTAGCACCGCCAGATTGTCGGATGGCCAAATGGGTCATGATTTATTCTCCAATCAACTTTTGTTATACTATTATATAACATAATAAGGTTATATTAAAGTAAAATACAAATAACCCCATATCCTTGATAGAGTAAATCTTAAAACTTATTGCAATTTTGCTCTAAATAAATCAAAAGCAACGTTCCAGTTCGCATTTGCCCCAGATCGGTAATTTAACCCGTCATTAGACCTTTCTTTAGGATTTAACCAATGCAGGGAGAAGTCAGGATACGAGTCTAAATAGGACTTTTCAAATTTCTAAAAGTTTATAAACCTTGCTATACCTGGGCAACATACCTTTTCTATTAAAGATCAATCAATATGTTGAAATGCTAAATTAGTTAAATTAATCTTACTAAAATTGAGCAAAAATTACGCCAACAAAAAGTCTTTGCCGAACAGGTTACCTGCCATTGGACATCACCGTTGATATAAAAAACATTGGAAGGAAATCAAGTTTGTTTACAGTAGAGGGTAAGCACTTACGAACATATAAGAAGAAAACCAACAAATTTATTATTAGTGTGCCAGCTATGTCAAAAATAATTTGACATAGCTGGCACTGTTGTTTAGTATGAAATTGACAAAAAATGTTAATCTTTAAGGATGTAATTATGAGTGAATTTGATAGAACTAAAAAACATATAAAAGACGATGCAAAAGAGTTATACGATAATGCTCATGACAAAGCGTCTAACAGTTATGTGGATATAAAAAATGCCACTGAAACCATAGCTGAACAAGTTAAAGAATCAGCTGCGAATATATATGAAGAAGGTTCGAAAAAAATAAATCAGACTACAGATTATGTTTGTAGCTCCTCTGCCGATTTAATCGCCTTCATTAAAGCTAACCCTGTTAAATCGGTGCTAATGGCCTTGAGCGCTGGATTTATCTTGACTAAATTATTTAAAAAATAAAGCCAAAAATAAAGTGTACATAGTATGTCATTTTAAAATGTTGGCCAATGCTTCGTATTTTCAATCAAAGAGGTAAAAATAGTATGAATAAAATTAAATTGGTTTTTTTATCATCCATGTTATTAAGTGGCGTCTCATTTGCAGCACCAGCCTGTGATAGCTTTGAAATTAAATTGAAAAATAACCTGGCGGATGATTTATTAGTCACCCATATTAAGTTGGATGGTGCGAAAATTCAGCCTAATATTTTTGAAAAACTAACTAGTAAAACAGAGCAGGTTTTTACTGTAAATGGCAGCGATAAAAACGTGCCTATGACTGGCGAATTTACGCTTCACACTATAAGCCTCCCCGTTAAGACGGTAAAAATAAGTTATACATTAAATAATGGTGCAGTATGTACTCACAATGATACGTCTCCTCTAAGTGACTACGCTGTGGACAAAAAACGTAAAATCGGTCAAGTAGAGTACTCTATTAGCAATAGATAAAGTGTCTTGCCATGCCTTATTGTGGCAGCATAAGGATAAAATAAGGTCTTTATCGAAAGTGCCTGTACATTGGCATCACTCCTAACAAAAATTCACTTTATCATTACTAAACTTAAAAAAGTATGAAAGGGTAAAGCATTGAATGTAAAGAAGGCGTAGTTATGAAATTAATAAAAATCGGCACAGTTATCCCACTTTTGAGCGCATTAATAGGCTGTAATCCAACAGGCCTTACTAATCATAATGCGGATTCGATTCCTACAGCTAGTGGTAAATATAATTTAGTAATAGTTTACAAAACAAGAGATGCGCTTCCTAAAAATTCAAGACTTAAAGGAATAGCGAGAGTACAAAATCATTACCCGAATGGGGAGAAGGTTCCTCCTAATATCCTTATTGAGGGATTAAAGACACAGGCAGCATTGTCGGGAGGGGTTGGTCTATTTAACATTATTTCAGGGTATTCTCAAACCACAGCAGACATTGTATTTATTTATTAAAAGAATTGATGAGAGGGGTATTTTTTTCTGGTTACTATTAGGCGACAATTATCTTTGCCGGTTGACGACAATTAGGACTGCCGGTCTTAACTAGCTATTGTTAAAGGACATTGAACACTTTTGGAGTGCTTAGATGTCTGGACAATGGCTTACGTCGAACCA
>JACCSX010000193.1 GCA_013812775.1 Tatlockia sp. | reverse complement strand
GCTGACACCTAATCAGAACTACTGTGCTTATCTCAATATACTTGAAATACCGCAATCGCTAATGCGAGGGCTGAAACCAATTTCGCCCGCCCTTGTCGATAGCCTTCAGGAGAAATTTAAATCCGGCCTTTGTTATGTCCAGTTATATAAAGATGTTATTTTCACTATTGTAAGCAATAGCGAGACAATCATTGACAAAAAAAAGGCAGAGCTTCGTAAGGAACTCATCGGTATAGAGGCAAGGAAAAATTTTGTTAAACATTTTCAGGATAAAAAAGAGTACGCTTTGCTGATAAAAGATGCTATACGACATTCAAACCCAGAAGATGAACAAAAAATCAGAACGGAACTTCGACAACTGGAGGACTTTCACTCCTCGATTTATCATCTTTGTCCTGAAAAAATTACTTCTTAAGCGAAATCATTGCAAGCTTCGTTTGCAATGATAGGGCAATATTGCGAATCCAAGCGTTTTCCGCTAAGGTTTAGCTTTGTCTAAGAGCTAAATTATGGATGAAACGACAAAAGATTTACTTCAGACTCTAACTGCCAGGCAATCAGGCATGGTCAAAGACCTGCATTATTATTGCGAAATAAATTCAGGGACTGATAATATTCCCGGTTTATCGCTCATGCGACAAGCATTAAGAGCTTCTTACGAAGCAATTGCTGACACCATCGAAGAGATAGAATTCCCTGCAATAAACACCATTTCAATGACAGGGGAATGCAGCCTGAAAAAATCTGCTAATGCGCTTTTTATTAAAAAACGGCCACAGTTAAAACGACGAATTCTGCTAACTGGCCATATGGATACAGTCTATGGCGCCGCCCACCCCTTTCAATCCCTAAGCTATATTAATGATAACCAAATCAATGGGCCGGGCGTTGCAGACATGAAAGGTGGTTTGATTGTTATGAAAGAAGCGCTTGCCTGTTTTGAACAACTTACTGTCGCTATGGATATAGGTTGGGATGTCCTGATTAATGCTGATGAAGAAATCGGCTCGCCGGCTTCAAGCGTTTTTCTGGATAAAATCGCAGCTGATTACCAGGCAGCTTTAATTTATGAACCAGCAATGACTGCAACTGGCACCATTGCTAAAAATCGGCGCGGCAGCGGTAAGCTCACCCTGATAGCAACAGGAAAATCTGCTCATGTAGGACGAGCTTTTAGTGAGGGCCGCAATGCTATTTGCTATCTGGCAGAAGCCCTTCTTGCAATTCATGCCCTTAATCAACTGGAAAATGGAATCACAATAAACGTTGGTAAAATTGCCGGGGGCGATGCGCTCAATATGGTTCCTGATAAGGCAGTTGCAAAACTAGATGTTCGTATTAGCAAGCCTGAAGATGAGCTTTGGGTTAAAAACCAACTCGCAAAAATTATTGATAAAATGCAAGACCAGGATTATTCATTAACTGTTCATGGTGCTTTTAACCGCCCAATTAAACGTGTTTGTCCTGCAACTGTACGTTTATTCAAGCGGATTCAACATGCTGGGCGCGAGCTTGGCTTAGCACTTGACTGGCAGGATAGTGGTGGTTGCTGCGATGGCAATAATTTAGCGCAATCAGGCTTGCCTGTAATCGATACTTTGGGCGTACGCGGCGGTAATATTCATAGTGAAAATGAATTTATTTTAATAGACTCTTTAGTCGAACGCACGGCCCTGACAACTCTTTTGCTTTGTGACTTAGCGAGCGGTGGACTTGAGGAATTAAGGCTATGATGCTCTTTCGCTCTGCCCGTGAGACTGACCTGGACGCAATTCATAATCTTGCTGTACATTGCGGCATTGGCATGACGTCTCTGCCCAAAGATAAAAAGCTTCTTCAGCAAAGGCTTGACAGATCTTCTACCTCTTTTCATAAAGCTCTTAACTCACCCTCTAATGAACATTATTTATTTGTGCTTGAAGATCCGGCAAATTCCGAAATTGTCGGTACTTCTGCAATTGAAGCAGCTACGGGATATGAGCTTCCTTTATATTATTATAAAATTACGAAACGAACTCGAATTTGTCATTCCTTAAATATCCGTAGCGATTATGAGGTATTGCATTTAGTCAATGATAATCAAGGCCGCAGCGAACTCTGTTCCCTTTTTTTAAAACCGGAATACAGGCATAACGCCAATGGACTCCTGCTCTCCCGAGCGCGTTTTTTATTCATTGCTCATTATCCAAAACGCTTTGCAGAGACTATTATTGCTGAATTGCGGGGTATTTCGGATGATTGGGGTAATTCGCCTTTTTGGGAAAGTGTCGGCCGACATTTTTTTCCAATGAGCTTTGCCGAAGCAGATCAATTGACTGCTTCAACTAATAAACAATTTATTGCTGATCTGATGCCAAGAAATCCCATTTATGTCAAATTGTTGACGCCAGAGGCCCAAGCTGTTATCGGTAAACCACATAGCTCCTCTATAGCGGCGATGAATATCTTGTTGCAGGAGGGATTTCGCTATAATTCTACTATTGATCTTTTCGATGCCGGCCCGACTATTGAAGCACCCTATAAACAAATCCGCACGGTTAGAGCCAACCGTATCATGACCATTAAAAGCATCAGTGACGAAGTCAGTTCCAAACTATTTATTCTTGCCAATACCAAACTGGATTTTCGCGCTACGATTGCCAAGGTAATTTTCAATCCAGATCAGGGAACTTGCATCATCGCTAAAGAAACAGCAGCACTGTTAGATCTAAAACTCGGGGAATGTCTGCGAATAACACCCTTACATATTGATAATTTATCAAATTTTTTGTGAGCATCTATGCCAAATTCAAACAAGACAGCTAATCTCTATATCGACGGGCAGTGGATTCAAGGTCAGGGAGACAGCTTTATTTCTATAAATCCAGCAGATGGCACCCTTGTCTGGCGTGGAACCAGCGCCACGCCTGCTGAGGTAATTGCAGCTAACAGGGCTGCTCACAAAGCCCTTCCTGTCTGGTCTTCACTTGATTTTGGACTGCGAGCCTCTTATTTAAAGCTTTTTGCCAGCAAAGTGGCCGCGAAACGGCAGCAACTGGCTTACCTCATCGCTTTGGAAACAGGTAAACCTTTATGGGAAGCAAATACGGAAGTCAGTTCTGTAATCGCCAAAATTAATTTGTCCATCGAAGCTTATCAGGAACGCAATGCGGAAAAAGTTACCAATACGGCCGAAGCCAATGCCTGTCTCCGTTATAAACCACATGGAGTAGCCGCTGTTCTTGGCGCCTTTAATTTTCCAGCTCACCTTTCGAATAGCCATATCGCACCTGCCCTTCTGGCTGGCAATACAGTTGTTTATAAGCCCAGTGAATATACTCCTGCAGTTGCTGAATTTATCGTCCAATGCTGGCATGACTGCGGTTTGCCACCCGGCGTTATTAATTGCATACAGGGCGACGCAGCTTGCGGAAAGGCCTTGTTATCAGCAGATATTCAAGCCGTATACTTCACAGGCTCCTATTTGACTGGGAAAAAAATTCATCAGCACTTCAGTGATAAACCAGAAGTTATTCTCGCTCTTGAGATGGGGGGTAATAATCCTCTTATCATTGATGAGGTTGCCAATAGATCTGCCGCTGTTTATCACACTATTCTTTCAACCATGATCACAGCAGGACAACGCTGCACTTGTGCAAGACGGCTCTTTGTTCCCGATAGCCTGACTGGTGACGCTTTTTTATACCAATTTGTTCAATCCTGTAAAAAGCTGATTGTAGGTAAATTTAATGACCAGCCAGACCCCTTTATGGGGCCAGTGATAAGTCATAGGCATGCACAGGCTCATTTAGAGGCTCAAGAAGCGCTTATTCATGCGGGAGGTGAATCTTTATTGACAATGAAGTCACTGGCGGAGAACAGTGGTTTTCTTTCGCCTGGCATAATTGACATGACCCAGTCTAGGAAAGTGGCTGATGAAGAAATCTTTGCACCGCTGGTGCAAATTTATCGTTATGGGGATTTTGAGGAAGCCTTAGACCTTGCCAATCAAACCCGCTATGGCTTAGCTGCTGGTTTAATATCCGATAGTCCGCAGCGTTTCGAGCATTTTTATAAAACGATTCGTGCAGGACTGATCAACTGGAATAGACCCACAACAGGCGCTCTCGGCTCGCTTCCTTTTGGCGGCGTGGGTTGTAGTGGCAACCACCGCCCAAGCGCTTATTTTGCTGCCGATTATTGTTCCTATCCGATAGCAAGCCTGGAGCAACCTCTTTTAACAAAGCCTGAGCAATTATTGCCTGGCATTGACTTGGAATAATTGAATGCAAGTCTTTGAATTAAATCTTGATGGATTGGTTGGTCCGACTCACCATTATGCCGGTCTAGCTGCGGGAAATCTGGCCTCAACCAACAACAAATTTAGCCTTTCAAATCCACAAGAAGCAGCACTCCAAGGTTTGGCTAAAATGCGTTTGTTAACCCAGCTGGGATTAAAACAGGCCCTAATGCCCCCACATCAGCGTCCTAATTTAGCTTTACTCTACCAATTGGGTTTTACAGGAAGTGCTGCTCAGCAAGTGGCTAAAGCCTATCGTGAAGCACCTGAGCTTTTAAGTGCGGCTTATTCATCCTCATCCATGTGGGCGGCCAATGCTGCTACTGTTTCCTCAAGTCTGGATACAGCCGATAAGCGCCTGCATATCACCGCTGCAAATTTAATTTCAAATTTACATCGCCATCAGGAAGCTGATTTTGCCCAACTTTTACTTGAAAAAATATTTCCTGATACTGCACTTTTTTATCATCACCCTATTCTTCCTAAAAGCCTGATAAGCTCCGATGAAGGTGGCGCAAATCATAGCCGTTTATGTGCTTCGCATAGTGAACCCGCTATCAATTTATTTGTCTATGGCAAACAGGCGACATCAAGCTTAAAGCCGCTTAAATACCCAGCCCGCCAAACTCTGGAAGCATCCCAGGCAATTGCGCGTTCACATCAACTAAATCCCATGAATCTTGTCTTTGCCTGCCAAAATCCCAAGGCTATCGATCAGGGCGTTTTTCATAATGACGTTATTGCTGTTGCTAATGAATTTGTTTTACTGGTTCATGAAGAAGCTTTCAGCCAGCAATCTGAGGTCTTGACTGAAATCAGAACCAAGGTAAATTTTCCAATTCAAATAATTGAAGTGCCGGCTAAACGCTTAAGCCTTGCAACAGCGGTCTCAACTTATTTCTTTAACTCCCAGCTGATTACGCTGCCAAACAAATCTGCTATGGCTTTAATTGCGCCAACTGAATGTCAGAATAGCCCAGAAGTTAAACAAATAATTGATGAATTATTAAGGGATAAGGGAAATCCAATTGGGACGGTGCATTATCTTGATCTGAAACAAAGCATGCGCAACGGCGGCGGTCCTGCTTGTCTGCGCTTACGTATCCCCTTAACCAAACAAGAGCTTAGGGCAATGCACCAGCCTGTAATTGTTACAGAAACTTTATTAGATACTCTGGAAGCCTGGGTTAAACGCCATTATCGTAGCCACTTACATGCTGATGATTTAGCTGATCCCTTATTGATAGAAGAATCTTTTCAAGCTTTGGACGCGCTCAGTCAAATCCTGGAGCTAGGCTCTATTTACCCCTTCCAACGCGAGATAAATAATTAAATGTGGAAAACCTTCGCCGGGCGTTGTCTATATGAATCATCAGAAGGGATTCGCGTTTTTCAAAATTTTTTTTTTCGCTGGCTACAATTTGATTCCCCAGCCTTGCAAACTGTTTTAAACAGATACGCGC
>JACCSX010000192.1 GCA_013812775.1 Tatlockia sp. | reverse complement strand
CTCTAGGAAAGCACAAGGCATGATTTATCTATTCATCCGAACGCAAGATGATTTTGAGCAAGCTCTCCTTTGTATCGCAAAATCAAAAAATTTAACTTATCTGGAATTAGAGCTTGAAGATAATTTCAATGTTTCACGGAAAAAGCTAGTGCAATTAGCTACCTTTTTAAAACAGTTGAAGAATCTTCAAATACTTAAATTATTTGGCTTTACAAACATAGACTTTGCATGGCTTGGTAACTTCATCCTTAATTCTTCAATTGAGCAATTATTTGTTAGAACCAGAGAAGATTTAGATCAAAATTCAGCAGGCCTTCTCACAGCTTTTATTAATAATAATTCAAAAATGACTTTTATTTCGATGGGTCCTCTTAAAAAGTTGAGTGATCAAGGAATTAGACTAAACAAACTACTTGTGAAGGATGTGTCTTTAATTTTTAAAGCCCTGGAAAACAATAAGAGTCTGACTCATGTCGATTTGAGTGGAAATTATTTTGACACCACTGAGGGTACATCTGATGCTATCGCCAAGGTTCTTAAAAACAATACTCGACTTAAATCACTTAACCTTGCGGGGATTTCTCTTTTCAAACCCGATGCGATCCTCGCAGCATTAGCAGAAAATAAGACACTTAAGAGCCTGGATATCAGTTCGGATAAGCTGTATAGAAGGTTCAATATATTCTCGGACATTGAATTTTGCAGTTTATTAACTCTTTTGAAAAAAAATATCAGCCTCACTAGGCTCAAAATATTACCTCAGGATATTACCTCAACTTCACATTTAAGGTCTTTGGAAAATTATGAAGATTATCTTTTCGGAAATTCTAATCAGCGCGTAATCTACTTCTGCTTAGAGATTGAAAAAATTCTTACTAGAAATATACAGCTACAAACTTGGAGGCTTTATCAAGGTTTTATTTTTCTACATCATCTATTGCCAAAGGATGTGATTAATTTAATTTTTAACTTAGCACTTTCAGACTTTGAGATGGAGGAATTGACCCGATTTTCTACAACCTTTGCAAATAATTCTTATCATAAACCTTTTCCTTTGCAATTAAATGAGAAAAAGGAACACAAATACATTGGCAACAAAGTAGATAATTTTAAAACCATTTATAAAGCCTTATATAAAGGGCAAAGTTCTCTATTTAAAAGCTGGAATTCATTGGTTGATAAAGATGAATTGACTGAAGCGGAAATTGATAACTATGTGAAGACAAATCCTAACTCCAGATCGGCAAAAGCATGGCAATTAGCAATTAGACATGAGTCAAGACTTGATAAAAATAAATTATTTAAACAAATTCATACTTACGCGTATGCCCATAGCAGCTCTTTCTTTGGATTATTTAAACAATCACGGTTTTCAAAGACTTATTTTCATCTTCACTCTCAAATCAGTCAGGCAGAACGTGGCTCTAGGACATGTACAATTGCTGATCTATTGATTTCAATTAAATAAAAGCTTAAAGAACGATTCTTCCAGGTTCGATGACGAAAAGCGCGCATTTTTACAAAAAGGAAAAAATTCGCGATACACAGATCACAAAAAAAATTACAAATTAACCCCATTAATATCAAGTAATCATACTGATTTAGCTGAGACACTTCCAAGCCATACATTTCCGCTTAATGTTCGCTAATGGCCTCATATCTCATACCAAACGCATAAGGAGCCAGGACTTTATTATACAGTGATTCATTGAGAATTGTTTGGCGTTTTTTGACCATCTCAGGCTCGAAGCTTCCCTTTCTCCAGATATCATTGGGAATTGGATCCTTAAAATGGTCCTTAATGGAGGCTATAATAGTATAATAAGTCTGGATATGAGATAGGTGGGTATTCTTGCCCATGGGTATCAGGATAGGCTTTGTTCATGTTCATTTTGGTATCATGTCTTAAAACGCCTGTAATCATGGCGCCGACCTCTGAGGATAAACAGGTTTTAATCTGGGAATGCACGACCATCGATTTGGTATCAACGTGCCAGTAAATCATGATCCCGCGTTCTTTATAGCGAGGATGCCGTTCCTTATATCGCAACGCGGGTTGAAATTCATGAACGGGGCAAATGCGACCAACAGACGTTAGGTATGCAAATTGAATCGATGAAGAAATATGCAAAAGCATGTGATTGGTATATTGAAAGTGAAATTACCGAAATTGGTTCTGGGGCAAAGAACAGGCCAAAACATGATGAACTACTAAATCAAGCAAGACGGCGACATATTGATGTCATTATTGTTTGGAAACTTGATCGGTGGGGCCGATCTGTCAATGATCTTTTCTATACCCTTAACGAACTCAACGGGCTTGGTGTTGGCTTCATTTCTTTGACAGAGGCACTTGATCTAACTACCCCTACAGGTCGAGCAATGGCAGGATTGTTGTCCATATTTGCTGATTTTGAACGTGAAATTTTACGTGAGGGAGTTAAAGCTGGTATCGCACATGCCAGAACAAAAGGTGGATCCCATGGTCGACCAGCAATAACTAAAAAATATGAGGATGAAATAATAAAGTTATTTAACGCAGGGTTAAGTAAGTCTGAAATTGCAAAACAGCTTGGTATCGGAAGAACATCTGTGAGAAGACTAATCAATAAAAACACTGAGTGACATTGATCATTCGCTAAAAGGTAGAGATATGTGTCAATGGTTAATGGCAAAGTTTTAAGACAAAATTATGCACCATGCTGAAGCTAAAGGATTAAGAGATTGGCGTAAGCAATTACTGCAAAATATATCTGGTGATGTTCTGGAGTTGGGTTGTGGCACAGGTGCTAATTTTGAATTTTATCTTGATGCTGTCAAACGTATAGTATTTATTGGTCGGAGTGACAAGATTCGAACTTGCGACCCCTGCCTCCCGAAGGCAGTGCTCTACCAGGCTGAGCTACACTCCGATTAATGGTTACGCCCAAGTGCAAATTGGGTGAGTTCTATAAGTGCACTCTTATAATCAGTATCAGGTAGAATCTCTAAAGCCGACAAGGCTTTTTCAATTTCCTTGGCCGCATAATTACGTGTATATTCAATCGCCTTTGTGGATTCAATAATTGTAAGAATCTCAGCAAGGTTTTCTAAGCCTCCTACTTTGAGGCTTTTTTTGATAAGTTCTTGCTGAGATGGGGTACTGTGTTTCATGGCATGAATTAGAGGAAGCGTTGCTTTGCCATCTGCCAGATCATCACCTATATTTTTCCCCATTGTCTTTGCATCAGAGCAATAATCAAGTGCGTCGTCTATAAGTTGAAAGGCATTGCCTAAATGCAGGCCATAGGCATATAAACTATCTTCTACCTCTTTTCCAGAATGGCTAAGCAGGGCGCCAATGGCTGCCGAAGCGGCAAATAATAATGCGGTTTTTGAGCGAATAACATCAAAATATTCCTCAACTGTAAGTGAAATATTGTGGCGATTAGCGAGTTGTTTTACCTCACCGCAACTAATTTGATGTGAGGTTTCGGCAATTAAATGCATCATTCGGGGATGATCAACTTTAACCATAAGTTGCACTGATTGGGTGAAAAGATAATCTCCGACTAAGATGCTTGCTTTGGAACCCCAGATTTCATTTGCAGTTTCGCGCCCACGTCTTAACGTTGACTCATCAACAACATCATCATGAAGTAGGGTGGCAGTGTGAAAAAATTCGATCATAGCCGCTAATTTTATATGATCCTGGCCTTGATAATCACAGGCGCGACTTGCTAAAAGGACTAATAAAGGGCGCAGCCGTTTGCCTCCACTTTGAACAATATGCAGTGCCAAATCATCAATCAGACCAATTTGAGATTGGATATTATCAATAATCAGAGAATTTACTGCTTCAAAATCGTCACTTACCAGAGCTCTTAAACGGTCAACCGTCATTGTTAATCCTCGGATATAAAGTTCATGCCCTTGGGAGCTTTTCACCCCAAAAAAGGTAACTGCATGCTAAGACGGGGCCTGCTTAAAGTCAAGTTATGAGAAGAGCAAAGATGGCACTTATCCGGCTTATTTATAGTTATGATTCAATCCATTTTAGGGTACCCGTTAATCAGATAGGTTATTGAAATTCGGGTCTAATAATCAATGCTATACTTAAATTAGCATCAACTATCTTCTGAAACTTAAGGAGAATCAATGAACAGAAGGCTATTAACAGCTCTACCCTTAGTGGTTCTTTTTTCTGGTGCAGTATTTTCAGACCCAACCCAAAATCCCCTAATTAATCACCATCACCAGTCTCCTCCGGTTGTAACACCAACTCCTGCAACACCTAATCCAATTAATGTGGGTAATGATACCAATGGCTTAATGAGTGGCAACGGGGTAAACACGAACGGTACTGCTAATAAGCCTCATGAGATGCATAAGGTAATGGGAACTGAAGTTAATTCCGTACCAGGTATCTAAGATCAGAATTTGCAATCTCTCCGTTTTAATACGGTATAAACGATAAAATTAAATCAATAAATACCCATATATCGAGAAGAAATTCATATAAAAATTTAAAATTATTCAGTTATACTGTAGCTAATTTAAATAAAAAAGTGGATTAGAATGCATTATTTTACTCTGTGCAGTTTGATAATAAGTTGCCTGTTTTCTCCCTTTGTATTTAGTCAACCCATTAGCACGATGGTTGATGGAGGTCAAAGTCACGGAAAAAAAATCCAATGCCGAGTCTATTTGCAGCATTTAACGCCTGCAGTAAAAACTGACCGAAAAAAAACGCTTGTCTTTCTACAAGGTGGTACAGGAATTTATACGACTTATTTTGATAAATTAAAAGAAGGCAGCGACTATTACCTCACCCTCGATAAACCTGGAATTTCACCTGATTTGAAAAATAAAGATCGAACAAAGCCAGTAGTAGATCGCGGTTCATTTGATTACTACACAATGGATAATCTTATTCTCTGTGCTGAAAATGCTTTAAATTGGGCAGATAATTATTTAAACCATATTGATAAGAAGATTATCCTGCAAGGTCATAGCGAGGGCTCCATCGTTATGAGCAATCTTGTTCTACGAGGTTTAAATACCAATTCCAATCAAAAGCTTCAACAAGAAATAAAGGCTCTATTTCTTAGCGGTGTCGTAATCAAAAGCATGCCAGAAGTATTACGCTATCAACTTCAGGAAATGCATGATGAAGAGCTTAGCTATGATCAAATGATAAATGCTTATAAATCTCGTGATTTCGATTTTATCTATAAGAATATGGGGGTTGGCTGGTATTGGTTAGAGAACGTTTTATCCAATAAGACCAAGGGCTTAGAAACAATTTTTGCTGATATTGCAAAATCAGCTCAAGGAAGAACCCTCCCTATCGAGATTTTTCAAGGGCTTAAGGATAGAGATATTAACGCAAAATGGATGCTTGAATTTGAAACTAAAAACAAGGATGAGCCTAGCGATAAAAAGCTTAATCTCAATGGACGATATTATAATTCTGATCATGGTCTAAATGAGACTGCTATCGCGGATATAATGCTTAAACGAGATTATTATTTCAAATGATCCAGGTGAATTCCTAAACTACCGTTCGCGGTGTCCTTCGAGGGCCTCAGGATGCTCGGGTTTAATGAATTAAAGACCGTTCGCGGTGAGGAGTAGCGACGTCTCGAACCGTCAGCCTCGATCTTCTGCAATAGAAGAGCTAAAATGCTTCTTTTTTGGAAGAGACTTCAAGCGTCTTATCAAATTATATAAGTAAAATTAGCGGGTTAAAAATGTTTTGGGTATATCTTCTTTAATGTAGTGATAAAAGTTATTTCACGGGAGGAAGAAGCACTCAATGCAGTGCAAATAAAAGGATTGAGTCGTGGAAAGAAAGAAGCGCTGATAAATAAAGATTGAGAAGCTTTATCTACTTATGCAAAGCGCAAAAAAAACAATTCATAGTTTTCTGAATTGCCTCCCTTGTAAAATACAGCTTTTTAGCTCCTTGCAAAAATAAGATCGAGGCTGACGGTTCGAGACGTCGCTACTCGCTCCTCCTCACCGCGAACGGGTATTTAGGAATTCATTAAACCCGAGCATCCTGTGGCCCTCGAAGGACAGCGCGAACGGGATTTAGGAATTCATAAAAATCCGAGCATCCTGAGGCCTCTCGAAGGACACTGCGAACGGTATTTAACAATTCATTAAAACCCACAGCATCCTGAGGCCTCTCGAAGGACACTGCGAACGGTATTTAGCAATTCATTAAGCCCGAGCATTCCTGAGGCCCTCGAAGGACTCCGCGAACGGTATTTAGGACATTGGGCACCTCCCAGAGGGAGAAGGAATCAGACTAAGCTTAAAGGCTATTCGCCGCTACCACCACCTGCTGCATTATTTTCGCCAATCCCGGAATTCACACCGTTTTCTGAACCAGCTCCATTATTGATGTTCGTATCTGTATTGATACCGCTGCCGCTAGGACCGTTGCCGCTATCTATGCCGTAATTAGTGGTTGGGCTAGTAGTGTAAGTATTAATGATTGGGCTGGTATTG
>JACCSX010000031.1 GCA_013812775.1 Tatlockia sp. | reverse complement strand
TGAAAATGTTTTGGGTTTATATACTTAAATGTAGTGATATAAGTTATTAGACAGGACACAGGGTCAATCTGAAAAATCGGTCGCACAACATCAGAAGTGAATGATTAGAGGATGTTATACAAGCACAGAGATCGAGACTTGACGGTTCAAGACGTCGCTACTCGCTCCTCCTCACCGCGAACGGAGGGTGGTTTAATTCTAATTTCCAGCTTCCTCACCGCGAAAGAATGGTTGTCTAATTCAAATTTCCAGTGTCACCTTCCATCATTCATCCTCATCACCCATGCTAAACGATGAACCACAACCGCAGGTTGTTTTGGCATTTGGATTACGGATGACAAACTGAGCGCCTTGAATATTTTCAACGTAATCAATTTCAGCATCGCTTAAATACTGAAAGCTCATTGAATCAACTAATAATTTTACAGAAACGTCGCCCTTTGAACAAACTTGCTCAACAACAGTATCATCCTCCTGGATTTTTTCATCAAAGGTGAAACCATATTGGAAACCAGAACAACCGCCGCCAGTTACAAAGACTCGTAAATTGAGGCTAGGATTTTCTTCTTCAGCGATTAAAGAAGCGACCTTGTCGGCGGCATTAACAGAAAAATAAATTCCTGCAGAAGAAGGGGAAGCATTAACTGCGCTCATAAAGACTCCAAAATAATAATCTAATTCCAGTATTAATTTTATTATACACCTTTTATCTCTGGACTTTGGCCCTTTTTATAAAAAGCGAATACTCATAAAGACGCATAGCTACACTTAGCGGATAATTTGTTCAATAGTAGCTCCGCCGAGACAGAGGTTTTTGTCATAAAAAACAATATATTGCCCTGGAGTTACGGCTCGCTGTAAACTTGAAAACATCACATAATGCTGGCCATTAGACAGTGGTGAAACAACACAGGCTTGCTCTGGTTGGCGGTATCTTGTTTTAGCGTAGCAGGTTAGTGGTAAATTATCGCTGGAATCGGTTATCCAGTGTATTGGCCCACAAACAAGACCCTGGGAGTAAAGCATAGGATGATGATTGCCTTGAGCTACGATCAGGATATTATTTTTCAGGTCTTTATCTACAACATACCAGGGTTCCTCGCTTGACTCCTGACGTCCGCCAATGCCAAGTCCCTGCCGTTGTCCATAGGTGTAATACATTAAACCATCATGCCGGCCAAAATGTTCGCCTGTAGAGCTTTGTATCTCCCCAGGTTTAGCGAGAATAAACTCTTTGAGAAAAGCCTTGAACCGTTTTTCACCAATGAAACAGATACCAGTCGAATCTTTTTTGTCATGGGTAACCAGGCCTAACTCTTTGGCAAAATCTCTGATTTGTGATTTGTGATAGTTACCAATTGGAAATAGGGTTTTAGCCAAGGCAGAGGGTGCTACCGCATGCAAAAAATAAGTCTGATCTTTGTCTCTATCTTTTGCCTTAAACAATTCGCCATTGCGTACTTTAGCGTAATGACCAGTTGCTATGTAGTCAGCGCCTAAGCTTAGTGCATGCTCTAAAAAGGCAGAAAATTTTATTTCTTTATTACAAAGTACGTCGGGATTGGGCGTTCGACCTTTTTCATATTCCTGAAGAAAATAGCTAAAAACGCGATCCCAATATTCTTGAGAAAAATTTATAGTATGCAAAGGAATGCGCAATTGATTACAAACTGCTTGTGCATCAGCAAGATCATTAGCTGCAGCGCAAAAACCATCTGAATCATCCTGCTCCCAGTTTTTCATAAACAGGCCTTCAACCTGATAGCCTTCTTCGCGTAGAAGCCAGGCTGCTACTGAGGAATCAACACCGCCAGACATGCCAACAATCACTTTATCTTTCATAAATTTTCAAAATGTATAAAAAAAATTCTATTTTACGTTATAATAAGGTATTTTAACATCATCATATGATTTATAAGTTGAAGATATGAGAATTAACCTGAAAACATCTGCAGCAAGAGCAGAGCAACAATCGTTATCAATCGAGATTCAGGATAGATTGCCAGAGCATCTGAACTCCCCCTGTATAATTAATTGTTCATTTGAAGTTAAGGGGTTTCAAAATTACTATCTTGTTGATCTTAAGTCTGATTCTAACCTGACTGTGACCTGTCAGCGTTGTCTTAGCGATTTTTCCTATCCTTATTCTAATCAGACTGAGCTTGCTGTTTGTAATTCAGAGGAAATTGCGGAGAAAATGATGGATCGCTATGATTGTATTGTTGCTACAAACGAGGTTGATTTAGAGGAGCTATTAACCGATGAATTATACCTGTTTACCCCAGAATTTCATCTTGATCATAACTATTGCGATCGGGAAATGGATAGTTTTATTAACCCGGAAAGAGAATAAATTATAAATCACTTGGATTACCGACAAAAAATCGGTAATATTTCGCCCCAGCAAATGCAAATTGTTTAGGAGTAATACAATGGCTGTACAGCAAAATAAAAAATCACGTTCCAAACGTGATATGCGTCGTTCCCATGATGCTTTAGTTAAACCAACTTTATCTGTTGACGCAACGACCGGTGAAACCCATCGTCGTCATCATATTACTGAAGATGGTTATTACCGTGGTCGCAAAGTGCTCGAAACTGATAACGTTTACGAAGACAAAGAGTAATTCGCTTGAAAAACATCACCATTGCGATTGATGCGATGGGTGGGGATCACGGCTTAAAAGTAGTGATTCCTGCCTGTATACGTGCTTCACGACACAACCCTGATTTGAAGTTGTTGTTGGTTGGTGATCAAAATCAGGTAAACACGCATCTTAAAAAATTGGGCGTAGCCAAGAATCATCAATTTTCTGTGGTTCACGCTTCAGAAGTTGTTTCTATGGATGAATTGCCATCGCATGCGATGCGCAATAAAAAAGATTCATCCATGCGAGTAGCAATTAACCTTGTCAAAGAAGGCAGGGCGCAGGCCTGTGTTAGTGCTGGTAATACCGGTGCTCTCATGGCAACTGCTCGTTTTGTTTTAAAAACCTTACCAGGAATAGACAGACCAGCCATCATATCCGAATTGCCTACAATTCAGGGTAAAACCCGGGTAATTGATCTGGGTGCCAATGTAGATTCCTGTGCTGAACATCTTTTTCAGTTCGCTGTAATGGGCTCGGCATTGATCCAAGCCGTCGATAAAAAAGAAAAACCTAAAATTGCCCTGTTAAATATCGGCGTAGAAGAAATTAAAGGCAATGATCAAGTCAAACGAACTGCTCATATGCTAGCTGAATGTAGTTTATTGAACTACGTAGGCTATGTTGAGGGTGACCATTTTTATTCAGGTCAGGTGGATTTAGTAGTCTGTGATGGTTTTGTGGGCAATGTAGCATTAAAAGCCAGTGAAGGACTTGCGAAATTGATGCTCGCGGGGCTTAAAGAATCGTTTACAAGAAATCTCCCGTCCAAAATTGCAGGCATCTTTGCCATGCCAGCCTTGCGCCATCTTAAAAATAGAATGGATCCTGCACGTTATAATGGGGCATCTTTACTTGGCCTAAATGGTATAGTTGTGAAAAGTCACGGTAGTGCTGGGGAAATTGCATTTCAATTCGCCATTGAAGAAGCGGTATTAGAAGTAAAAAATAATGTAATCGATTTGGTGCGAAATCAAATAACTGATTTTATAAATCAAGGTTTGTTATTATGAAAAATGCCGTCATTAATGGAACTGGCTCTTACTTACCTGAACGATTAGTCACCAATTATGAATTAGAAGCTAAATTGGATACTAGTCATGAATGGATTTTGTCAAGAACAGGAATCGCGGGCAGGTACATTGCTTCTGAGCATGAAACAACTTCATTTATGGCTTGCCAGGCTGCTATCAAAGCTGTTGAAGCCTCTGATATTGATGCCGATGAACTCGATTTAATCCTGGTAGCTACCTGCACACCAAATCATTTTTTCCCCAGCATGGCCTGTCATGTGCAGGATGCGCTTAAAATTAAGCGGCCTATACCAGCTTTCGATGTTGGTGCGGCCTGTAGTGGTTTTGTTTATGCAATGGATATTGCTAAGCAATATATAAATTCTGGCAGCGCCAAACATGTTTTAGTAATTGGTAGTGAGAGCATGTCGCGCGCCCTTGATTGGACTGACCGTTCAACCTGTGTTTTATTTGGTGATGGTGCCGGTGCCCTTGTGTTAAGTGCCAGCGATAAACCAGGAATTCTTGCTTCGACCTTGCATGCTATGCATGATAAAGATTTTTTTCTTTCTTACCCTAATTTTGCAACTGAAACTCATAAAGCCTATATTGGTATGAAAGGAAATGAGGTTTTTAAACTTGCAGTCAGGATAATGGGGGATATCGTCGATGAAGTCCTTCAAAACTGTAACCTGCAAAAATCGGATATTGATTGGTTAATTCCTCATCAGGCTAATATTAGGATTATCCAGGGAATCGCCAAGAAATTAAATTTACCTATGTCACGGGTTATTGTCACTATTGAACAACAGGGCAATACTTCTGCAGCCTCTATACCTCTTGCTTTAGATTTTTCAATCCGTGAAAACCGCATAAAACGTGGTGAAATGTTACTTATTGAATCCTTCGGGGGCGGTATGACCTGGGGCGCTATTGTTGTGAGATATTAAGAGCAAATGAATTTTATAGATGAAATTTTTTTGATAGAGAACTTAGGCGAGATTGATTGGAGGCGCTTAAATGACTAATTTAGCTTATGTATTCCCCGGCCAAGGGTCTCAATTCGTTGGTATGTTAGCCGTATTGGCAGAGCATTATCCTTTGATTAGAGAACATTTTACTCGTGTTTCAGAGCAGGTTGGTTACGATTTGTGGCAATTGGTACAAGAAGGGCCTGAAAGCAAATTAAATCAAACCGAACATACTCAGGTAGCAATGTTAACTGCAGATGTGGCTATCTACAATTTGTTGAAAAAATTTAAGCCTAGTTCTGCCAAAATGATGGCTGGCCATAGCCTGGGTGAATACGCGGCCCTTGTTTGTGCAGATGCCATTAGCCTGGTTGATGCGGCTCACCTGGTTTCCAAACGTGGCCAGCTTATGCAAAAAACTGTTCCTTTGGGACAAGGCGCTATGGCAGCAATTGTAGGTTTGACTGATGAACAGGTTGAGTCCTTATGTATGCAGGCATCCAATGACAGCAAGCAGGTTACACCCGCAAACTATAACGCTATTGGCCAGGTCGTTATCGCAGGACATACAGCAGCTGTTGAAAATGCAGTCCAATTAGCTGGCAATTCCGACGCGCGCTTGGCAAAACTCATCCCGGTTTCTGTACCATGTCATTGTCCACTGTTAAAAGAAGCTGCCTTGGCCTTTGAAGAGCATCTGGCGCAGGCAAATTTCAAGATACCGTCGACAGCTGTAATCTCCAATGTAGATTTGAGTATTTATAAGTCAGCAGCGCAAATACGTATGCTCCTGAAAGAGCAACTGTTTCTACCAGTACGTTGGGTTGAAACTATTCAGCTGATGAAAAAAAAGGGGATTGATTATGTGGTTGAATGCGGACCAGGGAAAATATTGTCTGGTTTAATTAAACGCATTGAACGCGAACTAACTGCAATTAGTGTTAATGACATTCCAAGCTTAGAACAAGCTTTAGCGCAATTGATTGCTGATGAGGTAGTGTATTTCTAAGGATTTTTTAATGACAAATTTACAAGGTAAAATTGCATTGGTTACTGGTGCGAGCCGAGGGATTGGCAAAGCTATAGCATTAAATCTAGCAAAAAAAGGTGCCTATCTGATCGGCTCGGCAACCACTTTACAAGGTGCTGAGTCCATCTCAAATCTATTGAATGAAGAACAGGTTAGAGGTGAGGGAATAGTTCTTGATGTGACTTCAAGGGAAGCTGTTGAAAGTTTAATGTCAACACTATCTGATCAGAATAAATTACCATCTATTTTAATTAACAATGCAGGCATCACCTGCGATAACTTGTTGCTTAGAATGGATGATGAAGAATGGTATAAAGTCATTGAAACTAATTTAAATGCTATTTTTAGATTAACCAAGGCTTGTATCAAACCAATGTTTCGAGCGCGTTGGGGACGTATTATCTCTGTTGGCTCTGTAGTTGGTTCTAGTGGCAATTCTGGTCAAACTAATTATACTGCAGCAAAAGCCGGCGTTGTTGGCTTTAGTAAATCCCTGGCACAGGAAATTGCCAGTCGTGGGATTACAGTGAATGTAGTTGCTCCTGGATTTATTGATACAGATATGACAAGCTCCTTGCCCGAAATGGTAAAGGTAGAAATGTTGAAGCGCATCCCTATGAGGCGGTTGGGCAGCGTTGAAGACATTGCAGAAACAGTTGCCTTTTTGGCTTCTGATAGTGCAAATTATATAACAGGTGAAACCATTCATGTGAATGGTGGCATGTATATGGATTAAATGGGCTTGCGTTCTT
>JACCSX010000146.1 GCA_013812775.1 Tatlockia sp. | reverse complement strand
AGGCAAATGAGCAGATGGATTTATCAACCTATCGTAGTCAATTTGCGCTAACCAAGGATACCCTCAAATTCGCCAAGCCCGACGCTATGGTGATGCATCCAGGCCCTATGAACCGGGGTGTGGAAATAGATAATGAGGTTGCTGATGGTTCGCATTCTTTTATTCTTCAACAAGTTGCCAATGGTGTTTTCATGCGTATGGCAATTCTGGAATCGTTAATCCGTTAAAAATTTAGACCTCAATGTAACAATGCTGTTAATTTTTCGCAAAAAATTTGATTAGTTATATGAAAATAAATACAAATTCAATACAATGAGGCAGTTTTTTTGTTGATGGATGTTAAAAATGTTTGAATTGCTTAGAGAATTGGCACGAAACCTCGGTCTTGGAATTGTGGCCTTGGTAAACGCATTGGTAAGAGCAGGAGTAACCTCTTCTTATTTTATCCGAGATACTTTCCGAGCACATTACAATATACTTGGCCAGTTTACTGCCCCAATAGAAAGAAATTTGCTGGGTACGCAACCCCCAAGTATTTTCTCACTCAATATTTTTGGTCAAATTGCCCTGACGATTTTTCCTCTAACAGTTTTGGCTTGGATAACTTCTTTAACGATTGCGCCTCTTATTTATAATTCTATTCGTTTTTTTAAATCATCCGTTGTAGCTGCTTTCAGCCTTATTTTCCTGGATATACCCGAATACGATGTAGGTTTATCTAATGAAGATATTTCTGAGCTTAAAGAGATACCCTGGTATCGTTATATCTATGGATTGCCTGGGATAATAGTAGGTGGCAGCCTTGGGCTATCTGGCGCCATTCTATTTGGTTCATATCGGGTTATTGCAAACTCCTTTGAAAGTCTAAAAACTGGTTTTCTCTTTATCACAAATCTGGCTTTGGATAGAGAAGACTTATTCGATGACAGTGATTTTCGTCCCAAACAGAAAATCTGGCTCTTTGGTCTGCCAGGACTCCTCATTGGCGCTTTTTTTGGCGCGGTAGTTGGATTTCCTGTTGCTGCTATTCTGCGAATTGTAAATAATTCATTTAACAATATAAAAAGTCTTACTGTTGCAGGGTTGAATTTGGTTCGAAAAGAGCCATTAGAGGGTGCTTTTGAGATTGATTTAAAGCCTTCTTTTTTACGTAAATACGTTTTAGGTTTCCCTGGGCTTATTCTTGGTGCTCTTAGTGCTACTGTGGGTATTGGTCTTATGACCGTGCAACGGATCCTGATTGAATCCTGGAAAAATACCAGGCAACTTTTTAATGTTATTGTTGAACAAGCATTACCTGAGGATGAAGATTCCAATCACTTAGAGGAATTACCCTTATCTCAATCAGACGTTAGACCAGGGAAGTTGGTCGAGTTCCTCGATCGCTTTGTCTTTGGTGCTCCCGGAATAGCGGTTGGGATAATCTCGGGCCTTATCGGTTTTTCTACTGTTATAGCTTGGCGCGTAATTACTAATTCTTATAATAGTGGATTAGCTAGTTTTGTTGCTATTACTAACCTTGCTTGGCATAAAGACGATGAATTTGAGGCTTTACCATTAAAAAAAGGAGCATTTAGTTTTGGTTTGCCCGGAACGGTTTTAGGTGGCCTGGCAGGTGTATTGGGTTTTGGGATAGTGATTTCTGGTCGCATTATTAGTAATTCATACAAAACAACCAAAAGAATGACCAATTCAGCTGTTAATGAAATTCTTTATAAAAATGAGCAGATGGACGAAACGCTACAAAATGATAGCCGTTCTCTTTCTGAGAAAATATTAGGCATGCCAGGATTTGTCATTGCTGCCTTTACTTCAACTGTTGGGATTGTTTTTGCAATTACGCGAAGGGGCCTTATTGAAAGTTGGAAATCAACTAAACTGGTTTTTAATGCAATAGCCAATGAAGCAAGATTGTTGACAGAAGATGATTTGGAACAGCTTGTTGTTGAAGGGGTAGTGATTGCGTCGAAGGGAAAACAATATTCTCGACCTTCTTTAGATTTAATAGAAGAAGATGAAGATGAACAGCGCTCTTTCCTTGATCACATTCTGGGCTCGCCGGGATTGCTGCTAGGGGGCTTGGCTGGGGGTCTAAGATTTGCAGGAACGCTACTGGCTCATGTGTTTATACAGTCTTATAAAAGTGCCAAACGCAGCTTTGTTACAGTCACTAATTTTGGTTTGCATTCCGATCATCATATCAGTGAAAAACAGTTAGGAAATGATTTACGTTCAAAAGGACGAATCTACGGTTTTGGCTTACCCGGTATTATTCTTGGCGGCTTTGCAGGTATCTTTGGTTTTCTAGTAATGGGTTTAGGCCGCAATTCCTATGAAACTGCAAAAAGGCTCCAAGCTACATCCCTCAATGCAGTGCGCGAAGAGCAGCTTGAAGAGAATCTGGACAATGATAAGCGTGGCGGAATTTTCAAATATGTTTTAGGTTTTCCAGGACTTATTGTTGGTAGTATAGGTTCCCTTGTTTCTATCACGATTGTAGCTTTAAATCGCAGCAGGATTCAGAGCTGGATAACGACTAAAGAATTTTTTAATACCATTGTTAATCAGGTTCTCCCAGCAGAAGATCCAAACGAATCAGAAGATCTGCGTTCAATGGAGAATAGTTCTTTTTTTGAGGAGCAGCGTTCAAACCTTAATCGTTATGTTTTTGGTGGGCCTGGTGTCCTGTTCGGTGTGTTCTCAGGCTCTATAGCCTTTGCTGGAATTGCCCTGGTTCGTACTATAGTTAACTCTGCTAAAAGTATGTGGGCTAGTTTTATTTCGGTTTCTTTGTTGGCCTTAGATTTTAACCATCAGTTCGAAAACGGACTAGGAAAAGATAAGCGTCACAATCCACTTAAATACGGGTTTGGTTTTCCAGGTGTTATTTTAGGAGGCTTTGCAGGTATTTTTGGATTTGTTGCTGTGGGAGTAGGGCGAATTGTTCTTAATTCAGCTCAAAACATCAAAAAGCTTGGCATTTCAGGATTGAATTTAGTTCGTCATAGTGATGAACAAAGAGTAGATGCCTTTGAGAATGATGCTGAGCGGTCAAATTTCCAGAAATATTTTTTAGGTTTCCCCGGGTTAGTATTAGGATCTGTTGGTGCCCTCTTTGCAATTGCTATTGCAGCAGTAGAGCGTACTGCGATTGAAAGCTGGAAAACCACTAAAATAGTGTATTTTTCCATCGCTGATAGGGCCAGAGAAGAGGAATTTGAAATTGCCCTTGAATCTGATTTAATTATCTCTGTTGAAATTGAGAGCGCGAGTGAAGAAGAGCAATTATCTGCTGAAGACCCTGTTAACTCTCAAGAATCAGTTAGAAGACCTGCAAGCATCAAAATTAAAAAACGTTCTTTCATTGATCACTACATCTTTGGAGGTCCTGGACTTTTGCTGGGAACCTTCTCAGGTCTCGTGGGTTTTGCAGGAATTATTAGCGGTCGAATTTTTAATGAGTCTTTAAAAACTTTCAAGCATAGTTTATTAACTCTAATTAACTTGGCCTTGGATCCTGAGGATGTTTACAGTCCGGAAGTATATAGACGTCCTCTAAGATATGATTTTGGTTTCCCTGGCGTTATTTTAGGTGGTATAGCAGGTGGTTTTGCTTTTGTTGCAACAGGGGTTGCACGCATTATTACCAACTCTTTACTAACGATAAGAAGCCTTACTGCTTCAGGTATAAATGTGGTTCGTCATGAGCCGGTTAGCAACGCACTGAAAGACGATGAGCGTACCAAGTTCCGCATATTCGGTTTAGGTGCTCCTGGTTTAATTATTGGTAGCCTTAGTGGATTTGTTGGTTTGGCTCTCGCGAGTTTAGAGCGGGTGATTATCGATAGCTTGATAATTGGCATAAATGTTTTTACAAATATGACAGCGCGGGCATTTTCCGAATCAGGCGAACAAACCTTCAGGCAGGTAATGGCTAATCTTGCACCGCAAGTTGGTTCCGAGAACAGTATTTTCGGTATGCCAGGTTACTTATTTGGTGCAATTGCCGGAAGTTTCGGTTTTGCAGTTGTTGGCACCAGCCGGCTGATTTCTGAAACTATTCGTTTTGTTATCGATGGTCTAGGTCGGGTGATTTCTGAAAGCATTGCCACGGGAATCCATGTGTTTATCTCAATTGCTAATCTTGGTCTTAATGAGGATGAAAATGAACAATTTACCTATCTTCAATCGGAAAATAACGATTCTCGCTCTTGGTTAGCCAAATATATTTTAGGATTGCCGGGTGCGGTGATAGGTGCTTTTTTTGGTGGTGTTACACTAGCTGGCATTGGCGCTTACAAACTAACAACCCATACCTTTAAATCCTGGATCTCTTTGTCAGGTTCATTATTAAATGGTAGTTTGAAATTACCTTTATTTAGTGGTCTTGCTGCTGATAAGCGTACTACTAACCAAAAAATTGTTGGCGGTTTAGGTTATGTTTTGACTTTAGTGACTACCCTGCCTCTTAGCGCTCTGATCTTTACCTTTAAAACTATAATACCTATTGGACTGGGTCTGGCGCTTGGACTAATCACCTCACCCTTTGTTGCGGCAATCAAAGGAATAACTCAAGTTCTAAATCCTCCACGTTTCGAGGAAAATTTAAAACCTTCTGCTCAGCCAGAACAGGCTGTTGAGGTGACAGAGCAGCGCTTTAAAAATCTTTATTCCTCTCTCGATACCTGGGGGCAATTCGCTGAAAACGGCGAAATCAAAGAAAATCAGGATGGTCGTAAAGGTCCAAAATGCTTTGCACGTAAAAGCTTTACCTTCAATATTTCAACGATTCCAGAAAATATTCTCAATGGCTTGCGTGATGCCTATTTGATAAGCGAGGATAAAGAGCACTTTTTCGACGATAATGGTGAATTTGAAAATATTCTGGAAGAGATAGATGAATACTACAGTGGATTGAGTTGTCTAGAGCCGGGGTATGTCATTCAAGACAGAGAAGAGCAAATTAGCGAAACAGGTGAATTTATTAGAAATTACATTCGTGGCGGGGAAAGAAAAATACCTGAGAACCTATATGCTAATTCTAAAAAATCCTGGTCTGCCATATTCTGGGGAACAGAGCCTGCAAACTCAAGCTTGCAAGAAGAGCGGCCAAATCCACGCATGGTTGTTTAATGCGAGTTTTGGATGCCCCCAATTTAACCAGCACGTTGTTGGGTCATATTGACCCAACAATTTCCAAAACTCTCCAATAGATTTAAGTTGTTGAGTCGCTACCCCGACCTCTCCCCTACAAATAGCTTCTTCAAATTTTGTAAGGATCACTTAGGGGTAAATATCTGTATCCCAAAATACCGTTCGCGGTGAGGAGTAGCGAATTCTTACAATCCGTTCGCGGTGAGGAGGAGCGAATTCTTACAATCCGTTCGCGGTGAGGAGGAGCGAGTAGCGACGTCTCGAACCGTCATCCTCGATCTTATTTTTGCAAGGAGCTAAAAAGCTGTATTTTACAAGGGAGGCAGGTCAGGAAAACAATGAAATGTTTTTTTGCGCTTTACATAAGTAGATAAAACTTGCCAATCTTATTTATCAGCGCTTCTTTCTTTCGACGGCTCCATCTTTCTGCATTGAGTGATCTTCACGGCTCGGAAAATATGGAAATATACTATGAAGCGGCAATCGCGTGCTCGTATAACATTCTTTAATCATTCGATTCTGATGCTGTACAAGCCGATTTTCTTAATTGTCTGTGTGTCCCCTGTAATAACTTTTATCACTACATTGAAGAATATATACCCAAAACATTTTAAACCCGCTAATTTAACTTTTATAATTTGATAAGACGCTTGCAGCCTATTCCAAAAAAAGCAGGTTAGCTCTTCTAATGAGGAAGATCGAGGCTGACGGTTCGAGACGTCGCTACTCGCTCCTCCTCACCGCGAACGGATTGTAAGAATTCGCTACTCGTTCCTCCTCACCGCGAACGGATTGTAAGAATTCGCTACTCGCTCCTCCTCACCGCGACGGTATTTTGGGATACAGATATTTGCCCTATCGGGTGAATATAGTTCTCTTTGTTCTTTAATAAAAACAAGGTGTTCATTTTCTCCACCACCTAGCCCCAACCTACACCTGGGTGGACGGGACAATAATCTATCGGCTAATCTTGAATCTATTAACCACCTCACTCAATCCTTCCATAGAACCTATCTCATAAAAACGCTCAAACACCTCATAGCCAATTAATTTTTTCTGCCGGGATAATTCCTGGTAAAGGTCAGCTAAATCGAAGGCTTCGCCAGCTGAGTAATTTTGCAGGGCTGAAGCAGAGATGACGCTCAGACCATAATCGATATAGTCCATTTTTGCATTGGGTTGGCGCTTGTTGTATTCAAGAATAAGATTTTTTTCAAGGATGACATTCGAGATGTCCCATTTATTGTTATTTTTAAACACAGTCATTAAAGCAGATTTATTATTTTCATAAAAAATCTGTTCCACAGCAGCAAAATCGACAGGAAGATAAGAATCACCATAAAGGATAAAAAAAGCATCCCCCAACAAAGCCGAAGCCTTTTTTAGAGCACCCCCGGTGCCAAGTAAAGAATCACCATCCCAGGAATAAAGAACCTTTAAGCCATAAGCCGCGCCATCACCAACTACGGCCTCAATCTGCTCGCCCAGATGACCCACACAAAGCACTACCTTCGTTATTCCCTGTTGGTGTAAATAACGAAGCTGATGACAAATAAAATAATCACCAGCCAATTGAATGAGGGATTTGGGAATTTTTTTAGTAAGAGGGTGCATTCTTGTTGCAAGTCCACCTGCTAAAATAGCAACTGGCAGATTCATAAGATATCCTTGATGATTGAACTCAAACTTGCCATATTTTAAGAATTGCAAACAGCTGGATATAATGATATCAATTAAATCCCTTTTTCTGGCAAGTTTTTCGATAGGTCATTAATAGATGATGCCTAAGCATACAATAGAAAGTTCCTCGCGTCTCGCAGTCATCGGTGCTGGTCCCTCAGGCCTGTCGGTGGGACTTTTTCTGAATGATAATTGCGACATTCTGGAAGCTGAAGATCATGTCGGTGGTCACGCGTCTTCTTTTTTCGCCAAGGGATTTACCTTTGATTATGGACCTCATATCTTATTTTCTCGTGATCAGCAAATACTTGATTTTATTGTTGCTTCTTTGGGGGAAAATGTTAGCCGCTGCAGACGTAAAAACCAAATTTCGTTTAAAGATAAATTGCTAAAGTACCCCTTTGAAAATGATTTGAAGTCCCTTGATCTTGAGGATAATTATGAATGTATCCGGCATTTTCTTTTTAATCCCTATAAAGAAAAATATGCCGTTCCCGCCAACATGAAGGAATGGTTTTTAAAGACCTTTGGTGAGGGAATTTGTTCTCGCTATTTATTTCCTTACAATGAAAAAGTATGGAAGATCCCTGTAGAGGAGCTTTCTATGTCAATGGCGGATCGCATTCCCAATCCACCAGCAGAAGATATTCTTAAATCGTCTTTGGGCTATAGTACGGAAGGTTATCTGCATCAGCTCTATTATTTTTATCCGAAAACCGGCGGTTATCAGGCTATCTCTGAGGCCTGGAAAAAAAGTCTCTCTATAAGTTTTGGTTTTAAAGTTGATAAAATACAAGTTGTTAACGGGAAAATAAGTTTGTTTGATCCGCAGGGAAACATAAAAGAATATGAGCAAGTTATTTCTACCATGCCCATTCATGAAATTATTACCAAGATAGATCTCCTCATTCCTGATGAGATTCAAGCTGCTGTTGATCAATTAATTATCAACCCCATGTTTGTTATTTCATTTGGCGTGGCGGGTGTTGATGCAAATTTGTACACTGCAGTTTATTTTCCAGAAACCGAATTTCTAGTGAACCGCATCAGTTATCCCTGTACATTTTCAGCAGCGAATGGGCCAGAAGGACATTGGAGTTTGCAAGCAGAAATAACCTGTGCTAAAAACTCGGAAATCTGGAACAAAACAGACGCGGAAATATTAGCCCACTCTAAACAGGGTTTGCAGCAACGCCAATTATTACCCGGCGATGAGCATATAGTTTTCGAACAAATTGACAGAATTGAGCATTCTTACGTGGTCTACAAC
>JACCSX010000058.1 GCA_013812775.1 Tatlockia sp. | reverse complement strand
ACAAGATCTCTATGCTTTTAAGACTGCTTTTAAAGCACAAAAAGACAGAGCTGAGCAATTTAAGCTTGGTGTTAAAATAACGGCTAAAAAAGCAGAACTTAGTGCTAAAAAAGCATATATTAAAAGTGCGCTCTTACTTAGCTAAGAGATTAACTATTAATGAGAAAGAAATGCAACGATAGCTAGAACACTAGACAATCTCTAGTGTTCTAAGCACAGAAAACTTTACTCCACTAGCTTCTTTTGCCACTCAAGAGTTAGTTTCTTTTTCTTGTAATTAAAAGCAAGGCCAATAAGTATAATATGCTTTTTGTTAAGTAAATACCGTTCATAATATCTTCTATCGTCTATTTGCTGTAAAGCAATTTCAGAACTGGTATTAAATTTAAGTTCAAAAATATAAGTATAATGCACTGTAGATATAACTAAATCAATACGGCCTTTATCAGTTACTACTTCTGATTGTATTTCTAAACCAAGTAAATTACCTAAAAATTGAAATAATGAATGAAAATACCGCTCTTGCTCAATATATAAATTAGATGGTATAGTGGCAAAGAGACTTTGTAGTATTGTACAAAAAGCATCTATATTATTAGTATTAAGCGCTTCTACAAGAAGAGAAACAGAACGTTCAACCGTTGATGGATTATTGTAAGTAAGAGCTACTATAAGATATTTTTAAAAGACTCGCTCACTTCAACATTAGGGTAATTTAATTGGTATTTTTCAGTTATAGGATCATAGCCAGTTATAGTGAGGTAACCTGTTTGAAAAAGCAACGGGATAAGTGGAATATTGTCTATATCAAACGTACCTAAACTATCAGCACTTAGCTCTATATCTTTTATATCTTCTAATGATGAGTATTGATGTTTGATTAAATTAATTAGAAATGAGGGTGTGCCTGAATTAAACCAATAATTGGCTCTTTTTTTTGTTTTTAAATAGTAAAGTACAGAGTAAGGATTATATATTTTTTCCGAGGCTCTTTCAGAAAACTGATAGCCATCATACCAGAGCTTCATTTCTTGCATAACTTGCTCAGTGGACATATTTTTATCGTTAGCCAAATCACTTACATACTCATTAAAGTAAAGATCAATTTCATGTTTAGTATAGCCTAGAAGTGCTGCAGCTTCTGGTTCCATAGTAATATCAATAAGATTGTTGATACCTGAAAAGATAGATGTTTTAGAAAACTTGCTAACACCTGTTATAAATACCGCATGCAAGTAGCTATTAAGACCTTTAATAGTATCGTAAAAACTCTTAAGAATAGCTTGCTGAGCTTGCGCTCTTACTCTATTTCCTAGATGATCTAGCAAAGGCTTATCATATTCATCTACTAGTATTACTACTTTATTTATTTTAGCTAATTGCTGAACTAATGACGTAAGCTGCAGTCCTAAACTCGGAGCATCAGATATATCAATACTGTAACTTTGAGCTATTTTTTTTAAAGTCCAGACTAGGCTTAACTTAAGCTCTGGAGCAGTCTCGTGATCGATAATAGAAAAGTCTAGATAAATAACGGGGTGCTCTTGCCAGTCATAGTCGCTATTACCTATCCATAGATCTTTAAAAAGTTCTTTATTGCCAGAAAAAAGCTCTTTTAACGTGGAGACAAGCAAAGATTTACCAAAGCGGCGAGGGCGTGAAAGAAAATGATGAGTATCACCTGTAGCATATAAATTATAGATATACTCGGTTTTATCTACATACAAGTAATTTTGAGTGATCATTTTTTTAAAATCACTTACATCTCTTGGTAAATTTTTCATAAGCTATCTCAGATGGTAAAAATTAACTATGCTTTCTATTTCTTTTAGCTTAGCTAAGGGTCTTTCTTTAAGCAACTTTTAACTACTTTAGTGCTCTAAGACATCACTCTCTTGAAGAAAGTAACAAGTATAGCCTTACTCTTCTTACAAGAACTCTTATTTTTTGGACAGAACCTCTAAACTATGCTATAATTATATAGTTGAAATAAATTACTAAAAGAAAGGTAGTTATGTCAAGTGTATTTAAGCTCCATTCACCTTTTGAGCCATCAGGCGATCAACCGAAAGCCATAGCCCAGTTAGTAGAACATCGTCCTGGTGTATCTACCTTAATGGGTGTTACAGGGTCAGGCAAAACGTTTACTATGGCCAATGTCATAGCGCAACAAAATAAACCAGTATTAATTTTGTCGCCCAATAAAACTCTTGCTGCTCAGTTATATGAAGAATTTTCATTGTTTTTTCCTGAAAATAAAGTTTGTTACTTTGTAAGTTATTACGATTACTATCAACCAGAGTCGTATTTACCTGCACAAGACATGTATATTCCTAAAGAAACTAAAGTTAACAGTGAGCTTGAACGGTTACGTGTAGAAGCAGCTGCATCTATTA
>JACCSX010000275.1 GCA_013812775.1 Tatlockia sp. | reverse complement strand
GCTCCTAGGAGTTTTGGTGGAATTTTGTTAGCTAGACCTGACCAATATTTTAATATTGTTGATCCGGCTTTATTGGAATAAAGCACCTCTCCGCTTGGGTGGATGCTAAGTATTGGATTGGGATCCTGTTCCGGAAAACTTGCAAGGAATTGCAATTTCTTATCTGAAAGTAAGCGCTCAATTTCCAGACTAATTCGATCGCTAAAAAGACGGAACATATTTTTATCAAGTAAATTGATCTTTATTTTATCTTCGGACATGAGAATTAAAAGACCAACTACTTTTTTTTCAAAATTAAAAAGTGGCCCACCCCGGTAGGATTTTATTTTCCAATCCTCTAGAAATTGGCATTTTGGGAATTTTTCTGACACATTGCCATTGAATTGACAAATCTTTTTTCTGGTCTTTACAAGCTCGCAGGGCGCATCAGCTAAAGAATAGGAAAAATTTTTTTGTTTTTTACCCTTATAGAATTTTGAGACTGTATAAGCATTGTTAGCATTATCCAAGAGATTTACCAGAGCATAGTCAGTTTTAAAGACTTGAGCTGCCAATTTGGTTAGATCATCAATTACTTCGGTAACTCCGCCGCGATTGCTGATTTCAGCCAGGGACCAAAGAACCCATTCCATGGTTTTCGTTTCCATAATATCGATAACTCTGGTGATAATAACCTTTGAGCCATTAAGGAATGCAACATTAAAAAGAATGGTGAATGCCTCAATCGGTTTCTTATGCCTGTCTATGACCCATTGAAATTGTTGTGGAACACCCTTAGCAGCAAGAGAAAAGTACTTAATGGTTTTACTGAACAAGCGTTTGTGAGTCAAGGTTTTTAATGAGACTAATTTACTCATGTGCTCACCAATCATTTTTTCTGTAAAGCAGGAGAAATAATTAGCCGCAGCTTTATTAAATAATACTAGTCTACCCTGTTCGTCAAAAACGATTATACAGTCTTTGGTGTGGAGCAAATTTCCTTTGATATTCTCATCTGTTATCAATTTTTCTTTTCTGCGATGAGACTTATCATCTTGATTATTTGGTGAATTTATTTTTGACATATCTTCTATTCAAAAGACCTGTTTAGCTAATTATAGTTATTTGTTATAAATTTTGCCCAAAAGCTAAACTTTTTAAGCAGATGTCCGAAATAGGTAATAGGAGTCATTCATTGATAAATTGCCAAGTTGAGATAAAAAGCAGCTTGAGTAAGGTTAAATTTTACATTTAAGCATGCTTCTTGCATTGCTAATATTAAATAAATTAGGGGAATCACAACATGAAAAAAATAATAGTGGTGATTGCACTGATAACCCAAGCAGCTACGCTTCAGGCTGCAAGTTATTTTGGTACAGCACTTTGCGATTACCCAAACTACGAATGTATAAAGATTGGTTCGGGGCAATCCTGGGAGAATTTATTCCCCAATGAAGAGCAGCGCGATGTGGTTCAGCGCCTGAATCGTTCCTATAATAATCTATGGGCAGGTAAAATCATCGCGGTTCCTCGTAACCTGACCAATAAAACACTCCTTGATTTTGCTCCCTTTCCATTGACCATCAACCCCGATGGCGAAAAGCAAGTAATTGTCGATCAGGATAAATTAGCCTGGGGAGCCTATGACAGGGATGGAAAGTTAGTCAAATGGGGTCCAATTTCTTCTGGCCGCGATAGATGTCCAGATGCCGCCAGATCTTGCCGTACAATGACTGGAATATTTCGGTTCTTCTCTAAAGAAAATGAAAAATGCCGATCCAACGTATATCCCCTTGGAAAGGGTGGCGCAAAAATGCCTTTCTGCATGTATTTTCATAAGGGCTTTGCAATGCATGGTTCTCCTGATATCCCTGGGTACAGAGCAAGCCATGGTTGTGTGAGAATGTTTACTCGTGATGCGCAGTGGTTGAACCATAATTTTGTGGAATTATCCAGTGAAAACAACAATTATCTGGGAACTAAAGTGGTGGTTCGTCCCGTTCTGACAAAGGAGAGTCAAAATGAAAACAATGACTAAAACAACCTTAAGCAGAGCTCTCTTGCTATCTTTATTAGCGATCGGCGTGGCCAATGCTGAAGTTGAATCCGAAAATGAAACGGAAGCGGGAAAAGACAAGATATCGCTTAAAGATAAAGAAAAGGAGGACAATAGGCCTCCAATCGGTTGCCGTGAATCCGGGTATAAGTTTGACTTGGAAGCATTGCATTTGATACCGGGCTCAAATGGTGATAATCAATCCATGTACTTACTCCATAATCAAACGGGTCAGACGATTAGTCTTTATCAAATGCGGGATGAGGACAGTTCACGCAGTCTTTTTTTAAATCATGCCGTGGGTGGTCATGAGTGGGGAATTTTATCTACAAGCGAAAAAAAGGTTAAATTTATCTGTACAATCCCGAATAAAAAATCGCCCTATGGTCAGGTGGTAGATTGTGAGAAAAGCTTTAAAATATGTGAATACACTAATGTTCGCTATGGCTTGAACAATCGTGGTAATTTTTGGTTGTTTAACTCTAGTACAAGGAATGGTGCAGTAAATGCGATTGTACATTACGGTATTATTCCAGGAAACTAATGATTTATAATGGATTTTTTGTTGTAAACAAAAATTAAGAGGGGAGTTACCATGAAATCATTCGTACCATGGTTTTGCCTGGTTGCAGCCACAGGGAGTCAATGTGCCTATGCTGTTAATGGCCTGGATGCTTATCGTCAAGGAAATTATCCATTAGCAGCACAAGCACTCATCAGTCAGTCCGGCAAAGATCCAGTAGCTGATTATTATTTGGGACGAATGCGTTTATATGGTTATGGGCAAGTAAAAAATAATAGTCTGGCTTTGCGGTATTTTAGCCAAGCGGCTGAAAAGGGTATCTTACCTGCCCAGCAACTCCTTGGTCGCTATTATCTCCTGGAAGATAAAAATCCTGAGCAAGCTTTATATTGGTTTAAGAAAGCGGCAGAAGCGGGAGACACGCCGGCGCAAATGTATTGCGCTGCAGCTTATCTGTTTGGTCTAGGAACGAAGAAAAATACTGATACGGCCCGTCGCTATTTCATTGATGCCGCTAAAAATGGCAATGCCATAGCGCAATCGACCTTAGGTACTTATTTCCTTGAAAGTCGTGATCAGAACTCTAAAAAGCTTGGGGTCATTTGGTTAACCAAGGCAGCAACTCAGGGTGATATCAATGCTCAAGCCAAACTTGGTGAGTTGTATGTTAATGGTACCTATGTCGCACGCGATACAGCGAAGGGGCTTGAGCTGCTGGTAAAAGCAGCTGCTGAAAATTCCTATACGGCCATGGTTGCTCTAGGTGAATTAGCAATCAAACAAAACCAGTTATCTACGGCTAAGGACTGGCTCACTAAAGCCGCTAATAGCAATCCCCATGAGGTTCGAGCAGATTTGGCCTTAGCGCGTTTGTACAAGGAACCAAAATTACTTGCTGATCCTAGAATGGCATTTATGTGGACAGAGAAAGCTGCGCAAAAAGGCTCTCCTGAGGCACAGCAAGCCTTGGCTTTGATGTACAAAGA
>JACCSX010000048.1 GCA_013812775.1 Tatlockia sp. | reverse complement strand
TGTAGTCGTATTCATTATTTGCTCCGGTATAGATTTGTTAACTTAGCGGCAGTTGACATTCCAAGGCTGGCTACAACCCTTAATTCTCTTGCTTATTTAAGTTGCTCAAAAATAAAGGCATGGACTCTCAGCCAAAGGTAATGTCAACAGCGCCTCATAAATTTGCAAAAGGTTAACAAACCCTAAAAAATGTTTAAATTATTATTCTTGCTTCATATTCCCTTTCATCTTCTGTCTTACCTAAACGATGAGAAACTTCTGTTGCCAAAGCGAGTAAAGCAGGATCATTTAAAGTAAGCTTCGGATATTGCTTCATATGGACAAAGGCTTTTTGCACCTGATGCTGCTTAAGTTCTATTTTTACCAACTCATAAAGTGATTGTTGTCTTCGAGGGTCTTGTTCAAGTGCTTTGATAAAATAACGTGTAGCCTTTTGGTAATCCGGTATAGCGGCCGCACACAATCCTGCATTTTCATAGGCTCCAGCAGTATTTACATAATGAACATCTTTAACTGCACTTAGAAAATATCCCTCCGCTTCTTGATAATTACCAAGACGACACAAATAACTACCATAATTATTCAGTTGAGCACCCTTTTTTGGTGCTAAAGATAAGGCCTTCCTGTAATAATTACGAGCTTCTTTTAAATCCCCAGTATTTTCTAAAAAATAAGCCATTGCAGCATTTACATCTGCAGAATCCGGTGCTAAATCCAGTGCTGTCAGCAATTTACGTTTTGCTCTGGATCTATCTTCTTGTTTTAAATAAGCTAACCCTAACTGCGTATTATAAACCGCGGCATCATTTTGCTTTTGCGCTAAAAGCATCCTTTCGGAATTTAAGGTATTTTTCTGTTGGCAAGCTTGGAGCAACAGCAGACTTAAACAAAGTAGAAAGCGCAATAGATTCAACACAATTATCACATTGTACAAAAAAGATTGGCTATTATAACCATTAAAGATGGAAAAATCACTTAGAGTCTAATTTAAATAATAAAGCGTTCTATATACAGAGATGGTTTGGGATGCATGGAGAATGTTTCATTTAATATGAATAAACCCTGTCATTTGACATTCTATTCGATTGTAATTTAATCAATTAAACGCTCAGCACCTCGACCCGGGACACTGCCCTGAAGTTAAGGAAGAAATTCCCTCTTGCCTACGTTCCGCGCCTTGTCCGCGGAACCTAAAGATTGATTATATATTAGGCATAAACGTCTTAACTTAATGGTAGTAGCCCGGGGCACAGCCATGAAATTAATCAGGCACTCTTCTCATCAAATTCATCAGAGCCAGATTTTGCTACAAAATGCAATTTTTGCCATCGCTTAGATCGGCTGGTTCTGTCTTTAACGTCA
Source organism: Tatlockia sp. (assembly GCA_013812775.1). Classification (GTDB taxonomy): domain Bacteria; phylum Pseudomonadota; class Gammaproteobacteria; order Legionellales; family Legionellaceae; genus Tatlockia. Next base: position 8,413 of record JACCSX010000048.1, on the reverse strand, counting down.
CCAGCAAGTTGACCGCAGGCAGCGTCAATATCATCACCTCTTGTTTTCCGAGTGATCGTGTTTATGCCTTTAGCAATCAGTTTTTCACGAAATGCATCAATGGTTTGTTGCGAAGAACGTTGATATTCTGTTAAAGGAAAGGGATTAAAAGGAATCAGATTTACTTTGGCCGGTACATCGTGCAGAAGTCTGATTAATTGGGCAGCATGTTCAGGTTGATCATTGACGCCTTTCAACATTACATATTCAAAGGTCACTTTTCGTTTCGGCTCATTTTTAAAATAATCCTTGCAAACTGCCATCAATTGAGCCAACGGATATTTTTTGTTAATTGGTACTAATTTATTGCGTAATTCATCATTGGGTGCATGCAAGGAAACAGCAAGAGCAACAGGACTTGTATCGCGTAAGCGCTCAAGTTCAGGTAAGACACCTGACGTACTCAAGGTTACCCGTCGCTTTGACAGTCCATAAGCAAAATCATCCATCATGATATCCATTGCCAGGATTACGTTATCAAAGTTAAGTAGCGGCTCCCCCATACCCATCATAACAACATTGGTTACCTTTTTATCATGGGCTCCTTTATCTTGCGATAATTCTCGCACTGCCAGCCACACCTGGCCAATAATTTCTGCTGTAGAAAGATTACGATTAAATCCTTGTTTACCTGTTGAGCAAAAGCTGCAATCCAAAGCACAGCCAATTTGCGAGGAAACACAGAGCGTGCCTCGATTTGCTTCTGGAATATAAACAGTTTCGATACAATTGCCACAGCTAAGCTTAAGTAACCACTTGCAGGTACCATCATTTGATTTCTGAGATGACACTATTTCTGGCAAACAAATCTCAGCAATCTCGTTTAAACGCTGACGTAAGACTTTTCCGAGATTAGTCATTTGCTCAAAATCATGAAAACCTGCTTGATGAATCCATTGCATCAGTTGTTGCGCACGATAAGGTTTCTCACCAAAATCAGTGAAAAATTCACGCATTTGCTGATAGTTAAAATCCAACAAATTAATTTTCTGACTCATGAGCTACTCCAGCGAGAAGTTATACCCATTCCACATAGGAAATGGGTATATATATTATCTTTCGCAAATTTCATGGGGCTCGAAGAAAAATGCAATTTCCTGAGCAGCAGTTTCGGCGCTATCAGAACCATGTACGGCATTCGCATCGATGCTATCAGCAAAATCAGCACGAATTGTTCCTGGAGCCGCCTCTTTTGGGTTGGTTGCACCCATTAAATCGCGATTTTTAGTGATTGCATCAGGCCCTTGCAAGGCTTGAATCATAACCGGGCCGGAAATCATAAAGGAAACCAGGTCGTTGAAGAAAGGACGTGCCTTATGCACAGCATAGAATCCTTCCGCTTGTTCACGAGAAAGCTGAGCCATTTTAGCAGCAACAACCTTCAAACCTGCTTTTTCAAAACGGGAATAAATTTCACCGATAACTGATTTAGCAACTGCATCTGGTTTGATAATAGAGAGGGTTAATTCGCTTGTCATGTAGCACTCCAATTTATAAGATTAAAGCGCAGCATTATACACGAAATAGTAGACAAGTGGCTATTTTATCTGAGGTTTGAAGATTTAACCATTTGCCTAGGACAATTTTTCTAAACTGACGCAGGGCCAGGGGTTTAGAATTTTTGTTCTGTGCATACAATTAACCTTACCCTTCCCCAATTTCAGGATCAAAATACAAGGATTCCTTATTTTGTTGAATCTGAGCGAGATCAGCATGATATTCAGGAAGTACCTTTAACAATTCGTGAACGCGAATGATAATTTGATGAAAGTCAGACCGCCAGTTACGTAAACCAAGCTCCATACCCTTTGTCCTGGCGGCAAAATCAGAGAGAGAGTTTTCAATCTCTGCATTGAACTCCTTAAGTTTGCCAAGTTCGACAGCAAAGGCTTGCCTAAGATCAGTGGGTAAGCTTTCTCCAAAAATTTTCTCAACAGGCTTCCAGGCAGCACTTTTTAAATTGATTGTTGTTTCCTCCGTAATCTCTGGATTCACTAACAAAACATTGATCATCTGTTTAATTTGATCTTCTTTTTTATTAATAGCCAGTGAACTGATTTTAGCCGCTGAAGTGGATAAAGCGTTTAACCAAATCAGTGACTTATCAATCAGTGCTTTTTGTGATTCGGCAATTAATTTATTGTGGTCAATTTCACATTCACGAAAATTTTCTGACATGGAGACTAAACTTTTACGTTCTTTTTCGATGTCTTCACGCGTAAATCCTCCGGGTGAATCTTCAGGCTTGGAGCTTTCACCAGACATAAGGTAATCAACAAAAAGTTTTTGGGCATAGATCTCATAGTCGTAAGCTTGTTGTAAAATGATACCGTTAAAAACATTTCTTAAGGGAATTTTCAATATTTGAAAGTAAAATGATTTTGGATTTTTCATTGCAGCAAATAGTTCTTCATGTTGCAAGCGAATGTTATAACGCTCCAAAATTCGCTCAGCGGTAATCAATCCATAGGTTGACATCCAGAGGGATAATTCATTTTTTTCATTTGCTTCGCTCATTTTTCACCCAAGTTGATTTTTCAACACACTGTGATAGATATACCCTTTACGGATGGGTTTTAGGATTATATGCTATCGCTTTTCTTGTCTGATGAACGTTTAAAAACTCGCAATAGGACTCGCTATTACTCGCTTTTAAACGTTACTCAAACAAAAAAATCAAATCGCTTATAACCCTAAAACTCATCCGTAAGGGTATATTCATTATTTTTTAATAACAGTGTAGATTCCTCATGCTAAACGCTCTGACACCTGATATGCAAATGTTAAATAATTTTCTACGCCTACCCACTCCTGAGTCTTGGCTAGAAGCTGCTGTTAATAACCTGCCTACGCTCTTAATTGATCATGCTCATTGCGAACGCAAGGCTGCTGCAACAGCACTTAATTTTATCTCTAAATATCCTGAACGAAGGGAGCTTGTTGAACTAATGTCGCCTTTGGCTCGTGAGGAATTACTGCATTTTGAAAAGGTGTTTTCCTTAATGAGGAGCCGAGATATTCACTTTGTTCCCCTGACCCCTTCAGATTATGCCCAAAAAATGCATAGTCTGGTTACCAAACGCGATGGTAATGAACGTTTAAGGGATCAGTTAATTATTGGCGCGCTTATTGAAGGCCGGTCATGTGAACGTTTCAATGCGCTAGTTCCCAGGCTTAGAGATAGCCAGCTTTCTAAATTTTATGCTTCCCTGGTTAAATCAGAAGCGCGTCATTTTCAGGACTATTTAGGATTGGCAAAACTTTACGGGGATGATATTGATGAACGTCTGGATTTATTTATAAAAACTGAAAATAATTTGATAAGCTCAGAAGACAAGGTATTTAGATTTCATAGCGGTATACCTTCAAAGGAATAGTCCGTTTTCGGGTTATTCCTTTGAAGGTATATGTTAGGAAGGTCTCATGCCACCTGTGAAGGGCATCTCATATCGACCTGTTGCAAACTTAAGGAAGCTTTTTTCAGCATCCTGGTTTATTTTTAAAAGCTCTGTTTGGTTCAATACAGTTCCAGCATCATCTTTATAGGTGCCATTTTGGGCATCTAGTTCATAACCTTGAATTTCAGCCCATGCGGTGAACCCCACTTCAAAATGCTTTTTTAATTCGTAATCAGGGTTTGGCTGGCCATTTACAATCTCTTCCAAATTCATAGGCTCACCATCTTTCGTCACTTCAACGTTGAAATGATTATTTGCATCTAAAGAAACAGTAAAACCAACGCCTGGTAGTTCTTTGTCATCGAGGAATGGTCTTCTAACTGAGTTTTCAAGATAGTTTACAAATTTGCTATCCCGTATGGCATCTTTACCCATTTCCCAAATACCACCAAGCTCATCCTTATAAGGAATTAAATTGCTGAATTCAATGGGGTCATAGTAGTTGGCTTTGGCTAGTTTCATGCCGATACCATGCACCATATTGGACATCATAGTTTGCCATTCATTATAACCATGCACATCAGAATTGACCATTTCGTGAGCTTTTATCTTAACTAATTCCCAATAAGTTCTTTTATTAGGATCATCCGGATCTATAGCACGTTTCTCTTTCTTACGATTTTCATTTTCTACGCCAACAGTACGCTCGTAACGTCTTATTTTTTGCTTCAAATTATTTAAAACTTCATTTTGGAAATGGTTTTTAGGGCCTGAATCTTTTTCAGCCAATTTTGAATTCTTCTCTTCTTCAGTAAGCGCCATGATTTTATACCTCTAAAAAATTTCGTGATTAAATTCGAGTCCCTTTGCCTTATAATAACACAGCAAACTTGGGCTGTCATCCCAGTCGCTCAGAACATATTGACTATATATATTATTATTATACACATGTTTCCTTAAGCCAGGCTTATGTGTATGGCCGTGGATTAACAGAGTGACGTCCTGCTCTTTCATGTGCGCTAACATCGGTTGAAATACAACATCCATTACTGCTGCTGTTTTAGATGTATTAGCTTGACTGTGCAGTCTGACCTTTTTTACCAATTTTGTACGTAATTTTAAAGGGAGGAGTAAGAAAAGCCTTTTAAACCAGTGAGTTCTTGTTATTCGCCTGAACCTTTGATGGCTTTTATCATTGATACAATATCTATCTCCGTGCACTAATAAAATTTTGTTAGTTTCCAGATTGATAAGGGTTGGCTCAGGCAAAATGGTCATTCCTGCTGCTTTGGCAAAGACTTCTCCTAATAAAAAGTCACGATTACCATGCATATAAAAAAGCGAAACCTGTTGCTCTGATAACCATTTTAAGCGTTCGGCAATGGACTCAGACCAGCTGTTAAGTTCATCATCACCGGCCCAGGCATGAAAAAAATCGCCGAGAATATAGACTGACTTGGTATTTAAGGCAGCCCAAGAGATAAAGTCGTTGAATCGAGTGGTTATCGGTTGCTCAATTGGATGTAAATGTAAATCAGAAATAAACACTGCTTCAAAACGTTTATCCTGCAACCCTAGCATAAAGACTCAATATGAATATGTTCATCTTGTAGGTAAATCTGACAAGGCCCTGTTTGGGGTTCAATGGCATCGCTCAAACGATAAAATCCGGCAATGGATACCAATTCTGCCTCAAGGGAGAGGCAAAAAATTCTTGCCTGTTTATCACCGGAAATACCTGCCAAAGCTCTACCACGTAGGGCGCCGTAAACATGAATGTTGCCATCTGCAAGTAACTCAGCCCCATGACCGACAGAGGAAGCAATCACTAAATCACCACCCTTGCGAACAAGTTGCTGGCCTGAGCGTACTGGGGTTGTTTGTAATTTGACTTTATTAGATTCAGGTGTAACGACTTGTTCTTCAATGTTCTCATCAGTTAAAAGCTTGTCATGCGCAGACGAAGAATGTAAAACCGCTAATTCTTGTTGTTTTGCAAGCGCTTCCAAAGTCGAGTTTACACCTTGTACAGCCACTGGCAGCAAATTATGCACGCGCATAGTCTGGCAAAAAGATTGTAAATCAACATCCATCTCATGAAGAGCGCTGAAGTCTAAAACAATGGGGGTTTTATCAAAAAAGCGCGGGGCTTTGACAATTAAATCTTCCAATTGTTGAGCAAATTGTTCGCGATTGTTGCTTAATAATTGCAAAACCGTGAATGTATATAATCGACCTTTAAGCTTAAAAGCCTGTGATTTCAATAAATTATCCGCCATAACTATGATATCCATTGCTCTTTTTTTTGTTTATACTACCACGCAGGACTCAATAACAGAAGGACATTGATGTGGATAAACTGTGGTTGCAATATTATCAAGACGGTGTACCTCAGGAAATTGATATTAATGAGTATGATTCAATTGTCTCATTATTTGAAAACTCATGCCGCAACCATTCAAATCAGATCGCTTACGTTAATTTAGGCACTGAACTAACCTACGCTGAGCTTGACCATAAAAGCAGACTATTTGCTGCTTATTTGCAACAACTTGGTTTAAAAAAAGGAGCCCGGGTTGCTCTGATGATGCCCAATGTCCTGCAGTATCCAATTGCTTTATTCGGAACCTTACGAGCAGGTTATATTGTGGTGAATACCAACCCTCTCTATACGCCTGACGAAGTGATTCATCAAATGAATGACTCCGGCGCAGAAGTGCTTGTTGTGCTTGCCAATTTTGCAACAACAATTGAAAAGTCCTTGCCTAAACTTAAAACAATTAAACATATCATTGTCACAGAAATTGGTGATATCTTTCCGATGGCCAAACGATTTATTGTTAATGCCATTGTAAAATATATAAAAAAACTAGTACCGGATTATCAACTCCCCAATACAATCAGTTTTAATAAGGCTTTAAAGTCAGGGGAGAATGGTAAATTTAACCTAACTCCTTTAAATCATGAGGATATCGCTTTTTTACAATACACTGGGGGCACTACAGGTATTTCCAAGGGAGCTATTCTTACCCACGGTAATATGGTTGCGAACGTATTGCAGGCTTCCTCATGGATTGCTCCATTAAAGATAGGTAGTCAGGATATTATTGTTACCGCCTTGCCTCTCTATCATATTTTTTCGTTGTCAGCGAATTGTCTAACCTTTATAAAGGCTGGTGCAAAAAATATCCTGATAACCAATCCACGTGATATTCCAAAATTTATCGATGAAATCAAGACGTCCGGCTTTACTGCGATAACGGGCGTTAATACCTTGTTTAACGCTCTCTTAAACAATCCTAAATTTAAGGATGTCGATTTTTCAAAACTAAAATGTGCTCTTTCAGGGGGCATGGCTCTGCAAAAAAGCGTTGCTCTTAAATGGCGGGAAGTTACAAAATTCCCGGTATTGGAAGCTTATGGTTTAACTGAAACGAGTCCAGCTGCAACTATTAATCCAATGTATCTGCAAGATTATAACGGCTCTATCGGACTTCCTCTTTCCTCGACAACAATTTCTATCCGTAACGATGAAGGCAAGGAAGTGCCACTTAATGAACCTGGAGAATTATGTATCAAAGGACCGCAGGTTATGCTTGGCTACTGGCAACGTCCTGAAGAAACAGCCCAAGCCTTTACTGCTGATGGCTTTTTGAAAACAGGTGATCTAGCAAAAGTTGATGAAAAGGGTTTTGTTTATCTGGTTGATCGCAAAAAAGATATGATTGTTGTTTCGGGATTTAACGTCTATCCCAATGAAATTGAGCAAGTAATTGGTATGATGCCTGGTGTACTGGAAGTTGGTGTGGTTGGTGTTGAGGACGAGGATTCTGGTGAACGGGTAAAAGCTTGTATAGTAAAACTTGATCCTGGTTTAACGGCATTAGAGGTAATAACTCATTGCCGTGAACATTTAACTGCTTATAAAATTCCCAAAATTGTTGAATTTTATACTGAACTTCCCAAAACAAACGTTGGCAAAATTTTAAGACGAGCATTAAAGAATACTCATGGGGATGTGGCTCCGGTTTAACGACGCTTGTCGGAGGGATCAGCCTCAAACCTTACTTCCCGGGCTCATTAGACCTACGTTCCGCGGCTTGTCGCCGGAACGTAGGAGTTGAGCGCGGTCGTCAAGCTAAAGACTCTGAGGTGGAGCTCGACCTTCATCCTATAAGCTGCATCATAATACGAGCCGTCGCGCCCCAAACATAATACTCTTTAGCTCTAAATTGATAAGTTTGAATGCTTAAACCAAAACGGCTAACACTAATTTCCTTGTAATTGGAGGCTTTAATTACTTCAGTCATCGGCAAACGAACTAACTCGGAAACTTCTTCACTATCAATCTGAAAAGGAGAAATATTAGTTATGGAAGCAAACCAAGGATAAATCATATAGCCTGTCAGCGTGCGCTCTGGCTCTAAGGCTTGTTTGAGGTTTACTCGTGAAGGTGCGATACCTAACTCTTCCTGCAACTCACGAAGTGCTGTTGCGTAGAAATCTTTATCACCCTCTTGCCAGCTTCCACCAGGAAAGCATAGCTCACCCGGATGGTTACGCAAACCAAGGCTTCGCTGAGTTAAAATCAAGGAGTCACTGACTAATTCATGAAGAACAATAACAGCGGCCTCTTTAGGTGCTGACAATTTATTCAATTTAGTTTAACCCATTCACAATTGCGGCTATTTTAGTGAAACATTCAAGGTATTCATCTTTCCAATTTGAATCAATAACTATCCCACCTCCCGCAGCCATATGCAAGGTCTCCTCTTTTGCCAGTACTGTACGTATCGCTATATTCGTATCAAAACGACCATGACAGGAAAAATAGCCAATAGAACCGCAATAAACACCACGGGCATAGGCCTCTTGTTCAGCAATTATCTTCATGGCCTCGAGCTTGGGCGCTCCTGTAATTGAACCTCCAGGAAAGCAGGAACTGAAGGCATCGAGAGCTGAAAGATGCTCTAAAA
>JACCSX010000013.1 GCA_013812775.1 Tatlockia sp. | reverse complement strand
GCCTAATACACTTGCATGGTTAACCACGTTTTTTTTCCTCCAACTAAAATATATCTTCAGGTAAACGTCTGGGCTTCATCTTATTATCAATGCAGACCACTTTAATCTGAGCTTCACAAAGCAGTATATTATCCTGATTATGGATGCTTTGATCAAATAAAACGCTGCATGCTTTTTTACTAACAATTCTTGTGGCTACTTTTAACAAATCATCCACTCTAGCTGGATAAAAATAGTGCAAATCTGCTGAGGCAATTGCAAAGTGGCAATCATACGCCGCGCGTGCCGATAAAGACAAGCCGGTTTCACGGATCATTTCAGTTCTGGCCCGCTCAAAAAAGTTTAGAAAGTTTGAATGGTAGACAATACCCATCATGTCGGTGTTTTCTGCATACACTCTGATATCAAAATTATGAGAGCCCGTAAAAGCCATCCCCTAGCGTTCCTCTTCCATTACCAGGCCAAAATGTTTATAGGCTAATTCAGATGCAACCCTACCTCTTGCGGTTCGCATTAAAAAACCTTGTTGAATCAAATACGGCTCCAGAACATCTTCAATAGTACCTTTTTCTTCACCAATTGCAGCCGCAATACTATCCAAACCAACCGGTCCACCGGAGAAACGTTCGATAACTGCCAAAATTAATTTTCTATCCATGGTATCAAAACCATGTTGATCCACATTGAGCATTTCCAAGGCGAGTTTGGCCATTTCCAAGGTAATAATTCCTTTACCCTTAACCTCCGCATAATCTCTTACTCGCCTCAATAGTCGATTCGCGATTCTGGGAGTTCCACGGGAGCGCATAGCTATTTCATGAGCACCTTCAATGTCAGTTTTAACTTTAAGCAATCTGGCAGAACGAGACACAATATGGGTTAAAGCCTCTACTGAATAAAATTCAAGACGTTGCACAATGCCAAAACGATCACGGAGCGGGGAGGTTAGCAAACCTGCACGTGTGGTCGCACCAATAAGAGTAAAAGGAGGCAGTTCTAATTTAATGGAACGAGCGCCCGGCCCCTCGCCAATCATGATGTCGAGTTTGTAATCTTCCATCGCTGGGTAAAGAATTTCTTCAATGATAGGGCTAAGCCGATGAATTTCATCAATGAATAAGACATCGTTTTCTTGCAGATTCGTTAAAATTGCAGCAATATCGCCAGCCCGTTCAAGCACAGGCCCAGAGGTTTGTCTTAGATTAACGCCCATTTCATGAGCAATGATATTGGCCAAGGTTGTCTTGCCGAGGCCTGGAGGACCAAAAATCAACACATGGTCAAGCGCATCCTGACGATTCTTAGCCGCATCAATAAAAATACGCATCTGCGAGCGAACAATATCCTGACCGATGTATTCATCAAGACTTAAGGGACGAATAGCTCTGTCAAAGGCTTCTTCGGAAACAGCTGAACTAGCAGAAATTAAGCGGTCACTTTCTAACATAAGGGTATCGGTTATGTCATGATTTATGCATTCTAACACAGCTTTATATGGCAAGCTCTTAACTTATTTTTTGCATTATATTTAAGAATCTATAAGATTCCCTGTTGATTTGATCAAAAAAAACCACAAGATATTTACTCTTTTTGTTTTCAGTCAATCTAAGAAGAAAAAACAGTCCGGCATCAATGACTAGGTCTGCCTTTTCATAGAATAGCTCTTGTCCATTTTGGGCATGAAGTAACCAGCCACTCTTGCTATAACTTAACATTTGATAGTCAGGATAGGGCCGGGGATCGATAAGGATTCCTGACAATTTTGTCAAAAGGAAAAACATAATTAGAATTTTTAAAATCAAGAAACAGGCTGAATAGAACAATAATAGTAAAGCACTGGCATGCATTAGTATTGCAAATCGCGCGTAGCATGAGGATTTATCGAGATATATCCTGTAATTTGATAAATTCAACAATCTCCGCTAACTCCCTGTTGGTAGGCGTGCTTTGTCCCATTAACCAGCTATACAATTCGGGATCTATACAAGTCAGTAATTCTTCAAAAGCATCAATTTGTGTTTCTGTCATAAGATCTAGCTGTTTTTCTGCGAACCGACCAAGAATCAAATCCAGCTCAAGCATACCTCGACGACACTGCCATAGTAGTTTTGCTTTTCTTAAAGAATTAATCATCAATCTGCCTGTTTATCTGACTTCGGGATGTTACACTAAAGACTTTAAAAATCCCAGAATTATAAAGGCAAAAAAGATGAGTTTTTCTCCATTTCCAGTCAACAACCGGCTGTTTACTACCTTATTCGCACTTGAATCTGAACTTCAGTTTGAGGCCGGTAAAAATTATTTATTTGACCTAACCTACCTTGCTGCTCTTGCCGTAGAAGGGGAGCGTGCCAGGGATTTTTTGCAGGGTCAATTAAGCTGTGATCTTCGTAAAGTTAATTACTCGACAATTCGACAAGCTGCAATGTGTAATTTAAAAGGTCGGGTTCTGGGCTTAATGGATGTTTTGGATTGGGAGGGTTTGCATCTGGTTTTGCCAAGGGATTTAATTCCAGCAACCCAAATCTCTTTGAGCAAAACAGCATTGCTTAGCCGAGTGAATTTGAAGCCCACCAGCACTCAGATTTATGGTTTTTACCTGGATAATCCGCTTGATTTATTGCCAGTCAATATCTCTATCCCTGATGAAGATTTGGGATTGAGCGCTAATTCTGATGCCTGTTGTTATCGTTTATCCCCACAACTTTTTCTGATTCTAATTAATAAAGACCAAGCTTCAACACTTAGCCAACCCTTTATCGCTAACCAACAGCTGCGCGGCTCCCTTGCCTGGCATCAATTGCAGTTAAAACGTAAAGCAATTGAAATTTATCCACAGACCAGAGGATTATTTTTACCGCATCGAATTGATTTGCATTTGTCTGGTTATTTAAGTTTTGATAAGGGCTGCTATAAAGGGCAAGAAATTATTGCTCGCACGCATTACAGAGCCAAAATTAAACACAGGTTGCAACTTTTTACAATGGAAAGCGTTGAACCTCTCAATATAGGTGCAAAATTATTTTCTTCCAGCGGGGAAATAGAAGTTGGCGAGCTTATAGATTATAGCCCGCTAGGTAGGGATCGATATCTGATTGCTGCTTCCATTCTTTTGGAGGCGCCAAATGAGGTATTAGTTGAAGGGCATTCTAAAACTCTTCAACTTAATTTACATTGACTATTCGATCATTTGATTACATAAAAAAGAAAAAAAGACCTATATTTACCCTCCCCCTCTCCAGCGCTTAACCAACTCTGCTGCTTAGCGGGCGGCAGAGGGTTGGGAAGAGGGAAAACATGCCACCTGTATATTTTATACAATATAAATTAACGTAACAGTGATTGAACAATTGCTTTAAACACTTCAGCAGTTAATTTTTTCTCGTTATTTCCTTCTTGTTTTAATACCTTTTCATAGGTCAATTTACCGAGTTGATTAATGAGATTATTAAATTCAGCAATCGATAATTTTTGAACCTTTAGATTGGCCAACGGCATTACAGGTACCTGCCGTTTTGGGGCCCCTAATTCATAAGCATAAGCCATTTCAATTAAGGTAGGTTCGGCATCTTGCCTGCCAACCAGTTCAATACCCACTGGCATTCCCTGCAAATAGCCGACTATAAAGGATATAGAAGGCATTCCAGAGTTGGATGAGACGGGAGCTCGCCACGTGTTCACGGTAGCCCAATCATAGCTTGCAACGCCTTTAGTTGATATGGGGATAAATAAAGCATCTAAATGCCTCTCATTCATAGTGTGTTCAACGTAGTTTTTATTTTTTAAAAAAATAGCTTTAGCATCTTTAATTTTTTTCAGGGCATCTTTGTCAATCTTGATCATAAAGGCCAGGCATTTTTCCTGATCGCCAAAATTGCGAGTACGATTTGATACACAGATATCACGAAAATCCTTTCGGCTTGCTGGATAACTATTCAGGTAGTTGTTGATATCCTGAATTTCGCCAGCCTGGTTAAGATCTCGGTTTACATCAAATTTATCAAATTTGATATCAACAAAAGTTGCGCCCTGCTTTTCCATGTCAGAATAAGCTTTTTTCATAAGCTGCATGACATCCTCCGGCATACCACTGAAGGTATCGATATTACCCACCTGTTTAACAATTCCAATGCGTTTATTTTGCAAACCCGTTTTATTTAAAGAGATTGTATATTTATTTTTGATTTTTCCATCAGAATAAGTATTGGCAAGCACATCCAATAGAGCAGCTAAATCACTAACCGTTCTTGTGATCGGGCCTGCAATTCCATCAAGTTTTCCCATTGGAAACATGCCAGCCTGGCTTATCAAACCTGTACTGGGACGTAAACTTACTAAACCATTAAAAGCAGCAGGAACACGTACCGAGCCGCTATTATCAGACCCTATACCGGCCAAGGCGAAATTTGCACTTACTGCCGCAGCAGGGCCTCCACTTGAACCGCCTGGATTTTTATTGCCATTATAAGCATTGCCAATTCTGCCATTTCGACTGCTAATTCCCTTCATGCCCCAAGCAAATTCATCCATTCCGCCCTTGGCTAAAATAATTGCGCCAGCTTCGCGTAATCGTTTGGTTAAATAAGCATCATGAATGGGTTGATTGCCAAGTAGAGAAAAGGAGCCGGCTGTAGTTGTAGTATCAAAGGAATCAATATTATCTTTCAAAATTATGGGTACGCAATGTAAGGGTCCAGATAATTTTTTGCTTGTTTTATAATCCTTATCGAGCTTGCGTGCATCATCCAGGGCAGAGCGATTAATTTCTGTTATGGCATTAATTGGTGCTGAATCGGCGATCGATAAGTCATAATTTTTAATTCTGTCAATGTAGGCAAGAACTAATTGTTCACAAGTTATTTCTTCCTTTTTAAAAGCACTTTGTAGATCAGAAATGGTTGCTTCTTCAAGTTGAAAACTAAAGACTGTGGCCGATGTAAACAGCAGAAAAATTAAAGAAAAAATTTTATTCATATAGGTATTCCAGGATGATGATTAATTTTGAGAATTCCAGACTATTTTTTCAGGTAAGATGCAGCGTAACACCTTATTTATATCTATAAAATAATGTTTAAAAGCGCCGGTACTATGCAATGAAAGAAGTACCATAAGAATCCAGGCAATCCTGTTATGAACTTGTTGCATCAATGATCTTTAATGAAAAAACTAAGGAAAGCATGATGATAACAATAAGAGCAATAAGTTAATGCAAAAATTTCAAACCACTTCAATAATGCTCTCTATCTGCCATCATCATTCCTTAATCTAAGACATTGCTTTCATTTGCACTGTTGTTTGTGTCAAATCCAACAACTCTCTAATCGCAACGAAAAACATTGTATAATTAAGCGTTGAACTCGAACGTAAATCAGCTAAAATCTGTTCCCATCTTTCGATCAGAGCAGCGTGTTTTTGAGACCAGACATCGAAACAACACATAAAATCCTGTTTCTTTTCGTCAAAATTGATAATTCCCGCTGTAAGCTGTCTCTGCTGCCAATCCAGATCATCACGCAGGGCTTCTCTTGATAAAGATTCCCATTGATTGTCTGTAGGATGAGCAATGACCTGTGATCGAATCCAAGGTAAATCTAATAATTCACCAAGGCCGAAATAGACCTCCGCAACTTTTTCAACAGGTACATTCAGTTGTTGGGCAACTTCAATAATATCCATAGCGGAAAACAAAGGGCGTGTGAGTGCAAGCTCATGCGCTAATTTAGCTGGTATATTTAACTCTAGATATTGATTAAAGTGATTGTCAAATTGCGCACGGCCTGCCGCTCCAAAAACGTCAGGCGCCGCTTTCTTTAATTCCTGTACACCAGGAGCATAAAGTTTTACCGCCTTAGATATATCTAAACGCATCCGTTGACTACGCAGGAACCAGCGAGTAACCCGACGCAATAAACGCAAATAGAGCATCGTCAATTCCACTTGCTTTTCAGCAGTGATCATTGTGCCTAATTCATCAATTTCTTTCCAGATTGATTCAAGATTAAGAACAGATCTAGCAATCATATAAGCACGAACGATAGCTGAAACAGGGGCGCCAGTTTCATCTTGTTGCCGATATACAAAGGTGAAGCCCATTTCATTGACAATAATATTACTAATTTTGGTAGCGATTATTTCTCGTTTCAGAGGGTGATTCTGCATCTCTTTGCCAAAGCGTTGCGGCAGGGGTTTTGGAAATGAATTAATTAAAATTTCTTTAAAATAAGGATCTTCAGGAACGTCTGAATCAAGAATATGCGCTTTCAAAATTGTTTTGGAGTAGCATAAAAGAATAGCAAGGCTTGGACGACTCAAACCTCTACCCACTAATTTTCGCTCAGTCAGAGTTTTTTCATCAGGTAAAAATTCCAGGTTTCTATCTAATTTACCCATGAGTTCCAAGTGGCTGATGTAACGAGCATGCAGATCAATACTACGCGGAGCCTGGGACGCGGCAAGAGATATTGCCCGGGGCTGAACAAAATTATCACGCAACACTAATTTTGCCACATCGTCTGTCATTTGACCCAATAATTCATTACGTTGTTTTTCAGTTAAATCACCTGTAGCGACGATGCCATTCAGTAAAATCTTGATATTCACTTCTTTGTCAGAACAATTGACGCCAGCAGAGTTGTCAATAAAATCGGTAAAAATAAGTCCACTGTTTAAAGAATATTCTATCCTTGCTAACTGAGTTAAACCAAGATTGCCGCCCTCACCAACAACCTTACACTGTAATTGTCTACCGTCTATTCGGATCGCATCATTGGTTCTATCGCCTACATCTAGATGGGATTCTGTCTGCGCCTTAACGAAGGTACCAATGCCAGCGCTCCATAATAAATCTACTGGGGCTTTGAGAAATACACGAATCAGTTCATTAGGTTCTATAGCAGCAGTTTTGATTCCAAAAATTTCTTTCATCTCTTTGCTAACGGCAATTGACTTGGCATTTCGATTAAAAACACCGCCGCCTTTGGAAATCAATTTTTTATCGTAATCAGTCCAACTTGAACGTGGCAGATTAAATAAACGTTCTCGCTCTTTAAAAGAAACTTTAGGATCTGGATTAGGATCAACAAAAATATGAATATGGTTGAAGGCAGCCAGTAATTTAATATGTTTTGATAAAAGCATTCCATTACCAAATACATCACCTGCCATGTCGCCAATGCCAACCACTGTGAAATCTTCATTCTGTGGATCTCTGCCCATCTCATAGAAATGACGCTTTACCGACTCCCATGCACCCTTAGCAGTAATTCCCATCTTCTTATGATCATAGCCAACAGAACCACCTGAGGCGAAAGCATCATCAAGCCAGAAATTGTATTCCTGGGAAATGGCATTTGCGATATCTGAGAAGGTTGCAGTTCCTTTGTCAGCAGCTACCACAAGATAATGATCATCCTCATCATAGCAAACAACCTGCTTGGGTTTTATTACTTTTCCTGCTAGATAGTTATCAGTAATATCCAGCAAACCACGAATAAATAATTGATAGCAGGCAATACCTTCTTCCTGAATTTCTTCACGTGTGCCATTAATAGGTAGATGTTTAGGAACAAACCCACCTTTGGCCCCACTTGGAACGATAACGGCATTTTTAACCTGCTGGGCTTTCATCAGGCCTAAAATCTCGGTTCGGAAATCTTCCCTGCGATCAGACCAGCGCAATCCTCCGCGCGCAACTTTCCCGTGCCGCAGATGAACGGCTTCAAACCGCGGCGAATAGACAAAAATTTCATACATTGGATAGGGTTTTGGGACGCCAGGTATATCCTTGCTATTCAACTTTATAGATATATAGCTTTTATAATTGTTGTTTTTAGAGTGCTGATAATAGTTAGTTCGAATCGTTGATTTAATTACCTGGACATATTGTCGGATAATTTTATCTTCATCGAGATTAACCACTTCATCAAGATCAGCCAGAATTGTCTCTACCAAGGCAGTAAAGGCTTCATTTCTTTTCGATTTAATTGCAGGATCAAAGCGTATTTCAAATAAATGTACTAATTTGCTGGCAATATTAGCATTATTCGCTAAGGCCGTTTCAATGTATTCCTGGCTGAAAGTGAAGCCAATTTGCTTGAAATATTTAGCGTAGGTGCGCAAAACAGCAACCTGGCGCCAATCCAGACCAGCAGCCAAAACGAGTTGATTAAAGCCGTCATTTTCAGCTCGGCCAAACCAGATAGAAGCAAAAGCATTTTGAAATAATTCTTTAATCTCATCAATTTCAAAATGACCAGCATGAGTATACTGCAGTGCAAAATCATTGATCCACGTTACATGCCCGTCATCAAATTTTAAAACATAAGGCCTTTCGCTTATGGCCTTCATGCCAAGACGTTCTATAATTGGCAACACTTCTGATAAAGGAATTGTATTATCATGTTGATAAATTTTAAGACGAAAATTCTCTATTGACTCATCTCTGGGTTTGTAAAAATTCATGACCAGAGTATTATCAGTTGATAAAGCTTCTACGTGTTTAATATCAAAGACCGCTGTTCTTGGCGTGAAATTGGCAGAATAGGCAACGGGGAAGGCATTCTTATAATGCGCATAAAGTCGATTTGCACTTTCCTCGCCAAAGGTATCAAACAAATAATGTAGTAAATCGTCTGTCCAGGTGCGACTGACCTCTATTATTTTTTTCTCAATGTCCTTAAAATCCCAGAGTGTTTCATCATGTGGATTGGTCCGGACTATAAAATGAATACGTGCCAAAACTGATTCAGAAAACAATGTAGAGTATTCAACATCATTAGAATGAAAACTTTCTTTAAGAATTTTCTCTATTGCCAGCCTCAATTCAGTGTTGAAGCGATCTCTGGGTACAAAGATCAGACATGATATAAAACGTCTATACACGTCTGCTCGCGCGAACATACGAATCCGTCGACGTTCCTGCATGTAATAAATGCCCATTGCAATTTCAAGTATTTCATCCTCGGATGCTTGAATCAAATCATCACGTGGTAAGGTTTCCAGGATATTTAATAATACCTTGCCTGCATGACCACCTGGATTTAATTTCGAATTTTGCATGATTAAGGCAAGCTTATGACGCAAGAAAGGTATTTGCCTCGGACTGGTATTGTAGGCAGCGGAAGTATATAAGCCCACGATGCGCAACTCGCCAATTACCTGCCCTTTTTTATTAAAACGCTTTATCCCAATATAATCGGTGTGGGCATGACGATGAACAGTTGACTCTGTATTTGTTTTAGACATAACCAAAGCGCGTGTCGACAGCGTTAGCTCCCTTGCCTCTGGTGTTAATGCTGAAATGTTTCGTGCAGAAGATTTACTCAGACTTTGACGTAATAGGCCTAGACCCGTTTCGGGCAGAGGTTGTAAAATTGTTTCCTGCCCTTTCTGCACTAACTCATAATCACGCATACCTAAAAAGGTAAAATGATGATCTTCAATCCATTTTAAAAAGGCGATAGTTTCTGAGGCTTCATTAGAGTCTAAGACCGGTGGTATTTCTTCAAGCTCTTTAATTGCTACCCCAATTTTCTCACGCATTGGTAACCAGTCTGCATACACCACTCGATTATCTTCCATGACACGTTCAAAATTTCGGTGTAAATCTTCAAGAACTGAGGCATCGGTTTGTCTGTCAATTTCAATGAGAATAGCAGCCTCAACGGTGACGTCTTTTTCTTTATTATCACCATTTCGTGGGAGAACCTCAGAAATCCGATTATCTTTATCTCGTTTAACCTGTAAATTTCCCATATGCATAATCAGATGAGAAACAACGCCCAAGCGATTGATTACCATTCGTAAGGAGTCAACCAAAAAAGGCATGTCATCAGTGATTATTTCAACAACAGTATGCGTAGTTTGCCATCCATGTCTCTCATAATCCGGGTTATAAATTCGTATTTTTGTTTCGTTGGGTAACCTGTGCTGAATAAGCGTCCAGAAATTAACAATAGAACCGTACAGATCGTCAATATCCCATTCCCGTAAATCTTCCAGTGCCACAGTACCATAAAACTGACGGACAAATTCGGTGCAAAATACAACTTGTCTATCACTCATTTTTTGTTGTAATTTTTCTACAACTGAATTAATGATTAGGTCTTTGCCCTCTTCAAATTTATATGACATTCACTCACCTCTCGGCATGGGGTAATAAATTGCCGCGCATTATATACTCGTTACATCGCCGATTGTATAGATATTTTTCTTTATACACTTCGGCAACTCTCACTCAATACACAGTTGAGCACCAATCAAAACCCATTCAGCCAGTTCAATTACATCTTTATTACGCATGCGGATACAACCGTGCGAACCAGGTTTCTCCAACTCATTAGTCTCTGGGGTGCCGTGTATATAAATATAACGCTCCAAGCTATCAACTTCACCGCCTTTGTTGCGCCCTTCTTCCAAACCATCAAGCTGGAGTATTCGTGTAAGAATCCAGTCTCGTTCGGGAAATTTTGCGGCCAAATCCTGACTGTAAATTTCCCCCGTCCATTGACGCCCTATAAAAACACTATTTTCTGCTTCTGTAAGACCAATCCGTGAATGGATGCAATGCCATCCACGCGGCGTACATCCGCTTCCTTTATGCTCACCTAAACCATTTTTGCCCGTTGAGACGGAATAGGATTTATACTGTTTATCATTTTCAAAACAGTGCATTCTTTGCTCAAGGGCTGAAATAAAAATAAATTGACTAGTAGAACTATGCATGACCATTTATCTTATTGCTACTGTTTTTGTATTAACGAACTCCAAAATGCCTTCTCTTGATAATTCTCTGCCAAACCCTGAACGCTTTATACCACCAAAAGGTACTCTTGGGTCAGAGGCTACAAAGGCATTTACAAAGCAGGCTCCAGCTTCAATTTCATATTGGGCTATGTATTCGCCTCTAACCAGGTCGCGGGTAAAAACAGCTGCTCCCAAACCGTAAGAGCTAAGATTGGCTAATTGAATTGCCTGAGCTTCATCGTCAGCGCTGATTATAGCTATTACTGGTCCAAAAAGCTCCTCATCAAAGGCCGGCATCCCTTTATGAACATCGACTAATAGGGTCGGAGGATAATAAAAACCTTTACAATTAGGGATTTCGCCTCCAACAATTAATTTTGCCCCCAGTTTAATACTTTTTAATACCTGCTCATGCAGTGTTTTGCGCAAATCATCGCGTGCCATTGGTCCTAAATTAGTATTTATATTTAAAGGATCACCCATTTTATAATTGGAGATCAAGGCTTGGATCTTGGTAGTCAACTCATCACGAACAGATTCAACCGCAATTATTCGTTTTGCCGCAATGCAAACTTGCCCACAATTATTTAACCTTGAAGTGACGATGCAGTTTGCAGCCAGATCAAGATCCGCATCGTCTAAAACTAAATAAGGATCATTACCGCCAAGCTCCAAAACTGCCTTTTTCAAGTAGCTGGCTGCTTGGGCAGCCACAATAGATCCCGCTCTTTCACTACCAGTTAAAGTAACAGCAGCGATGTTATTGTGAGCAATTACTTTTGCGGCTAATTCATTATCTAAAACAAAGTGTTGAAATAAATGTTCTGGAAAGCCTGCCTCCAGAAATAGCTTTGCGATAAGATTACCCGTGCCAGTTGAAACAGGTGCATGCTTTAAGATTGCGGCATTGCCAGCCATTAAAGTGGGAACCGCAAAGCGAAATACCTGCCAAAAAGGGAAATTCCAAGGCATGATCGCAAAAATAACACCCATGGGTTGATAACAAACCATGGTTTTCTTCATATCCGTTTTAATCAATCTTGATTTCAAATAGCTCTCTGCCTGTTCAGCATAATGCTCACAAAGCCAAGCACATTTTTCAATTTCTGCTCTTCCAGAGCTAATTGGCTTACCCATTTCATTTGCCATTAATACGGCAAAATCATCTATTTTTTGCCTTAGTAAGCCTGCCATTTTTAGCATAGCTTGTTTGCGCTGTGGAAAACTTGTTGTTCGCCAAACTCTATAGGTCAGGTGGGCGGCATCAATGAGGGCAAATATTTCACTATCATTCATTATAATGTATTCATTTAAAACCGCTTCCGTTGTCGGACTCACAGTTTGAATAAACATTTGATTATCCTGTCTCTTATAATTTTTTAAGTTTATCGTATCGGAGAAAGGAAGCAAGTCATTAAGAATGAGTATTGTTTTAGACAAATAGAAAATATATACAACAAATAGATAGAAGGGCCATCATTATTCCAATAATTCAATTATTTATATCCTTGCGTAGTTGTTTTGATTGTTGTTACTATTTTGAGAATCTTTGTATCCAGTCTTTTGACCATAAATTTAATTTAGGAAGTATATGACTACAAAAATGCTAGGCTACCACCCTGCCCACTACCTGGTCGCCTGGGCCGTGCATGCATTCACTGCCTCTGCTGCCTGTTTTGGAATCCTCACCCTGATTAGCATTTATCAGCATAATTATGTACAAGCACTCTGGTTCATGGCCATTGCCGTGGTCATTGATGCAGTGGATGGTACGCTTGCGAGGCTTGTACGAGTTAAATCCGTACTTCCTAATATTGACGGTGCTTTGCTTGATAATATTGTTGACTATTTAAATTATGTCATCACTCCTTGTTTTTTCCTGTTTGTAAAAACGGATATGTTGCCTCCTAGCCTTTTATTATTCATTATAATCGCAATAACAATTACTTCCTCTTATCAATTTTGCCAGGCTGATGCAAAAACTCCGGATCATTTTTTTAAAGGCTTCCCTTGCTATTGGAACATTGCTGTATTTTATATGTTCATTTTTGATACCTCGATGAATACAAATGCCGTTATATTGATTGTTCTTTGTATTCTGATTTTCGTACCTGTGAAATACGTCTATCCTTCACGTCTGGATTATTTGACAGACTCCCGATCATTAAAAACAATAATGCATAGCTTTTCATTAATTTATGGCATTAGTTCTGCGATGGTTCTTTGGAATTACCCTCATAGAGAAACTCTTTGGCTTTCATTATCAACAGGTTATGTAATTATGTATCTCAGTCTAAGCGTTTATCGCACCTATTCCCCAATGATAAAATCTCGTCTTGCTGCTCATAAAGAGTAAAGTTTATTCACTTTTAGCCTGGTTATCATTAGAATATGCCTTTCTAATGTCTGTAAGAGGTTTTTCATGTCACTTTTTAAAGCAATCATATCATTTTTTATGATTACTGTTTGTTTTAGTAGCATGGCAGCTACTCCATCTAACCTTCCACACGGCTGTGAAATTATAGGTTTTGGATATAACGATAATTACCTGATTCTTAATCAAACGGGTAACCAGTCTTTCTATCTAATTCAAAATCGTTCATCTGGTCCAATTGAACTACAACGTATTGAAACCAAAGAAGTCTTCATGAGCCCGCCGCTAACGGCAAAACTTGAACCCTCAAATTGGGGTGCTTTTGCATCGGATGTTGAAAATTTGCACTTCCAGTGTTATATCAAAGAGAGTGATGCTAATAAAATAATTGACTGTCGTGAGGTATTGGAAGTTTGCCAATATCCGCGGGTTAAATTTGCTTTATCTAATATGGGTAATTATTGGGTATCAACTAATAAGACACAGTCCCAGGTGATTAATGAATCGGCTGGCAAAGGGATCTTATTACGTTGGTAAATCTTAAACTTAAAGATTACTTATTTCTGCTGAGCGGAATTGTTGGCTCCTGCATACTATTTTTGGGGCTAATTAAAACATCGCCTCAGCTTTACTACGTTGTGGGTTCAACCTTATTGCTATTTACTGCTCTACATTTCAGGCTAATTTATTTTATTGCCCTTGAATTGATCATAATAGCTGGTCATGGAGCATCGCTCTTACATATAGGGACCACCTTGCAGATAGCAATGCCAATTCTGCTTACACTGCAATTATTTGCCTTTTATTGCTTAAGTGGACAACTTTCTAATGTTTTCCTCTTAATTGGCATTGCAGGCATAGCATTTCATTCGGTTGGTTTTTCCTACGAAAATCAATGGATATTTTTCTTTGGCAGCATCTCGATTGCCATCTACGCCTTTTATGTTTACTTCAAAGGTAAAAAGGCGGCCTTGTTATGGGCTATCCTTAATAGTTTATTTGCATTAACGGCGGTTTATAAATTAATTTTTTAAGGATGGAGAATTTATGTCAAAAACGCAATCAAAAATGTTAGCGCTTGGAACCGCTGCTCCTGAATTTTCTTTGTTAGAAGTAGTTAGCGGTAAGATGACCGGTTTAAACAGCGGGGCAAATTCAAAATCAACAGTGATTATGTTTATTTGCAATCATTGCCCCTATGTGAAACATATTAATAAAGAAATCACTCGACTCGCGAATGATTATATGGAAAAAGGCGTCAAATTCCTGGCCATTAATTCTAACGACGTAATGAATTATCCTGATGATTCGCCAGAAAACATGAAAATCATTGCGACAAAGGAATCATTCCCCTTTCCTTATCTTTTTGATGAAACACAAGAGGTGGCGATAGCCTATCAAGCAGCTTGCACACCTGATTTCTATGTATTTGACTCAAATTTTAGTTTAGTCTACCGAGGGCAATTTGATGATTCACGCCCCGGCAATGGCATAGCAGTTACGGGTGACTCAATTCGTAAGGTGCTGGATTGTTTATTAACCAACAAGGTTGTTAATACTGAACAAAAACCGAGTTTGGGCTGCAATATTAAATGGAAAAGTTAAGGGGCTTTTTGTTGTAATTTCTATCAAAACTAATTAAACTGCTCTAACATTTTACTTTGTGAGCACAATATGGAAACAAAATCTGAAATTGAATTTGACGAATCCGAAACGTATAGGCCCTTACCTTTCAGCCTTTTAACTGCAAATAAAAATCAAATGGAAAAAGCCAGGGAAATTGTAATCAAAAAACTGCAAGCCTTTATCCAGCAGCTTAAAAGTGAAGGCCGAAACATAGAAATAGAAACAGAAGATGGTGTTCCATATTATTTTAATGCAAGTGAGGTGGAAGATTATCTCAATGAAATAGAACAAGAATTATCGATAGTCGACTCTCTCTTTGAATATAGACTGGAATGGGATATTAAAATTCCCATTGAAAATACTCTATATGACACCAGGAAACTTGATTTAATCGAAACCATTATTAATCATTGTTTTGGAAGCATTGTTTGCCAGGGATCTTTTAAACCGTCTATATATGCGGCTACTTTTGTTTCTGGAAAAATTTGTTTTCAAGATGTTGCTGGAATTCTTTTAGAAGACTATGAGGAAGATTTTGTTTTAGAACCGCAACTATCAGATATTGAAATCGATTTGATTGAAGAAGATCTTAATCTGGATGATCAGTTGACAGCTACTGGCGCTAATTTAGATCATATAGGTGATAAATTAAATCACATGGGTGTTGAATTAAAAGGTATTATTGCTCAAAGAAATACAAAAAAAGATATAATTGATGAATATAAAGCAAATCATGAGCATTTAAACCCACAAAAAGAGAGTCTCTACGCCGAAGTAAAACACCCAAAAGATAGTTACAAAAACCGGGTAAATCAAAGAGCTGCGCATTTTTTTATAAATATCGTACCTCAAATCGCTGCGTTTCCTATTATTTCAATTATGGACTTTGATTCTTATTGCCCACTTATTATTTTAGGAGCAACAGGGATTCTTGGGGCTGCTACAATAGTAAGCCTGGGATTAGCACTTGCAGCATCAATCCTTGCGGCCCTTACCTATATTGTTAGTTGGCCAATTGCAGCGGGGATGGATTTACTAGAAGACTGCTTGGATTATGAAAGAGCACATTACCCATTTAAAATAAATGTACCTTGATGTAGCGCAGCGTAATTAAGGTTTTCTTAAAAAATAACGGCATCATAAAAGGCCACACTTGTAAGGAGAACCTGATTGCCTGCATCAGGTTACACTTGTCCTTTATTAAGATATAAAAGCAGACCTTTGTTTGATAGGTAAATCTTGATTCTTTTTATTTTTAATTCGACATAGATGTTCTAATTTTGATCACACTTTAAGTTATTGTTTTTTTTAAAACAATGGCATCTTCAAAACTCTCGCCATTGATATAGTAACCTTTCTTAATTGTATCCTCTTGAAAGCCAAATTTCTTATATAAGGCAAGAGCAGCGAGGTTGCTTGGGCGAACTTCTAAAATAACTGAATTAATATTTTGTTTGGAACTCAAAGAATCAAGGACTGATTTCAACAGTAGGGTACCGTAACCCTTGCCTTGATTGAAAGGAGAAATACAGATATTGAGTATATGACAGACCGTTAAGCTGTGGCGACAAATAACATAGCCGATTATTTGTTTTTGTTTTTTTTCCTTAAGCTCTAACACTCGGCAATCATAACCAACTAAAACACAGTCACTTAAAATCTCCCTGGACCAGGGCGCACGATGCGACGCGGTCTCAATTGCATAGACACTATCAATGTCACCTTGCTGCATGGGGCGTGTTTTAGGTTTCATATTAATCTCAAAGGGTATGTACAATTATCGTTAAAAATTGCAAATACTTTAGCTCGATTCTCCCTAGGTAATCCCTACAAAATTTGAACAGATGTAGTGAAAAAATGATTGGTTATATACCAATCATTTTTCACTACAAATAGCCTAGGCATTGTCCACTGCACCTCTTGTAAGAAAGAGATCGAGATTAGATTTTTAACCGCTCACTACTCTTTTTTCTTTTTAGGCATATACAAATCTGTAATTGTACCTTCAAATATCTCTGCGGCTAATGCCATTGGTTCAGAGAGGGTTGGATGGGGATGTATTGTCAAAGCAATATCTTCTACATCACATTCCATCTCAATAGCCAAGGACGCTTCAGTAATCAAATCACCGGCATTCACACCTACGATTCCAGCTCCAAGTAAACGCTTGGTTTTGGGATCAAATAACAGTTTTGTTAGACCTTCTTCACGTCCCATACTTAAAGCACGGCCGCTTGCCATCCACGGAAATACTGCTTTTTCGTAAACAATGCCCTGTTCTTTAGCTTCTTTTTCTGTAATACCTGTCCAGGCAATTTCAGGGTCGGTATAAGCAACGCTTGGGATGCAGCGTGGTTCAAAAAAATGTTTCATTCCAGCAATAACTTCAGCGGCTACTCGTCCTTCGGGAATTGCTTTGTGGGCAAGCATAGGTTGTCCCACGACATCGCCAATGGCATAAATATGCGAGACGTTAGTGCGCATTTGCTTATCTACCTTGATGAAACCTCGCTCATCGACATTGATACCTGCTTTGTCCGCATTAATTGCTCCACCATTAGGTTTTCTACCAACTGAGACTAGAACTTGCTGGAAACACAGAGGTTTATCAGTGGAATGCGTCCCTTCCATTGTCACATAGATACCCTCATTTTTAGCTTCCATGGCAGTCACTTTGGTTTTAAGGAGAAATTTAACTCCTTTTTTGGTCATTCTTTTTTGTAAAACATTCACCAAATCTCTATCAGCACCTGGTATTAACTGCTCCATAAATTCAACAACGGTAACTTCCACACCTAAAGCTGAATAAACAGTAGCCATTTCCAAACCAATTATACCTCCACCTAAAACCAACATAGACCCTTTGATATCGGCTAATTCCAAGGCGCCGGTTGAACTGAAAATGCGTGGATCTTCAGGAATAAATGGTAAATTGATTGACTCTGATCCCACCGCAATAATTGCTTTTTCGAAATCTATTAAGGTGTTGCCGTCTTTACCCTCTACTGTAACCTGATGGGTGCCAGAAAATTTGGCAACACCGGTTAGAACTTCAACCTTACGTTGCTTGGCTAAAAGCTTTAGGCCGCCAGTTAATTTATTAACGACTGAATTTTTCCAGGAAACAATTTTTTTGTTGTCCAATTCTGGCTTGGCAAAGCTAACTCCCTGTTCAGACATTTCTGCTGTTTCATCAACCACTTTGGCGATATGTAACAAGGCTTTTGAGGGAATGCAGCCTACATTCAAACAAACACCACCAAGGGAATCAAAACGCTCAACTAAAACCACTTTTTGCCCCAGATCTGCCGCGCGAAATGCTGCTGTATAGCCGCCAGGGCCAGATCCTAATACCACTACTTCAGTTTTTATATTTCCAGTCATCACAAAGCCTCATTAAATTACAATTTCTTTTTCGTTACAGAGGAGCCGCCTTCTGTCATTTCTTAAGTTACTTAAATCCATTATCTACTTTCCACGATTTATCGGCGAAATACAGGATTCCAATTTTAGCCGCGGGATATAGGCTTAGTGAATTTATAATTTAACTTAATGGCAGCGGGGCTTCCCTCTTTCTATAATAAAATTCGCCTTATATCTGTCAACGAGTCACAAAGATATCGCGTGAAACGTGCTGCTTCGGCGCCATCGATAACGCGATGGTCATAAGATAAAGACAATGGCAGCATTAATCGGGGTATAAATTCCCCTGCTTCATAAACAGGTTTTATAATTGAGCGTGAAAGACCTAAAATCGCAACCTCAGGACTGTTAACAATCGGTGTAAACGCTGTTCCGCCAATTCCTCCCAGGCTGGATATTGTAAAACAACCGCCGCTCATATCTGCTGGCATTAGCCCCTTATCGCGAGCTTTGCTGCTTAAACGCGCCATTTCTACTGCAACTTGGCCAACATTCAGTTGATCAACATTTTTTATGACCGGGACTACCAGGCCGTTTGCTGTTTCAACAGCAATACCAATATTACAGTATTGTTTGTAAATTAAATTTTCACCTTTTGCATCAAGGGAAGCGTTAAATTGCGGATAGGTGGCTAATGCCTTGGCTACAACCCTGGTAACGAAAGCAAGGATAGTTAATTTAAATCCTGCTTGTTTGGCATTTTCAGACTCTGATTTTCTAAACGATTCTAACTCGGAAATATCAGCCTCATCAAATTGGGTTACATGGGGGATGGTGACCCACGATCGATGAACATTAACTCCGGTTAGCCTTTTGATTTTATTTAAAGGTTTAACTTCTATTTCACCAAATTTAGAGAAGTCGACTTTAGGTGTAGGGGGTAGTGAAAACCCGCCGGAACTGCTTTTTTCACCTAATTTTGTTTTAACATAGAGTTTAATATCTTCCGTGGTTATTCTGGATTTGCGCCCAGATCCCTTCACTTCGACCAAATCAACACCAAACTCGCGAGCCATGCGGCGAACCGCGGGGCTGCCAGAGATTTTGGTGTTGCTACTATCCTCAGAGGAAGTTGCATTCAATGGTGCTTGCACCACTGGCGCTTCCACTTGTTCGACTTGTTTCTCTTCGTTCTCAATTGCTTTTAAGGGTTCTTCGACTGCACTAGCCGTTGCTGTCTCTTCTGTTTTAAGCGTGAGAATCAAATTGTTTTGTGAAACTTTATCACCAACTTTGATAGAAATTTTCTCGACAACCCCATCAGCTGGTGAAGGAATATCCATTGTTGCTTTATCACCCTCAAGGGTAATTAAGGATTGATCTTTTTTAACAGGCTGGCCAACAGCTACCAAAAGCTCAATAACATCAACCTCAGTTGCACCACCAATATCTGGTATGCAAACCTCAAGACTATGTGTAGCTGATGGCTCTTTTGTAGGTAGTTTAGTCGGTTTTTCTTCGGCCTTATCAGCCTTCTCGTCTAGTTTTTTCTCTGGAGGTGAGCTAGGCTTGGGCGCGTCCCCCTGAGCTTCTTCTGCAACCAGAGTTAAAATCACATCACCTTCAGAAACCTTGTCACCCACTTTAATTTTTACAGAGCTTACCCTTCCAGCCTGTGGCGAAGGTATCTCCATAGATGCTTTGTCTGATTCAAGGGTAATTAAAGGAGAATCGATGCTTATTTCGTCCCCAGGCTTCACCATTATTTCAATGATATCAACGTCTGTTGCGCCGCCAATATCGGGAATTTTTATCTTAATCTCATCTGCCATCTTATCCTCAGCAAACAGGTACACTGCAATTTAAAAGCGATAAATTATAGTGTTGTCTATATAATTCCGGAAAAAGCGTTTTGCTTTTTCCAGGATAAATTTCTAATCAAGCCCTAGGACCTTTAATTTAAAGAGTCACTGGATCTAGTTTTTCATTATTAATGCTATAACGCTTCATCGCATCGTTAAGACTTGATTTTGGCATCTCACCTTGTTTTACCAGGTCTTCCAAGGCAGCAAGAACGATAAATTTAGCGTCGACCTCAAAGAAATGGCGCAAACGTTCTCGAGTATCGCTGCGTCCATAACCATCAGTACCAAGCACGGTGAAAGGCGCTGTAACAAAGGGTCGAATCTGATCAGCATAAAGTCGCATGTAATCTGTTGCTGCAATAATGGGACCC
>JACCSX010000320.1 GCA_013812775.1 Tatlockia sp. | reverse complement strand
ATGGCATTTTCTTTTGCAAAAAAACTTAGTTGACGAAATTTTTTCCAATCACTTAATAAAGATAGGGTTCGTTTCTCATCCTTTGACATTATTGAAAAATTGTCAGTATTGGCAAAGTATTTCTTTTCTTTCATACGCTTGTAAAATTTGGATTCTTCTAAATAGGTTTTTTTACCTTTATCATTAAAAAAATAACTTAGAGTATAGTTTTCAGATTTAATTATAGAATTATGAAATCGTTCCTCGTTTCGTTCAAGGCTGATATTTCGAACGCCCTTGTATTCCTCAGAAGGAACATAAAGGTAATCGGCTGGGTTAATGAATTCCTCAACTGCTTCATAGATAAAACGAATAGGATCTAATACCAAGGAATCAAAACTAATTAGAACTAAATCGATGGAAAATTCAGCTATCGCCGCTATTAAATGGAGTGGAAAAAACAGCAGTTGAATAACCCATTTAAATACTTCTCTTGGTGTTTCAGAACTAAAAATAAAGTTGAAACAGTTTATAAAGAAAAAATGTAAAAACATAAGTGTAGATGAAATCAATTTTAGTGGATTTAACCATTTAGACATATACCATTTATTTTGCTCAGGCTTTATAGTGTAGCTCCAATAGAATGGAGGGATATCATAAATTTTCAAAATAAAGTTGTCTAAAAAATACAAAGGACTTAGATGAATATAGTGGAAAAAGGGGTGGTGGCTGTTAGGTGCATGAGCTTCCATAAAATCATGTAATTTCAATAAACTTGTTGAGAGTATTCATTTAACTGTGTCAGCCGCTGATTTACCTCAACTCTAAATCCAATCTTCCATCAAAGAATATTTGGAGTTGCGAAGCGATAAGTGCCCAATTATGCATAGGTTGATTCCATTTTTCCAGAATTTTTTGACAAGCACAGTAGATCAATTTAAGAAGTGCATTTTCACTGGTGAATGAGCCTTTATTCTTGGTGTACTTGCGCACTTGGCGGTGAAACCCTTCAATGATATTGGTAGTATAAATAATCCGCCGTAGTGCTTCTGGATACTTGAAATATTGGGATAGCGCCTCCCAGTTTGCATTCCATGATTTAATAACAGCTGGATATTTCTTGCCCCATTTCTCATCCAGCTCCAGTAAATGATGCTCAGCCAGGTCTTTGCTAGTCGCTTGGTAAACCAGTTTCAAATCAACCATAAAGGCCTTTTGGTCTTTGCTCACAACGTATTTTAAGGAATTGCGGATCTGATGAACGATACATAATTGTATTTCGGTTTTAGGAAATACAGTAGCTATGGCTTCAGGAAAGCCTTTCAAGCCATCGATGCTGGCAATTAAAATATCTTCAATGCCTCGCGCACGTAAGTCATTAAGCACACCAAGCCAAAAATGGGCGCCTTCATTTTCAGAAAGGTATAAGCCCAATATGTCTTTTTTCCCTTGTTTATTAACACCAAGGACAGAATAAAATGCTTTGCTGCTTACTTTGCCATCAACCCTGACCTTGAAATGCATCGCATCTAAGAAGACTATAGGGTAGACAGTTTCCAAAGGTCTGTTACGCCATTCTGTAATTACAGGTAGAAGCCTATCTGTGATCTGGCTTATTTTTGCAGCAGATACTTCAAGACCATATAATTCTGTTAAATGGTCACCAATAGCCTGATAACTCATGCCAAGGGCATACAAAGATATTATTTTGTTATCTAGGGATTCGTTTAATACGGTTTGGCGCTTCCTCACAATCTCAGGCTCAAAACTACTATCACGGTCACGTGGAGTAGATAACGCGAAACTTCCCGTGTCCGTCTTTATTGTTTTGGTTAATTTGCCGTTACGCCGATTAGGAAGATTATCTGACCTACAATCTGATAAATGAGAATCCATTTCTCCTTCTAAAGCCGCTTCCAGTATTTTCTTAATGAGTGGCGTGAGTACACCATCTTTACCTGTTAATGACTGTCCTAATTTCAGTTGCTCAATTGCTTCGGTTTGAAATTGACTGAAATCAAAATTAGCTAAATCTATTTCTTTATTATTCATGCTACAGCTCTCCTATTTGTAAAAATTATAACAATTCTTAAAGAGCTGACACACTTATTTGAACACTACCTCTTTTTTTGATGGGTTAATAAGACTTTTCAGTACTTGAAGTAGCTTCTCTTTTTGGCCTTCTTTCGCTTCAAGGTGAGCGATACAGACAATTTCTTTACTGGTATTTATTTTCATGCTTACCTCTATCAATTAGCTCTTTTTCTAATAAATCTATTACTTTTAATATGATACTTGTTATTCTAACGCTCTTTTAATTTTGGTTTGACAGATTAAATAGAAATGATGATTTTTTGCTATAATTCGTCAGGCTGATTAAGAAGTCAGCGTGCCAAGCCAAAGTAAAAAATACTTTTTGAAATTTCGCTTCAATAAAAGGTAATACCTATGTCACCAAATCATCTTCCGATCAAGTATACGATCTAACTGCACCAATTACACCTAAAACAGTGGTTTATCCAGGTGATCCTAGGTTTAGTACTGAAGATGTTGTATCACTAAAAGAAGGATCTCAATTTCATCTGTGTCACATGCATTTGGGAAATCATACTGGAACCCATATTGATTTTCCGGCCCACGTTGTTCATGGGGGCAAAACCAGTACCGATTTCCCAATCCAATCTTTGATTGGTTCTGGTCTTATAATTGAAGTGCCTGAAACCGAAATGTCTATTACTAAAAATTTATAATATCCCAAGAATCGATTTCTCAAAATGATTTTGTTTTTTTTAAAACAGCAAATTCCAAACTATCAAAGCAAGCAGAATTTACTGAAAAATATGTATTCATCGAACCCGATGCAGCTGAGGAAGCTTATAGAGAAGGGAGTCAAAATGACTATATAAGCGTTGATTCATATGAGGCAGAAAATCTTCCAGTGCACCATTCCCTTTTATTTAAAGATATATTGATTGTTGAAGGATTAGAATTGAATGGAGCTCCTTTGGGTAGATGCAAAATTTATATTATGCCCAATAATATTCCGGGGATGGATGGCTTACCGGTTCGGGTTATAGCTCAACTATGAATTTCCGAGTAAATGAAGATAAAGAAGCAAACCCTAAATTGTTTGTTTCTGGTGTAATTCTTATCTGGTTAATTTACGTTTGTTTATATTTAATATTAAAAAATAGACCAGAAATGCTGTTATTTTCTGGCTATCTACTCTAATAGGCGAAACGGGTTTAGATTTTTTTTTAGCAGAATGATGGGTGTTAAAATAATTCCAAAACTCTATGTGCGGGTGATTTTAATTAACAGCAAAGATTCAACGAGGACATCAATTACATTAAATGGTTAAGGAATCTGGATCAATATTCCCCAAACCTGTCAGTATTACTCAAGAAACTGCAAAAAAAGTAGATTTAATTTTCCTGGATGACAACCCCTCTCTGACTGATGCCTGGGTTCTTCATGGTGAAAAAGTAGAAAAGAAGGTTAAAATATTTAATGATATCCCGACTTTTAGATCAGAAATAATGTCTTAAGAAAAAGATATACCTATCTATATTGATTCAGATTTAGGTTGTAATCTTTCTGGTCAGGAATTTGCAAAGGAATTATATGAGCAGGGTTTTGGAAATCTTTATTTATGTACTGGTTTTCCAGCTAATAATTTTAATGAAATGTACTGGATTAAAGACATATTAGGAAAAGAGGCTCCATTTTAGCCCATGGGGGTTAATTGGTTGATTATTGATGCATCTACATTCGGATTGACCACGTTATATTTTAAAAGTAACATGCCATGTTCGTGACTAATGAACGAACTGGTGATGATAAAGCCCCACGGAAAGTATTTAAATGCCAGAAATATATTGGTCGGTAATCTAGAGTAAAGAATGGTTATTTCAAAGTTAACACAGAAAACATTGTTTAATCCTGTACATCTAGTCATAGGGTGTTGTCTGGCCTTATGGCTTTGTCTGTTCATTAGCATACCTTATCTTGAGCAAGGTGCGGAAAAAATTGGCACTCTAGCTGCAAAGCTGGAATTCGTGGCTC
Organism: Tatlockia sp.; assembly: GCA_013812775.1. Classification (GTDB taxonomy): domain Bacteria; phylum Pseudomonadota; class Gammaproteobacteria; order Legionellales; family Legionellaceae; genus Tatlockia. The sequence continues at coordinate 17 of JACCSX010000320.1, read as the reverse complement.
ATTTTTTCACCCTATTC
>JACCSX010000268.1 GCA_013812775.1 Tatlockia sp. | reverse complement strand
GTGTGAAGCATTAACAGACGATGGAGATTTTTCCCAATTATTAAAGTGATAGAATCATTAAGATTGGTGTATAACCCAGCCCCGCTTCTTTTTAAAAGGTCTATATTACTATTGTAATATTTGTCATAGCAGGACTGTATAATTAAAATAATAAAAACAAAATTATTTGCTTATTCAGATAATAAACTGGATGATTAGAGGTTTGAGGGCAAAAAATGATCACATCTGAGCTATTCTATTTTAAACACAATAGCTTGCCCAGTATGCAAAACCAGCGGAATCTCAGGCTTATCAGCAAAAAATTTATCAATTGCAACGCGTGCTCCAGGGCATGAAGGAACCCCATAGTCATCAAAGACCATAAAGCCTCCCGGTTTCATTTTCGGATAAATATATTCACAGGCATTCAAAATCGATTCATATATATCAAGATCAATATGAGCAAAGGCAAAGCTGACATCAGATTTTAAATTTATAAAACTTTGCGGAATAAGGCCCTGAACATAATTAATGCGTTCATTCTTGCCTACAAAGGCCGAAACAGTTTCTAAACTAGTGTCCATAAAATCTCTTTCTTTATGAAGATCCCTTTTTTTATCAGTTGCGGGCATTCCTTCAAAAGTATCCAATAAATACAGTTCTTTTGCTGAAGCCTCTGCCTTTAAAACCTGCCATAAAATACGAGCCGATCCACCTCTGTATACTCCAGCTTCAATAAAATCGCCACGAAGCTCTAAGGCTTGTTGAGCAAGATTATAAAGTACCCAGGCACCTTCAAGGCCTAGGAGTGTATGATTGCGAATCTCGCGGTAATGCTTGTGGAATAGGGATTTTTTATCCCGCCAAGGTTGAAAGGTAGGCCTGTAAAGATCTGCGTCATGAATTTTGTAAAATTTTGCCCGCCATTGAAAAAAAACTGCAGGCAAAATATGATTTCGAAGATGTATTTTTAATCGATCAAAATTAAAAGTCATGACTATCCTTGCTGAAGTTAATCCTAGGCTCTTTTCCCAACAGAATAATCAGAGAGTGCAATTTCATCATCATTTCCCTGTACTAAAACTTTGCGTCTTGAAATCAATAAATACGCAAAGGGTACAACATAAAGGGAGAATAAAGTGCCAACCGCCATACCGCAACTGATAACCAAGCCTAATTGCCGTCTGCTCTCGCTGCCTGCCCCAGATGCTAGAGCTAAGGGCAGGGCGCCTAAAACCATGGCTAAGGTTGTCATTAAGATAGGCCGCAGACGAATACGCGCACTATCGATAACGGCCTGACGTTTTTCCTTGCCAAGGTTAAGTTGTTTATTAGCAAACTCTGTAATCATAATGCCATGTTTAGTAATAAGACCTATCAAAGTAACCATACCGATATTGCTATAAATTGATAAATTTTCTCCAAAGAGATAGAGCGCAGAAACCGCACCAACCAGGCATAATGGAACAGAGAAGAGCACAATCAATGGGTCGGTAAAACTTTCAAATTGTGCCGCTAAAACCAGATAAATGAAAAGTAAAGCAAGCAAAAAAGCATAAAGACTGCTGTCGGAGGATTCGATGTAATCTTTCACTGAGCCAATAAAGCGGTATTGAATATCATCGGGAAGTTTTTCCTTTAAGAGTTGTTTGACATCTGTGATTATTTCATTCAAATGAGTGCCAGGAGTCAGTTCTGCCGTAATATTAGCTGACCGTAAACGATTTAAATGCGGGAGACTGTCTGGGCCGATGGTGTTATTGATTTTAATCAGTGTTGATAAAGGTATCATACGACCGCGCCCATTTTTAACATAAAGCTTGTTTAAAACTGAAACATCACGGCGTTCAGACTGCTGTAGTTGCAAAATCACTTTATAAGATTGGCCATCGTAATTAAAATTAACTGGATTGGAACCACCAAGCATAGTCGAGAGTAGTTCTGCTACATCAGCCAGGTTTACGTCCAAATCCGCGGCTAATTGCCGATCAATTTCGATGTCAATTTGCTCGCTATCAAGGGCTAAATTATTTTTCACATGTCTGAGCCTATGGTCATCTGACAATGCTTTTACAATCTCGCTGCTAATATCATTTAATTTTAAGTATGAACTATTTCCCAATAGGGATAAGCTGAATTGGCTGTTGTTCCCACCGCGCTGTCCTAAGGGATTGGGGCTGACTGGAAAGACGTTGACGCCAGTAATTTTTTGCATTTTATCACTCAGTTCATTAGAAATTTCCCTTTGTGAACGGCTACGTTCGTCCCAGGGTACTAATTTTAAGAGTGTAAACGCAGATGAAGGTTTCACAGAAGTAAGATAGGCCGCTCTCTCAGGGATGGTTTCATAAATAGCTTCAAGCTCACGGCTGTACTGATCCGTATAACTTGTACTTGAATTGGTAGGAGAAGAAATCGGCCCAATAATGTAAGACTGATCTTCAGTAGGTGCAAGCTCAGCGCCTAAATGCAGGTAGCAAAAAAGACCTATCAGGCAGAAAAATAAGAGGTATTTGATTAACCGGCGAGGATGACTAAGGGCAAAATCCAAACTCTCCTGATAACGGTTACTAAGTCTTTCAAAATGCTTATCCAGCCAAAGACTATAACGACCCTCCTCATTTTTTAATAATTTAGAACACATCATTGGCGACAAACTTAGGGCAATTACCCCTGAAATAATGACGGAGAGGGCGAGAGTTGTACCGAACTGTAGAAACAGTTTTCCTGTAAAGCCGGCGACAAAGCCCATTGGCGCATAAACGGCTGCTAAAGTAATAGTCATTGCTAAAATTACAAATACTATCTCATTGGAGCCTTTAATCGCGGCTTGTCTGGGAGTTAGACCAGATTGCATATGGCGATGGCAATTTTCCAGCACTACAATTGCATCATCAACGACTAAACCAATTGCCAAAACCATAGCTAGAAGAGTGAGGGTATTGAGTTCAAAACCCAACCAGTACATGGGCCAAAAAGCAGAAATTAAACAAATGGGTATGGTAACAATAGGAATGACTGCAGCGCGCAGATTACCTAGAAACAGGAAAACAACCAGTCCCACAAACAAAACAGCTTCAATAAAGGTTTTAAAGACTTCATGAATGGATTCTTTAATGTAGCGAGTCGAGTCAAAAACTACCTGAATATTAAAACCTGGTGGCAGATTTTGGCGCATCGAAACAATGACCTTTTTTACGGCCGCGGCAACCTCAACAGGATTTGCTGTAGATTGAGCCAGGATTGCCAGGCCAACTGCCGGTTTGCCATTAATTCTTAATAAATTATCTTCATTTTCGCTGTCCACAGTCACCTTGGCAACCTCAGCTAAACGAATCAGTTGATTATTGTGTTGTGAAATAACCAGGTCAGAAAAATGCTTGGCATCTTGCAAGCGGGCATGAGTGACAACGGTATAATAGCGATTTGCACTCTTAATCTGGCCGCTGGGTACATCAATGTTTTGCTGCATAAGCATATTTTTAATCTGGGCAACAGTAATCTGGTGCGCAGCCATTCTCACTGGGTCCAGAGCAATTTTAACGGCATAATCACGGCCACCGTGATAGGTCACCTCGCCAACCCCTTTTATTTCCTGCAAAATGGGTTTGATATTTCGAGTTACATAGTCAGTAATTTCTAATGGTGTTTTTGATTTGTCACTAAAACCAATGACGGCTACGGGATTTGCATCGGCATCATTTTTACTGACAGTTGGCGGGTGGCTGTCTTGAGGCAGTTTGGCCTGTAGGGCAGAGAGTTTATTGCGAATGTCACTTAGAGCTTCATTAATATCAACGCCTAATTGAAAATCAATATTGATTCGGCTTTTACCAAGTAGGCTCGTTGAGCGCAGCGAATCAATACCAGAAATTCCTGAGATAGCATTTTCTATGGGAATAGTTATCTCTTTTTCTACTAGCTCAGGACTTGCGCCCTCAAAATCAGTAGCAATATGAATAATTGGCTTATCAATATTCGGTAAATGTCGAAGCGGCAATTTACCAAAGTGGATTAAACCGGCAATCACCAGAATGAAAGTGAAAACAATGGTAAAAACAGGGCGTTGAATACAACGTTCTGGAAAATTCACAATATCGTCCTAGCCTGGATGAACATTAATTACTCGGCTACCTTCTTTCAATTTATGTTGGCCTCGAATGATAACAATGTCGCTTGATTTTAAGCCAGAGCAAATTTCGGTCATTGATGCATGGTGAGCGCCGGTTTTGACTTTGATTGCAACTGCTTTTTTTCCACGTAAAACAAAAATTCTCTGACCATTAATTGTTGGAATCAAACTTTCCTCAGGCACAAGCAGCCGCATTCTGCGGTCACCAAACTGATGACTAACACGAACAAACAATCCTGCAGATAACTGACGCTCTTGATTATCTATTAATGCTTCTACAGCAATAGTCCGAGTTTCTTTATCAACAGCCGGGTCGATGTAATTAATAACTCCCACAAAGGTTTTATCAGGAAAGGCATCTGAACGGATTCTCACTGTTTGACCCAGATGGAGTTTTGGCGAATAGCGTTCTGGCAAATGGTATTCAACTCGCAGGGTCTGATTGGCCACCAGCCGAACCAAGGGTTGCCCAACTTTTACATATTGACCAACGCTTACCTGCCTTGAACCCAAAGTTCCAGAAAAAGGAGCACGGAGACTTAATTTTTCAAGCTGAGCTTTTTTAACCTTGAAGGTATTTTGTTTTTCTTGCAGATCAGCCAAGGTTTTATCCAGGGCTTGTTCAGAAGCAACAGATCGTTTTGCTAATTCTTTTGTTCGGCTATGATTGGTTTCACTTAAAAGCAAATTAGCTTCAGCGCTTGCTAACTGACTTTTTAAAACAGTATCATCCAGTTGAATCAATAAAGTGCCTTTTTGTACTAAAGCACCGGGTGTAAAATAGATCTCGGAAATTTGTCCGGCTAATTCAGAGCTGATATCAATGTTATCGGTACTGGCAAGGCTTCCCAAGGTTTGAAAATGTTCTGCTAAAATTTTTTCAGTAACTGGTGCGGTTTCTACAATAATTGCCTTTGGTTCAGCTGATTTGGAATTTATTTTTTTATGATGGGTACTAAATAAATACCCAGTAAAAACAAGAATCAGGCAGGTCGATATTAATGCAATTAAGCGGAATTTCATGCAGTGAATGCCTAGAGGAAGTAACGGTAGATTATAAATCACTTTGAGCGAAATTTCAAAATTGGGGTATCTAGATTTTAGAGCCGATAAGTTAAGGAAAAAAATTTTCTTACGCCTACATCCAGGCTATAGATTTACCAATTGGATTCCGCGGACACCCCGCGGAACGTAGGGAATGATTAATTAGTCAAATATGAATGGGTGGGCACATGGGAGAAATTTAAGCTTTATCTTCCGCTAACCAGCCTGTTAACACTTCGATAACCTTACGGGCCTGATCTTCACTGGAAATATTAAATTTGGATTTTTGCCAATATTGATTATTACGTTTTTGATAACGTCTGATGGAATATTTAACAGGGCCATAGACTTGTTTGGTTTTATCCCAATCCTGATATCGGAACATGATAGTAGTCCAAGCGCCTTTTGATAAAACATGTTTGCTCAGTTCCTTGGTCGTTTCAACTCCTTCATCACTAAAGGCTATCGTTATATCATCAATTGTGTCGCTCATTTTTTATTCCAGTCTGTAAATTATTCGATGGATTGTAGTTTGCCATTGACAAATGTCAAGGTAATTGGTGACTGATATTGGCTAGGCTGATAAATCCAGATCTGTGTTTTTGCATTAGATTGTAAAGGTTGATTAATAAAGGTGTTATTAACAGTAGAAGGATTTCCACAGGCCCCATAGACTTTGGAGGCGGGATCACCAGCCTGGATACTAGTTCCTCCACAAATAGAGAAGGCATTAGTACCGGAGCCATTAATATTTACCGACCGCACTTTATTATCCACAATATCTACTTGTAACTGTGCCCCACCGTTGTGACCTGTATTAATAGCCCATACGCCATAAAATACTTTCTCGCTTCCCATGTTATTGTACATGAGCTGTTGGACTTGTACTTTTTGCATTATTGGGCGATTTGACTGTTGCTGACTTAGGGGCTGCCCGCAAGCAGCTAACACATCATCAGTTGTCATGCCAAGGTTAATATAGCGGTGGTTTTGCGGGCAATAGTAAGATTCCACACCTGCTATTGAATTGAAGGAGAAGGAAATTAATCCTAAGGCTAGAGCAATTCGTATACTCATGAGCTGTCCATAATGGCCTTGACTTGATCCAAGTATAGTCTTCTTATTAATTTTTGCCGTCTGTTTAAAAGACGGCCTGGCTTCGATTTAAACAAGTCTTAGAGGTAAGGATGCAGTCATAAACAGAGTGATTACTTTCAAAAGGATTAAAATAATAAAAGGTGAAAAATCAAAGCCGGAAATATCTGGCACTATACTGCGGCCAAAGGCTAAAATTGGGTTAGTGATTTTTCTAATGACTTCTTCAAGGGGATGCCTCCAATCTGGCTTGACCCAACTCATGATTACGCGAATCAATAACATATAAAAAAGCAGGTTACACGGTTGGACAACTAAATCGGTTATTACAAATAAAATCAAATAGCTCAAAGGTAACATTGTTTTATAGAGTAGAAAGCCGAGGATAATATATTTAACAAATTCAACTATAACGATCAGTGCAAAACAAGCCCAATCGTAGGGGGAATGTTTTTTGTTTTTCGTCTGAATCCGGTTTGCAATTGGTTTGATAAAGGGATCAAGAAAAGTATTAATCGTCTGACTGATGGGATGTAAGGAACTTATTTTAAAATAACGTAAAAATACTCGTGCCCATAACAGGAACAAAATTAAACTAAATAAAAGTGTTACTAAAAAATGACCAACAGCGATAAAACCTGACATTGTACCCTCTCAAAATAGTTCTTTAAATCAAATCAAGGTCCCTAAGAACTTTTGCTCAGTTCTCTGGCACGTGTATGCGCAGCGTCCATTGCTTTAAAAAGTAATTCTGTAAATCCTTGCTCCTGGAGTATAGCGATTGCTGCTGCTGTTGTACCAGCGGGAGAAGTAACCTTTTTTCGTAATTCAGAGATTGCAAGCTCAGAGTTAGCAGCCATTTCTATAGCACCAGCTACAGTTTGTAAAGTAAAACATTTAGCAAGCTCTTCATTGATGCCTAATTTTTTAGCCGCGTCTATTAATGCTTCTAAAAAGAGAAAGGCGTAGGCAGGTCCGCTTCCTGATAAAGCAGTAAATGCATCAATATCATTTTCATTGTTAGTCCAGGTGATAATACCGGAGCAGAGGAAAAATTCTTCTGCCCAGCGCTTTTGTTCTTCACTCACATGGCGATTGGCAATTAAAGGAGTAGCGCCTTTTTCTACCATGACAGGAATATTCGGCATCGAACGCACAATGGCCTGCTCTTCACTACAACGCTGCTCTAACCAGTCAAGAGTCAAACCCGCGGCAACAGAGATTAGTAAACAGTTTTTAGGAAGTTTGGTCTTGATCTGAGCTAAAATAGTAGCCATTTTTGTTGGTTTAACCGCTAAAACGACTAAATCTGCATTACTAATGCCCTCTAAATTATCAGGCTCGGTGTTTATCCCTTCAGCGGTTCGACCCTTTTTAAGGGAAGGGGCTGTAGCTGTGATTTGATAATTGCTGCCATGATTGTAGAGGCCCTGAGCGATTGCTTTTGCCATGTTACCAAAGCCAATAAAACAAATATTCATTCTCTTAACCTTAAGTTCTTAGGCGTTCACCGAAAATTGCTGTACCAATACGCAGAATTGTTGCCCCTGCCCGAATTGCCGCTACTAAATCATGACTCATGCCCATGGAAAGTGTATCCATTGATAAATGAAGTTCAGCGTTGAGTTGTTTCAATAATTTTGGCAGGCGCTCCAGACTTTCATATTGCTCTTGCTCATTTATCAAGGGTTTAGGAATTGCCATTAAACCGCGCAATTGTAAAGACGGCACTTGGCTCAGATTCAAGGCAAGTTTAACAATTTCCGCTGCTGAAACTCCGGATTTTGTTTCTTCATCATCCAGGTTAACCTGCAGGCAAATATTCAAGGGCGGTAAATGATTGGGGCGATATTTTGCAAGATCATGTGCAATTTTTTCGCGACTTACGCTATGAACCCAATTGAAATTTTGAGCGATACCCTGGGTTTTATTACTTTGAATCGGGCCAATAAAATGCCAATTGATAGGTAGGTCAGCTAAGGTTTGAATTTTTGCCAGCGCTTCTTGCAAATAACTTTCACCAAAACTGGTGATGCCAGCTGCAAAGGCTTCACGTATTGCACTCGATGGCTGCCCTTTAGAGACAGCCAGGAGATGAATCTCTGCAGCGGAACGCTGACAGGATTCTGCGCTTTTAGAGATAAGTTGTTGAATTTGCTGCAACTGGCCAGCAATAGTCATACTACCCCCTATAATATAATTTACCTGAGCAAGACTCAGGCATTTTTCTGAATTTCAATCAGCTCAGAAATACCGCCCTCAGCCAAGGCAAGCATGCTATTTAGCTGTTCGCGGGTAAAGCATTTATCTTCGGCAGTCCCTTGTATTTCAATAAAATGGCCTTCTGCATTCATCACGACATTCATATCAGTTTCAGCTAGCACATCTTCGGCATAATCCAGATCAAGTACGGGTTGACCGCGATAGATACCCACAGAAACCGCAGCCACATAATTAAAGACTGGTATTTTACGAATTTTTTCGCGTGTAACCATCCAGTCAAGAGCATCTTTCATCGCTACCGCAGCACCAGTAATGGCTGCGGTACGTGTGCCACCATCTGCTTGAATAACATCACAATCGATTGTCATAGTGATTTCGCCTAAGGCTTTTAAATCAATGCAAGTACGAAGAGAGCGACCAATGAGACGTTGAATTTCAAGTGTTCTGCCGCCTTGTCTGCCTTTGCTTGCTTCACGATCGGAACGGCTATGAGTAGCGCGTGGCAGCATGCCGTATTCAGCAGTAATCCAGCCTTGGTTTTTGCCTTTGAGGAATCTTGGTACTCCATCGATAACAGAAGCGTTACACAAGACACGAGTCTGGCCAAATTCTACTAAAACAGAGCCTTCAGCATGATTGGTGAAGTTGCGGGTAATTTTTATGGGGCGTAATTGATTGGCTTCTCGGTTAGAGGGGCGCATAGGTATTCCTCGAAAATAAAACGGGCAAGTATAAACCTTTCAAAGAGACTATGCACCTGGTACTAATGTAAAAGGGAAATTTCTATCGAGTCTTGCATTTGGACAAATATAGGTTATAGTCGCCCTACGGTGGATTCTTAGTACTTTTATGACTCATAGCATGACGGCTTTTGCCCGCGTTCAGAAACAACTTGACTCTGGTATTTTCTGCTGGGAAATAAGATCAGTAAACCACCGCTACCTCGATGTATCATTTCGCTTGCCAGAAGCCTATCGATTTTTAGAGACTTCATTGCGAGCTATGATGCGTGGTAAATTAGGTCGTGGAAAATTAGAATGTCAGCTCAAATTTCAAGATTTAACAACTGGTAGTCAGTCGATGGCGGTTAATGAAAGCCTGGTTTCCGGTTTGATTGAAACTGGCAATCGATTAGCCGAGTCAAAAAATTTGGCTAATGATTTATCGTTGACTGCAATTCTTACCTGGCCTGGGGTAGTTCAGATCACGCAGTCGGATTTGGAGCTTCAAGCTAAACAAGCAGAGCAATTATTCCAGGAAGCATTAACCGAATTAATAATAGTAAGAAAAACAGAAGGCCTGGCCCTTCAGGAACATATAACTTTGCGCCTGGAAAAATTAGAGTCAGAGATTAAGAGCGCAAAACAGTTGGCAGTTTTTAATGCAACACAAGCGAAGAACAAGTTATTGACTCGCCTGTCTGCGCTACAGCTAGAAGTGGAAAATGTTCGAATAGAACAAGAAATCGCGATTTTGCTGGCTCGTATGGATGTCAGCGAAGAGCTAGATAGACTGCAAAGCCATCTTATTGAAGTGTCCAGGAACTTGAAGGGTGCTGAGTCATCTGGTCGTCGTTTGGATTTTCTAATGCAGGAATTAAATCGGGAAGCCAATACCCTAAGTTCAAAATCGGATTCGGTTGCATTGACTCAAAGTGCTGTTGAAATGAAGGTACTGATAGAACAAATGCGTGAACAAATTCAAAATATAGAGTGATCATTATGGTTGACTGTTATCCAGGTAATTTAATAATAGTTGCCGCTCCTTCAGGGGGAGGAAAAACCAGTTTAGTTAAACAGCTACTTAGTATCCTGGATAATATAGAGGTATCCATCTCGCATACTACGCGGGCAATGCGTCCTGGTGAAAAAGAGGCTGTTGATTATTTTTTTATCTCCCAGCAGCAATTCGTGGAAATGATAGAAGCTGATGCTTTTATTGAGCACGCTCAGGTATTTAATCATTATTACGGCACCTCTGTTGCCCAGATTAATTCTCGCTTGCAAGCAGGTATTGATGTTATTTTGGATATCGATTGGCAAGGCGCACAGCAAATCAGGCAGATTTTCCCCACGGCAGTATCCATATTTATTCTGCCTCCTTCGCTCGATATTTTGCAAGAACGTCTTTTTAATAGACGTCAGGATAATCACGACGTGATTGATAAGCGCATGCAACAGGCGCAGGATGAACTAAGTCATTTTGCTGAATTTGATTATCTGATTGTTAACGATGATTTTGCCAAAGCTGGTATGGAATTACAGGCAATTGTTATCTCAAATCGTCTGCGTATGACGCGTCAGAAGAGCTTACAACGAAAATTACTTTCATTCCTGCTGGCATCGCAGTAAAATAGAATGTTTTTGACTACAAATTACTTTAATTTTGGAGAATTCTTATGGCACGTGTGACTGTTGAAGATTGTTTAGAACATGTGGAGAACCGCTTCGAATTAGTAATGGTTGCTACAAAACGCGCACGGGCTATAGCGGTTCGAGGCGAGCAGCCCTTGGTTGAGTGGGAAAATGATAAGCCCACAGTAGTTGCTCTACGTGAGATAGCAGCTGGATTAATTTCGCGAGATATTATTAAAGAAGATTAGGTCTAATGCGCATTTAACGAATCCCTGCCTTCGACTCACTGAGATGGATAAGTGGTCAAGCGACGAATTCGAGATGAATAGCTAAGATCTCTTTCTTTTACACAAGGAGCCTTCTGCTTGTAAATTAAGCATCAGGACTTATTGGGGTCTATGGTTAAAATGAGGGCTAAAGCCTAAGTGAAGGTCGTTGAATGTAAAGGGGTCGATCGCGTGAGCTACTTTAAGGAGTTAGACGAAGAGCTTAAATGCTACCTTGAACAGCCGCTTATTGAAAAATGCTATCAGGCCTATGTGGTTGCTGAAAAGGCACATCATGGTCAGATGCGTCGTTCAGGTGAAGCCTATATTACCCATCCTGTTGCTGCAGCATTAATCCTGGCGCGTATGCGTCTGGATTATCAGACTATTATGGCAACCTTGCTTCATGATGTTGTTGAAGACACCTCCATTTCTAAAGAAGATCTGACCCTGCAATTTGGCGAAGATGTCACAGCCTTAGTCGATGGTGTGACTAAGCTAACCAAGATTAAATTCGAATCACGCGCAGAAGCCCAGGCGGAAAATTTCCGTAAGATGGTGCTCGCAATGGTAAAAGATATCAGAGTCATCATCGTGAAACTTGCCGATAGATATCATAATATGCGCACCTTAGGCGCAATGCCTTCTGTTAAAAGACGACGAATTGCTATTGAAACCCTTGAAATTTATGCACCTATCGCAAACCGCCTGGGTATGCACGTTATTTACACCGGTCTTGAGGATTTGGGTTTCCAGGCACTCTACCCCATGCGATATCGCGCCATTAAATCCGCTGTTGAAAAATCGCGTGGCAACCGCCGTGAATTAACCCAGAAAATTGAGCAGGATTTAGAGTCGGCCTTGCATCAGCTCAACATACCTTACGAACATGTGTTTGGCAGGCAAAAACATCTCTACAGTATTTATCGCAAAATGCGCCAGAAAAAGGCCTCTTTCACAGAAATAACAGATGTCTTTGCCTTTCGAGTAATTACAGAAGACATTGATGCCTGTTACCGGGTTTTAGGTGCCTTACACCGTACTTATAAGCCAGTACCACAGCGGTTTAAAGATTATATCGGCATTCCCAAAGCAAACGGATATCAATCCCTTCATACCACTTTATTTGGTCCCTTTGGTGTACCGCTAGAGGTACAAATTCGTACCCGCGATATGGATAAGGTTGCTGAAAATGGGGTGGCAGCGCACTGGATTTATAAATCATCTGGCCTGGAAGTGAATGAAGCGCAACTTAGAGCGCGAGAATGGGTACAACGCCTGCTCGAAATGCAGCGTTCTACCGGTAGTTCATTGGAATTTATAGAAAACGTCAAAATTGATCTCTTTCCAGACGAGGTTTATGTTTTTACACCCAAAGGCCATATTATGGAGCTACCAAAGGGAGCGACTCCCGTTGATTTCGCCTATACAGTTCATTCCGGAGTTGGCAATTCTTGTGTGGCCGCCAAGGTAAATCGACGCTTGGTTCCTTTAAGTATTCCTCTTACAAATGGTCAAACAGTGGAAATTATTACAGCACCCGGCGCCCATCCCAATCCGGCCTGGTTAAATTTTGTGGTCACAGGTAAAGCGCGTTCCAATATCCGCCATTTTTTGAAAAGCCAGCAACATGCAGAATCCATTGTCTTGGGCAAGCGTTTGCTTGAGCAAGCCCTCACAGAAATGGCTAGCGATTACGCTAAAGTACCGCCAGAAACCTTACAGGCTTTATTACATGATTTAAATTTTAAATCCGCTGATGAATTACTCTTTGCAATAGGTACTGGTAACCAGATGCCTATGGTAATTGCCAAACGTCTGGTTATGAGCTCGGATGGCAGTGAAACGGATAGAACAGAAAAAAGTCGTCCTTTAGCTATTAAAGGCACTGAAGGCATGGTGGTACACTTTGCAGATTGCTGCCAACCTATTCCAGGTGATAATATTGTCGGTCGCTTCCAGCAGGGGCGAGGAATTATTGTGCATGCTAGTGATTGTCCTAAAATTAATCAAGTACGGGGTCATCTCAAACAACTGATTTCCTTGCGCTGGGATGACAAGGTTGAGGGCGAGTATTGGGTCGATATCACTGTTGAAGTAGCAAACCAACGTGGTGTTCTCGCAGCGCTTGCCACTGCTATTTCCGAGGCTGAATCAAATATTGGCAATATCAACGTGGATCCAAGAGACGGACGACATAATGCCGTCACCTTTTCTATTAGCGTGCGCGACAGATCTCATCTGGCACGAGTGATGCGCCGTTTGCGTGCCAACAAAGTTGTAATGCGTCTTTATCGTAAAAAGCAGGGAGAAAATTAATGCAAACTATCCACACCGAATTAGCACCCGCCGCTATAGGCACCTACAGTCAAGCAGTTCGCTGCAATGACACAATTTATTTATCAGGACAAATTCCCCTGGATCCGGCAACCATGCAACTTTGCTCAGAAGAAATTCGTATGCAAATCAATCAGGTTTTTGATAATTTAACCGCTGTTTGCGAAGCTGCCGGTGGGAATTTAGCCAACCTTGTCAAATTAACAGTCTATCTAACCGATTTGAATCATTTTCCCTTAGTCAACGATGCCATGACCCGTTATTTTACTGAGCCATACCCGGCCAGAGCGGCGATAGGCGTGTCTGCATTACCACGCGGAGCGCAGGTAGAGGTTGATGGAATAATGGTATTGTGACTGATAAACAATACACTCAAGCCGGGCGTTCAATGTTTATTATTGCCTGGCTGATAGTATTTGTTCTTTTATTTTTATTTTTTCGATATTACTCTGATGGCGAGCATGGTTCTTATCAGGTTAATCAGGGTGTAGTAACAATCTCACCTGATAATGGGGGTCATTATTTTGTCAAAGGACATATTAATGAGTATCCAGTAGAATTTTTAATTGATACCGGCGCAAGTCTGGTCGCGGTTCCGCAAAAATTAGCAACAGAATTGAAATTACAGGGACGCTATACAGTGACCCTCAAAACCGCAAGTGGAGAGGTAACAGGTTCATTAACGCGCCTGAAACAATTAAGCTTCGCTGATTTTAATTTAACTGATGTTAAAGCAGTAATAATTCCCGGTTCAGATGAAGATACGATTTTATTAGGGATGAATGTATTATCCAAATTCAATCTATCGCAGCAAAATAAACAGTTAATTATTAAAAAAGACTAGTAGGTTGAATCCTGGCACAGATTTGCGTAACTCAAGAACCGTAGGTACTGGATGTATAGTTAGCTCCTGACAACAACTTGGTCAAATGCACAGATTTACGGTAGCATTAACTCTTTATCTCGGTAATCTGAAAATTAATAGGTCGGTATGAGTATAATTTCTCTTCAAAATGTAATCTTAAATCTGGCCGGCAACCGCCTTCTTGATAAGGTTGATTGGCAAATTCAACCTCAAGACCGTGTTGCTCTGGTTGGGCGCAACGGTGCAGGTAAATCTTCATTGTTACGCCTGTTGCAAGGTGAGTTAGTGCCTGATAGTGGTCAAGTCCAAAAGATAAATGGATTAAGAGTTGCAGGGTTAATGCAAGAAGTGCCCCTGAATGCCAATAATGAATCTGTCTACCATTTTTTAGTGAAAAGTTTAGGCGAAACCGGTGAGGTTATGGCTCTGTTTCACCAACTATCAAACGAAAATAATGATTTAGCCGCCTTAGGTCGTTGTCAGGAAAAGATGGATAATCTGCATGCCTGGGATTTATTACCTCGAGTGGAAATGATGGCAACCCGGCTGGGTCTTGACTCCAATGCTGAGATGAGCCGGTTATCAGGCGGCATGAAACGTCGTGCTCTTTTGGCTGCGGCACTTATTGCAGCCCCGGATCTTTTATTGCTGGATGAACCAACTAACCATTTAGATGTCAATGCCATCGAGTGGCTCGAATCCTACTTGAAAACTTACACGGGTAGTCTTCTGGTAGTTACCCATGATCGCGAATTTTTAGGCCAGGTTGCCAATCGCATAGTGGAAATAGATCGCGGTAAACTCTATTGTCACGATTGTAATTACGAAACCTATCTCGACCGCCGTGAAGCGATGCGTTTGAGTGAACAAAAACACAATGACTTATTCGATAAACGCCTTGCTGAAGAAGAAGTCTGGATTCGTACCGGCGTTAAAGCGCGCCGCACACGCAATGAAGGTCGGGTCAGAGCACTTAAAGCCTTACGTGAGCAATATAAATCGCGTCGGGAGCAATTAGGAAAAGTGCAGTCGCTAAGCCTGGATGTTGCGCGTTCCGGTTCTGTTGTCATTGAGGCAAAAAACATTAACTATTCTATTGCAGACAAAAATTTACTTAAGAATTTTTCGCTCTTACTGACTCGGGGCGACAAAGTAGGCATTATCGGCCCTAATGGCTGCGGTAAAACCACAATGGTACGTTTGTTGTTAGGTGAGTTGACAGCTGAATCCGGTACTGTGCGTCACGGAACCTCGCTTGAGGTCGCCTACTTTGATCAATTGCGCCGTCAATTGGATGAAGATCAAACTGTAATGGCAAATGTAGGTGATGGTGCTGATTACGTCACAATTAATGGCAAGCAAAAGCACGTAGCCTCTTATCTGCGTGATTTTCTCTTTCCCCCCGAACGCTTTAACCAGGCTGTTTCAACCTTATCTGGCGGTGAACGTAACCGCTTATTGCTTGCAAAATTAATGGCAAAGCCAGTGAATCTCCTGGTAATGGATGAACCAACCAATGATTTGGATATTGAGACCCTGGAATTACTGGAAACCCTGTTAATGGAATATGCCGGTACTTTAATATTGATAAGTCACGACAGGGCCTTTATCAATCAAGTAGTAACCTCCGTGCTAGTATATGAGGAAGAAGGCAAGTTTAGTGAATTTATCGGCGGCTATGATGATTATCGTACTCAAAAAAAGCAGGAACGGGATCAGGCATCTGCTTCTGCCAAATCGGCTAAACGTAGCAGCAGTACTGGCAAATTAAGTTTTAATGAACAGCGCGAGCTTTCGCAATTGCCCCTAAAGATTGAAGTCTTGGAGAAAAAAATCGCAGCCTTACAATCAAAAATGACAGAGCCAGATTTTTATCAGCAAGATGCACAGGCAATTAGCGTACACAACCAAAAACTGGCCGCTGATGAAAAAGAGCTGTCAGCTCTTTTAACTCGCTGGGAAGCTTTAGAGGGAAGGGGATAAGCTATGGACCAAATGTCAACGATAGCCTTAGTTGTTTTTGCCTGCGCAATTGCCGTGTTTTTTTCCAAGGAATTTGGAAATTCTATTAAAAAACTCATGTCAATTCCAGGTATGAAACTTCTTTTGCCCCTCTTTTTGGTTACCTTTCTACTTGTATATTTTGAACCGGAAGTCTTATGGTGCCTGACAAAGTTGCAAGCCATGATCCTGGTGTTAACGCAAAATATAGCCTCTATACTACCTTTCGAAAAATTCGCCAATGCAACAGCAGGCCTACTGGTTCTCATGAGCCTGACTTTTCTCCCAGTTCTGGCAATTAACATCTGGTATAAACGAAAAACCTATTACCCTTTACCTTTTGCCGGTTTAACAATCACCTTGATATGGATATTTGTTGCGGTGCTATTAGCGATGGGGCTAAGAGAGTAAAAGCTTCTCATCTAAAACCCACCTTCAACATGATATACTATATAAATATAGTGACTTTTACCTGTCCTAACTTTAAAAGCAAAAAATTTGGCAGTCTTAAGGTTGGCTTAAGATATTAAGTTTAAACTAAATAATAAATTAGAGAATTCACGGAGTAAGCAATGGCTATAAATGAATCATTAAGAACCCTCTTAGATAGTAATTCCTTGGATAATCATCCCAATCGAGATGAAGTCATTGCTGCTTTAAACGCTATTCTTGCTGCTGGTTATGATACTCCCGAAGCTAAAATAAAATTTAGGCAAGCAATAAAAGAAAAACATACTTTTTGGTCTCCTTTATTAGAAGGAATAGGTGGTAATGCTGTAAATGCCCATGTAGATGTTAACGAGAACGTAAATTTCTTGGTTGCTGAAGGTGAGGGTGATGATGATGCCAAGCTATTTAATAATTTTGAAGCCCTAACTAATATAGTCGCTTATAAAAGTGCGCAACTATCCCTCAAAAAAGCCAACGACAATCAACTGACAGAGATTATCATCCAAAGCATTGCTGGTCCAGACGGTCAAAAAAGCTTTCGCGAAAAATTTTTTCAGGGTAATGGCGCAAGCGTACTTGAAGGTGAAAACCTTAAAGTTAAAAATTGGAATCCCGAACAAGATAATATTCTTTCAGTCGAAAACTTGGAAGATCTTCAATATGGAGCAGAGCAAGAATTATTAATTAGAAAAATTAATAATTGTACTGACCTAAAGAAAATAAATGCTTTGCTTAAGACTGCCTCTCAACCTGATTTTACAGCTGCAATAAAAGACATTTTCAATATTCCTGTTGCGACTGCAAATACTATTACTGACGGGATGCTACGTGATCAAGTATATAGTCAAAATGTCAGACATACTGCAGCTAAAAAAGGGCTTTCATTATTAGTGGAAAATCCACAATCTCTCACAGACGAGTATGTACTAGCTGCTAGCCCTGGACTTTTAAATGCACTTGACCCGGATATTTTCCGAAATAATTTAGAGTGGTTAGGTGATATAGCAACTCCTTCAGCTGATGCTCTATATGATGCTCCACCAGCTGACTATATGAATATAGTTAAAAGCACACTTGGAGCACGTTTTATTGCTCTTAAAGCCACAGAACTGGGCATAGCTGACATTGAATTCATTGAAAATATTGCCCGTTCAAGTGACTTAAGCAATACCAAAAATTTATTAAATAGTAAACCTGATTTACGAGGATTTGGACCTGACCCTTATACCAATTATGCTGTAACAGGCAACTCACTTCCTAATATACGACAAGCCTATGCCACCCAAGCGCTTAATCTTCAAATTGCTCAATGCGATGATGTCGCGACTTTAGACGCCTTAATGCAAGTGTCTAATGTTGGAGATCTCAAAAGAGTATTATCGGAAAAGGACACCCTAAAATACAAAGATAAAACTAACTTTCATGACGCATTTACGGCTACAGCAGATCTGAACCTAATAATTGCTAATGCTCATATTCGCAAAAATTTATCAACAGGTAATCCGCAGCATTTGAAAGCGCTAATTGCGGCAGGTACACCTATTAATTTTAAAGCAGCCTATCATGCAAATCTCCCAGCGGGGACGCCTGCACTCCAAGCTGCAATTAATACGCACTTTTCAGATAACAATAACGTCCAGAAAGCTCGTGAGCTCGCTCTCATCACATTTGCTAAATCAGAACTACAAAAGCAGAATGATTATACAATTTTAATGGGCCTGGTTAATGCGGCAGCGCCTCAAGCAGTGATTAATAATACTCAAGCATTATTGGGTTCAAATAGTGCCGCTGATATTGTAGCAGGAGACCCTAATACTGGAGTTTCTAAAGAACTTCGTACTTTTGCAGCAGTGGAAGCAGTAATCAAGAATGCAAAAGAACCCCAGGATTTATCTAAAGCAAATGGAGCGAATGCCCACGATGATTTAATAAATAATATTAATACTTTCACCTTTGCTCAACCTACTCCGAACGGCATCTGGCGTCTGATTGCAAGTAATAGTCCGGAGTCAGTTTTACCAACTAATGAAAAACAACGTATCGTAGCTCATCTAGTAGAGTCTTTGATTAGGAATTTTCCCTTAGATAGAATTATTCCAGTTCCACAGCCACCTGCTCGTGATAAATTAACTGAACTTGCAAAAGCCCCCGATTTAGAAAGATTTAAAAAACAACTCAATGAAAAATTTAATGTAAGTAATACGGGATGGGTCAATGAAAAAACAATGGAACAAGTGCAAAAAAGTGCTTGTATACGTCTTATTGAGCTCAATCAAAGCAATGCCTTGAAATATACTAGTAGAGCGCATTCGAAATTAATGGAGTTAATATCTAATTTACCTTTAGCAAAACAACAAGCCTTATTAGATAATCCCCTGGCACTCAGCGCCTTAGCGGCTGTCGAGAATAAATTTGTTAAAGACTCAGCTGAATATGATCAAAAGTTTGCCGAAAATAAAAATGAAATTGAAAGGATATTAGGTGGTACAAACTTGGTTTCTGATGCTCTTATCAAGGCTGCTGTTGAAGAAAGCGAAAACCTGAACCCTCTTTCTGGAATAGAAAATTATGCAATTGCCAGCACTTTAGCCCAGATAGATCCTCAGGTTACTGTAAAAGTGGCCAATGTTGAAGCTATTAATCGGATGCTTAGAGCAAATCCATTTAGAGCACTTGAGGCAAACAACACAAGAAATTATCAAGATCTGATTCAGGAAATTGCCAGAGGTCAAAAATCGGCTATTAGACCAAGCATTTACCAAGCTTTTGGCCTGCATTATGATGGCACTGTAGTCGAGCAAACAAAAATAAATCCCATTATAAATCAACATAATGGAAATCAGGATTTAATAACTTTTTATAATCGAGCCTCAACTAGTGCTGCTGATAAGGTTATTATTTCAAAATTATTAACTTTAAATAAAATTACACCTGTAACACAAAATCAAATTACCAACTTAATTACTGATGTCAAAGAATATAAAACTCTGGCAGAGTTTACTAAAGTAATGAAAGGGCCACCAGGAAGAAATTATTATACAGATGCACGTCCGCCATTTGAGCCGCCTTTGGATGAGCAACTGACACCAAAAATGTATGAACAATTAAAAACTGAAATTAGACGGAAAATTTTATTAGATAAAAATACTTATCTTGAGGAACTTGACAAGCAACAAGAAGAAATTGATGCGATGAAAGAAAAATTTTCTGAAACCCAGTTGGGTTTGTTTGATTTTTTAGACTCCAGAAGATTGGATAGACTAACTAAAATAACCCCATACTATTGGTTTAACTCAGCCTTTCAGGCATCTGCAAAAAAACATGCCTTACAACTAGGGGAAAAGTTAAAAGAACTTTCTAAACTCTGTGATGATCATATTACTCATTTTAATAACCAGATTCATGCGATTGAAGTCCAGTTGGAAAGTCTACCAAGCCAAACTTCAGGAATAGATCCGGATATCATCGATGAAATCTCAGATAGAAAAGGTGAGTTAAATTCTTTAAAGATACAGGTTATTGAGGAATTAGGCCGATATAAAGCCATGCAAATGATATTCAAGGGTAAGCCTGGAGCAGGTTTACATGAGGACCCTATTTTGCAGGAAGGTTTATTGAAATTGATCGATGAAGCAAAAGCCGGTAAAAAAGATCTTCACCTAACTTCTTTTAACTCTTCTTACGAAGATTATCCTATTTCTGAAAGGGAAAAGCACTTTAAATCAGAGTGGACAGGTGATTTTAAACCTGTTACAAAAAATTCTGACATGGGCCTAGCGGCTGACATAGCTATTCCTGAACCTTGTTTCGAAGTGGTGGATGCAGTTCCAAAAGATCATTTCAGAGAACATACTATTAGTTATATGGTCAATCCTCGTCAGGAAGATTTGGGTTCCTACATTGAAGAGCACTCTTCAACAAGCCTTGAGCCAGTAGTTCAATTAGATGGAACAGTCGATTATCCACCTTCTGTAAAAATTATAGCCAATAAAGTTATGAGAACCCCGGAAGGGAGAGTTAACCAAGCTATGGAAATGGCATGTGCTCTTGTAAAATCGTTAACGTGTCCGCCTACAGCAGAAAAACCGCTGTTAATAATAGGTTCAAGCGATCCAGAATTTGCAAAAGATTTATGGACTGCTTTAATGCTCATAGGTATGGATAAAAATATGAAATTTGGTAAGGAAGCGCTTAAAGTAGTTTCCGCACATTTTGACCCCAAAACACAGTTGAATTTCTTCGGACAGTTTAAAGATGATTCAGCGCATGAAACGAGATTTAAAAATAACGACCGTGTAGTAACGATGTTGGAAGGTATCAAAGATGTCAATCAGAAAAAATTTGGCGATGCTAAAGCCATGGAAGAAGCTTCCGAAGATATCAAGAGTTTAACATCCTCTTCATCTATGAGAGACAGGCTGTTTAAAATAAAAGAAGATAATCTAGAGCAGGAAGAATCAACTAGACCAACCCTAGGCTCAGGTGGTCCTAAGAATTAAAAAATAGGGATATTATGAATAAAAATAATTTGCCAATAGGCGTCTTTGATTCAGGAATGGGTGGTTTAACAGTCCTCCGTGCTTTAAAAATCGCCCTTCCAAAGGAGTCATTCATCTATCTCGGTGATACCGCTCGTCTGCCCTATGGCACGAAAAGTCCCGATACCATCAAACTTTATGCTATCCAGATGACACGTCTGCTTGTTGAAAGACAGATTAAGGCCCTGGTTATCGCCTGTAATACCGCTACAACAGCGGCCTTGCCTTATTTACAAGCCATGCTTCCTGATATCCCTGTACTTGGAGTGGTCATTCCTGGTGCTTCAGCAGTGGTTGCTGCAACAAAGAATCACCGTATTATTGTATTGGCAACAGAAACGACAATTGCGTCAAATGCTTATCAGCATCTGATTTCTGAGCATTTACCTCAGGCTACTATCACCGCTCGTGCCTGCTCTGTTTTAGTTGCTTTGGCAGAAGAGGGTATGGTTGCTAATAAAGTTGCCAGAGAAACCTTAAAACATTATCTTTCTGATTTTCACGAAGAAGATACGCTGCTCTTGGGCTGCACCCATTTTCCCGTCTTTAAAGCGCTATTAGCTACTCTTTTACCAAAAGGGGTTACCATAGTTGATTCTGCTGACGAGACTGCGAAAGTCTTACGTCAGGGGCTTACAGAGGCCAATCTTCTTAGTACTGAAAAAGAAAGCAAAATATCTTATTTAGTTACCGATTCAATCAAACGCTTTCAAGCCGTAGGGGAGATTTTTTTAGGTGAACCTTTGCAAACAGAGCAAATTGAATTGGTAGACCTCAAACCTTCTTAATCAACATCAATTTCAATTTGTTTTTTACGAGCGGACTGATAACGAGCTTTCATTTCTACATCAATATAACGATCAGTCGTCGCACTGGAGCTATGGCCGGCATCATCGCGAACATGTTCACGTGGGCGAGTTTTTACATCTTCTGAAATACCGGTGTGCCTAAGCCAATGCACTGTCGCTGCACCCAAATTATCAGCTTCTTCACCAAAACCTTGCTTTCGTAACTGCTCTGCGCCTTTATCGAAACAAAGCTGGACAAGCCGGCGAATAGGGGCTGTGTCACTCATAGGTCCAAAGCCCTTAATTTTGGGAATCAGCGGTGTATTATCTGAGGGTGCAGGTAAAGGTGCTAAGCCTAAATATTGGCGCCAGCGAATTAAACTGGCAAGCATGGCCTCACTAACCGCTACTTGCCGTTCTTTATTGCCTTTGCCGACAGTTGTAAACCACCAATGGCCGTTTGAATCTTTTGCAAAATCATTCATTGTGGGCATCCAGCGTTCACTCGCAGAAAGTTCGGAAATTCGCAGGTACATACCAAAAAGCAAGGATAAGATAAAGCGAGTACGCTCATGTTTCTCAGGATTGTCCGCGGCAAGTTTTTCTGCCGCGACTAATACGGCCTCCCATTGCTTCAGGCTTAAGCGTCTTACGGGCGCATTTTGCTGACGTTTACGAATAAATTTGGATTTTTGGCGAATTAGAGCAACAGGATTGGATACTAAATATTCCTCAGCAATAAGGAAATTAAAAAAGGTACTTAG
Source organism: Tatlockia sp. (assembly GCA_013812775.1). Classification (GTDB taxonomy): domain Bacteria; phylum Pseudomonadota; class Gammaproteobacteria; order Legionellales; family Legionellaceae; genus Tatlockia. The sequence goes on along the minus strand of JACCSX010000268.1, from coordinate 7,337 downwards.
GATAGCAAAAATTTCCTGCACCGCTCCCTGCGATAAATTAAATTCCTCGATGGAGGCTACTCCCCCTAGTTTTTTAGCGGATTTCGAAATGGTTGCAACAAAAGGACGCCATTCCTCATTCGGTATTCGACGTCCTTCCTTTTCAATAAAACGCGGCACCTTTTTCATGCTGATCCAGGCATGTGGAGGGTTTTGGCAAAAACGAACATAGAGTTCAATGTCCTCGTGTTTAAGTTCGCAAAGCGTCACTTTTTTAATTTGCCAACACCATTGCAACAAGCGCTCCGTTTCACGGCGATAACTATTGAATGTACCAACACTCCCAGTATAACTTTTGAGAAAATTAAGACTATGATAAAAATCCTTTTGTAATTCTGGAGCAGGCAGAATTGCATTTTCAAAGTTTTTATGAAAATGAGTCAGACTATCAAAAAGCGGCAGGAGCTGTATTTTCATTGAAGCTTTTTTTAATAAATTAAACCCGATCTTAGCTTAAAATATAGAGTGATACCACCTGAAATGGGCAAAACTCAGTCAAAACAACTCAATAATATTTGAATGAGGTTATTGACCTCTTAGACAGCTCCGAGTATCATTTGCGCTCTGTCCTTGGGACGGGTTAAGTCGGGGTGTAGCGCAGCCTGGTAGCGCGCCTGCTTTGGGAGCAGGATGTCGGGAGTTCGAATCTCTCCACCCCGACCAGTTTTTTATGCGCCCGTAGCTCATCTGGATAGAGCATCGGCCTTCTAAGCCGAGGGTAGCAGGTTCGAATCCTGCCGGGCGTACCAGCCTTTGAGCAGAATTTCCGATCTTGTAGAAAAAGAATAATGGTGAGCGTAGCTCAGTTGGTAGAGCCCCGGGTTGTGATCCCGGTTGTCGTGGGTTCGAATCCCATCGTTCACCCCAGATCCCCGAATAAAGGCTTCTCTAAAGATTAATCCAAGTCTTTACAAGAAAGCCATAGAGTTTGATAATTCCACCCTGTTTGCGAAAGTGGCGGAACTGGTAGACGCGCTGGATTTAGGTTCCAGTAGGGTAACCTGTGAGAGTTCGAGTCTCTCCTTTCGCACCAATTATTACAATATCCGAGAGGTGACTAGATGCAAGTTTCTGTTGAGACCTTGAAAGGTTTGGAACGTAAAGTAACAGTTTCGGTGCCAACCGAAAAAGTAGAGGAAGAAGTGAGCCTTCGTCTCCGCAATCTTGCTCGCAAAGTTAAAATTCATGGCTTCCGTCCTGGTAAAGTACCTCTTCATGAGGTGAAAGCTCGTTTTTCACACACTGTCCGTGAAGAAGTTGCCAGAGAAATGGTGCAGTCAACTTTGTTTGAGGCCTTGCAGAAGAATGAACTGGTTCCTGCCGGTTCGCCCACTGTTGAGCCTGAGCAAATTGAATTAGGTAAAGATTTCGTCTATACAGCCGTTTTCGAAATATTCCCCAAGGTCGATATTGTTGAATTGGACAATGCCGAAATTGAAGTTATTCGTGCTGAGGTAAAAGACAAAGATGTAAAAGAAATGCTCGAAAAATTACGCGAGCAAAACAAAGAATGGCATGAAGTTTCACGTGATGTTGTAAAAGATGACAAGGTATTAATTGATTTTGAAGGATTCGTTGATGACAAGCCCTTTGAAGGCGGAAAAGCTAAAGACTATGAAATTGTCCTGGGTTCCGGTTCAATGATTCCTGGTTTTGAAGAGGGAATTATCGGCGCTAAAAAAGATAAACCTTTTGAAATTAAAGTTAATTTTCCAGATGATTATGGTCATCAGGAACTGGCAGGCAAAGAGGCAACCTTCAAGATTACAGTACACAAAGTGATGGAAGGAAAATTGCCACCCTTAGATGAAGCCTTCGCTGATAAATTCAATATCAAAGAAGGTGGAATGGAAGCTTTGACGAAAGATATAAAACAAAACATGGTGCGTGAACTTGAGCGACGTGTTTCATCAACAAATCGAGAAAAAATCTTCAATAAATTAATGGAAGTTAATGTCTTTGATTTACCAATGGCGCTTATTGACAAAGAAATTGAACACTTAAAACATGATATGTATCATCGTCTCTTCGGCAATGAACACTCTGAAAATGAAAAAATTCCTGATTTCCCCCGCTCCCTTTTCGAAGAACAGGCCAAACGTCGCGTACATCTTGGTCTTCTCTTTAGTGAATACGTTAAAAAACATGAACTTGTTGCTGATAAAGAACGTGTTAATGAGATGATCGAAAAGTTTGCATCTGCCTACGAAACTCCTCAGGAACTTCGTGATTGGTATCACGGTTCTAAAGAGCGTTTAGGAGAAGTCGAAGCTTTGGTTATGGAAGAGATGGTTGCCGAAAAAATCAGCGAAAATGCAAAACTGATTGAGAAAGCCCAGAAATACAATGATCTAATGAATCCCCCTAAGGATAGTAAGACTAAAGGAGAGTAAGATGCCAGCCTATTCAGAAAACCTGATAAGAAATGCCAGCGGTTTGGTGCCAATGGTTGTAGAGCAGACTTCTCGAGGCGAGCGTTCTTATGATATCTACTCCAGACTTTTAAAAGATCGGATTATTTTTCTTTTGGGCGAAGTTGAAGATCATATGGCAAACCTGGTTGTAGCTCAGCTGCTGTTTTTAGAGTCAGAGAACCCAGAGAAAGAGATTTCCCTGTATATTAATTCTCCAGGAGGCGTGGTAACAGCCGGTCTTGCTATCTATGATACAATGCAATTTATCAAGCCCGATGTCAGCACCCTGTGTATTGGCCAGGCAGCCTCTGCTGCAGCGCTCTTACTTTGCGCTGGTGCGGAGGGTAAGCGATTTTGTTTACCAAATTCACGAGTGATGATTCATCAACCTTTAGGCGGTTATAGAGGTCAGGCCACTGATATAGAGATTCATGCGCGCGAAACCTTAGCGGTGCGTGAGCGCTTGAATTGTATTATGGCTAAACATACTAAGAAAACGCCAGAAATAATTATGCGTGATACTGAGCGGGATAATTTTATGTCTGCTTCACAAGCCTGTGAGTACGGTTTAATTGATAAAGTTCTCTACGATCGGGAAGCCATAGCTGCAGCTTAGCAATAAGAATGCCCTTTTGGTCTTTCGAACAATCTGGCATTTTTACGGGCGTTATTTTTTCGATTGTCTAAAATTTTACTAGATTACCTTGTTTTTAAGGTAACTCTAAGAAAGGGGTTTGTAGATGAGTAAAACAGGTAACGGCGATGGCGATAAGATTTTATATTGTTCGTTTTGTGGAAAGAGCCAGCATGAAGTAAAAAAATTAATTGCCGGTCCTTCAGTTTTTGTTTGTGATGAATGTGTTGAGCTTTGTAACGATATTATTCGCGAAGAAACTCAAGATGTGCCTGAAGAAGCTGAAGCAAGCTTACCCACGCCTAAAGAAATCTCTAATTTCCTTGATGAGTATGTAATTGGACAACCTCACGCTAAAAAAGTGCTGTCAGTCGCTGTATATAATCATTACAAACGTTTATATCATAAAACAGAAGACGGTATTGAATTAGGTAAATCTAATATTCTTCTTATTGGACCTACAGGATCTGGTAAAACCTTACTTGCTCAAACCCTGGCACGATTACTTAATGTCCCTTTTACTATGGCCGATGCTACAACCTTGACAGAAGCTGGATATGTAGGTGAGGACGTTGAAAATATTATTCAAAAACTCCTGCAAAAATGTGATTACGACGTGGATAAAGCCCAGCAAGGTATCGTCTATATCGATGAAATTGATAAAATTTCAAGAAAATCAGACAATCCATCAATCACCCGTGATGTGTCCGGGGAGGGAGTGCAACAAGCTCTATTGAAACTGATTGAAGGTACTATCGCTTCTGTACCGCCGCAAGGAGGTCGTAAACATCCTCAGCAAGAATTTTTGCAAGTAGACACTTCCAATATCCTGTTTATTTGTGGAGGCGCCTTCGCTGGTCTTGATAAAGTGATCCGGGAGCGCAGCGATAAATCAGGTATTGGTTTTTCAGCCCAACTAAAAAATCAGAAGAACCCAAAGGATATGGAAAAAATTCTTGAAAGCCTTGAGTCTGAAGATTTAGTAAAATATGGTCTCATTCCCGAGTTTGTGGGACGTTTGCCGGTGGTAACCACCTTGCATGAATTAAACGAAGAAGCCATGGTTGACATTCTTACCCGTCCCAAAAATGCACTTACCAAGCAATTCCACGCGCTCTTGAAAATGGAAAATGTAGAGCTGGAATTTAAGGATGGAGCATTAAAATTAATAGCTAAAAAGGCATTGGAGAGAAAAATAGGTGCGCGTGGTTTACGTGCCATACTTGAAAATATACTTTTAGACACCATGTATGAGTTACCTTCATTGGAAGGCATTAAAAAAGTAGTTATTGATGAAGCTGTTATCAATAATACTGGACACCCTATCCTTATCTATGAAGATGAGGATGGTAAACAATCTGCTGCAGGTGGAAGAGAATAATTCTAAACTGGTCTATACTGCTCGCAGCAGAAAGACCGATTTAGGAAGAATATGTCTAAGGCAGCTATACTGAATCTATTAGGGTTTGTTAGGATTTTGACCACAATAGAACAGCTCAAGTTTTTGTTTGCTTTTTAGAAGCAAGCAACTCAAGAAGAAGGCTGTGTATTATTCCTCTAGGATTATCGTTTTGAATAAGGGCTCATTATGTCTAGCGAAAATGAAATCATGCCGTCTGAAAATGAAGAGTTGTCAACGCCATTACCAGTTTTACCTCTACGGGACGTGGTTGTTTACCCGCATATGGTTATCCCTTTATTTGTCGGACGAGATAAATCGATCAAGGCTTTAGAAGCTTCGATGGTTGATAATAAACGGATTTTTTTAGTTGCTCAACGAAAGTCATCTAATGACGATCCAACCCCCTCAGATGTCTATAATGTAGGCACAGTTTCAAGCGTCTTGCAATTATTAAAGCTTCCCGATGGTACAGTAAAAGTACTGGTTGAAGGAGAGCAGCGCGCCAGAGCCACCTCTTACAATCTCGACAGCGGCTTTTTAGAAGCGACTTTAGAGCCAATTGAAGAGGCAAACGAGCTTTTGAAAGAGCAGGAAATTGAAATTCTGATGCGCTCTTTGATGTCACAATTTGAACAATACATCAAACTTAATAAAAAAATTCCACCTGAGGTGCTTAGTTCCCTAGCCAGTATTGAAGAACCTGGACGCCTTGCAGACACTATTGCGGCCCATTTGAGTTTAAAAGTAGATGATAAGCAGGAATTACTTGAGACAATTGATGTTGGTACTCGTTTAGAACGATTGATGGCTGCTATTGAAGGTGAAATTGATTTGCTTCACGTTGAAAAACGAGTTCGCGGTAGAGTTAAACGGCAAATGGAAAAAAGCCAAAGAGAATACTACCTCAACGAACAGATCAAAGCGATTCAAAAAGAATTAGGTGAGATGGGCGAAGAAGGTAACGAAATTGAACAGCTAGAAGCTTCCATCAATAAGGCAGGTATGCCAAAAGAAGCCAAAGAAAAGTCACTCGCCGAATTACATAAATTGAAAATGATGTCACCTATGTCAGCCGAAGCCACGGTTATCCGGAATTACCTGGACTGGATGCTTACCGTGCCTTGGAAAAGAAAAAATAAAATTCAGTTTGATTTGGGCAAAGCAGAGAAACTACTTAATAAAGAGCACTATGGTCTTGAAAAGGTCAAAGAGCGCATTATCGAGTATCTAGCAGTCCAGCAACGTGTTAAGCGTTTGAAAGGGGCTATTTTATGCCTGGTAGGCCCTCCCGGAGTAGGTAAAACCTCTTTAGGTCAATCCATTGCTAATGCCACAGGAAGGACCTTTATACGCATTGCCTTGGGTGGCGTGCGCGACGAGGCAGAAATTCGGGGACATCGTCGTACTTATATCGGTTCAATGCCAGGTAAGATTATTCAAAAGTTATGTAAAGCAGGGGTTAAAAATCCGCTAATCATGCTCGATGAAGTCGATAAAATGGCTATGGATTTTCGCGGTGATCCAGCATCTGCCTTACTTGAAGTACTCGATCCTGAGCAAAACCATACTTTCAATGATCATTATCTCGAAGTGGATTATGATTTAAGTGATGTCATGTTCATTGCAACGGCAAATTCGTTAGAAATTCCAGCGCCTTTGCTTGATAGAATGGAAATAATTCGTCTGGCAGGTTATACCGAAGACGAGAAAATTAATATTGCAGAGAGTTATTTAGTCAATAAACAACTGGTTTTAAATGGACTTAAGCCAGAAGAAATAAACATTGCTGAATCTGCAATTCGTGAAATTGTACGTCATTATACTCGAGAAGCCGGTGTACGTAATTTAGAACGTGATATAGCCTCTATTTGCCGTAAGGTTGTAAAAGAAATACTTACAGGTAAAAAGGTAAAAAAAGTCACTGTCTCACGCGCTAATATTGAAAGATATTTAGGTGTTAAGAAATTTCGTTATGGGCTTGCTGAAGAATTCGATCAGGTTGGACAGGTTACAGGTCTTGCCTGGACAAGCGTAGGTGGTGAACTACTTACTATAGAAGCGTCTATGATGGCTGGGAAAGGCAAAACAACGCATACAGGGCAGTTAGGCGAAGTTATGCAGGAATCTATTCAGGCCGCCATGACAGTGGTTAGAAGTCGCGCTAAAACCTTCGGTATAACCAGCGACTTTTATGAAAAAAATGACTTCCACATTCATGTTCCCGAAGGAGCAACACCCAAAGATGGCCCCAGCGCCGGTATTGGAATGTGTACAGCGCTTGTTTCTGTGGTAACGCAAATTCCTGTTCGCGCTGACGTAGCAATGACCGGTGAAATTACCCTGCGGGGTCAGGTACTTCCCATCGGCGGCTTGAAAGAAAAACTGCTGGCTGCTCATCGAGGTGGAATCAAACACGTGCTGATTCCTGAAGATAATCGGAAAGATCTAGAGGAAATTCCTGATAACGTTTTAAGAAAACTTACTATTCATCCTGTTAAAACAATAGAACAGGTATTGGAGCTGGCTTTACAACGGAACCCGATTGTAAATGCCCCTGAGCCAGGTCCACAAGAGAATGTTTCGACCAAAAGTTCTAAAAAAAATAAAAATAAAGATTTACATGCCCATTAATCCGGGGTATATTTCACTCCGTTGCCCGCTACTGGCGGGCGATGCAAGGATGTGAGACTTAACGAGAAGGATTTAATTTATATAAATCACCTCGGATAAAGGAAGAATAACTGATAGGGGAAAAGATGAATAAGAGTGAATTGATTGATGCAATTGCAAGTGGTTCTGGTGTTACTAAAGCAGACGCTAGTCGAGTTCTTGATACTTTTATGATTAC
>JACCSX010000311.1 GCA_013812775.1 Tatlockia sp. | reverse complement strand
TTAAAGAAACTCTAATCAACTGTAATATACAAGCAGTTGATCTGGATACCTATGTTGTTGCCTGCTTTCAAAATAAAAATCGTTTTATCTTTAATGTGTTACTTTCTTTGCCCAACGCAGATCTTGGTTTATTAGTTTCGAAAAAAGACAAGTCTTTTTTTAGACCCTCTTTATTTGATAGAAAGGAGCATGGAGTAAATCATGATAATCTAAGATTATCTCCTTTGCTGCATTTTTCCATTCAAGAATGGCCAGAGGTAGTTCCTGATTTATTATCCTTAGGGGCTCAAGTTTCTTCCAAAGATTATAATACTTCCTGGGTTCAAAAATATTATGGCCGCTCGATAATTTCTAATTACTACGAATTTTTTAATAATGGAATGTCTCCTTTACATGTCGCATCTATATTGAATAACACTAATATCATGCTTCTCTTAATTCAAAGAGGAGCCGATGTTGATAGTCGAGATGAAGTTGGACGCACACCACTGCATATGGCAGCGCTTTATAATAATCCTGAAGCCATTGATATTCTAATAGACCAAGGGGCTTATATAAATTGTTTCAATGCGAAGGTAACAACAACACCACTAACCCTGGCGATACTTAACGGACATACTGCTGTGGTAAACGCTTTATTGAAGCATGACTGTTCTCTTGATATGGATGACTTAAGCTTTTTACTCTGTCAGGCGGTTGCTAAAGGCCAAATAGAGTTAATTCGCAAATTAGTCGAAAAAAATCCTGATTTATTAGAGAACCATATAGACGCCATAAAGAAAGGTTTTATGGCTTCCGAAAAATATGGAGGGGTCCATTTCGAAGGACTAAAAAATATATATCCCTATAACAATGATAAGTTCAGTGAGGTTTTACAAAATACTAAGAGAGATCTTAGATTTATACAAAAAATTATCGCATTAACCGATAACAAAGCTACGCAACAAAAAATTAGAGGATTAGGTTTGGAAATCATGTTGCGACTTCATAACTATGAGGTTGTGGTTGAGATGCTTGGACTTAATTCTGAGGGCTCTAATAAAGATCTTTTATCAGATAAAGAATGGTTATCATTACTCTCCGAAGAAAATGAGAGAGATTCCTGTACCCTATTACACGAAATGGTCTTCTGTATTGATGAAAAAGATAATAATTCCGCATTAGTCTTTGACTATTTATTGACTAAGGCTAAGGAAGTTTCCTTTGATTTTTGTCTAAAGGGAAGACATGGCACGGTATATCAGACGGCTGAGATGTGGAATAGGGATGATTCCAATGAGTTAAAACACAGGTTGCTGGAATTGGAACAAGGCAGCATTCGTCAAAAGCTGATTGATAAAATAAATGTTGCTATTTTAGGTAAGGATAAAGTTAACAATCCAAAAACCGAACTGCCTATCGATGATAAAACATCTTACCTGGGTTGGATGAATTTAAAGGCAACAGGAACAAGGGGCTTCAGCCGATTCAGTCATTGGTATCATGGCGACAGTGGGGTAAAAAGAGCACGTGATTTATTGGAAATTGCTAATAATCCCGAGGCAAGCTATGAAGAAATTCTCTCGCATCTTGAAAATGCTTTCGAAGAATCCTCTCATCATAAACATTCTTTAAGTCGTTATTTAGTAGCCCAATTCAATGGTCATGATTTTGCTGAATATAAAGAATTGAAGGATGAAATATTTACGGAAATTAAATCAAAGTTTAAGTTCACTTAACTCAGGACGCATCCAACTCCTGTTTTGAAATTTCTTTGCTGGCATCAATAATTCCTGGTTCAAGGAATGAGTGGCCGGCATCTCGGATGATTCTTGAAACCGAAGCCGGTAAGGCCTGGTGTAATTCCCAGGCCCCTTGCAGCGGAGAAATCATATCGTAGCGGCCATGAATCAGATAGGTTGGCATATGTCTGATTTTATGAATGTTAAGTATCTGATTTTCTTATAACCAACCATTTTTTTTCACTACAAATAGCCTGTTCAAATTTTGTAGGGATACTTAGATGACGGGGGGTAAGAAAAATTGTCCGGCACAAAGCGAATTTTTTGTCCTGTGCGGAGTTAATTCTGACTTAATGTTAAAGGTGTAGAATAAGGAATAAATTCAAATTTGGAATTTTTAGATGATATTGATCGGTGACATTGTATTATTGCTATTAAAAGAAGGTCTAAAAAGCGCAAAAAATATTCAAGAAATTTTAAAATATGTTGCAAGTTTTAATGTTATCAGCAAACAACATAACACCCAGGCTAATAGCCTTGCAGGAAAACAAATTATTAAAGAAACTCTAATCAACTGTAATATACAAGCAGTTGATCTGGATACCTATGTTGTTGCCTGCTTTCAAAATAAAAATCGTTTTATCTTTAATGTGTTACTTTCTCTGCCCAACGCAGATCTTGGTTTATTAGTTTCGAAAAAAGATAAGTCTTTTTTTAGACCCTC
>JACCSX010000305.1 GCA_013812775.1 Tatlockia sp. | reverse complement strand
GTTTAGTTTATGGCGTCTTGCTAATCACTTTATCTACAACGAATTGGTACGCTGTCTCGAAATCCAATTCAATTTCGAGGGTAATAAAACACTCATATCCATATGAAAATCACGATGATTCTTTTTCGGCTCTAGGTTCTTTATGAATATTCACCCGAGATCGTTACCTCGTTATGCCTGCAATAATTAGAAAAAATATCAAAAACCTGATTTAGATTAATTAACTCACGATCCACTACATACTATACATCAAATAAATCTCGTCCTTTACGACGTTGATAAAGAGCGCGTAACTTGGATGCCAACAGTTCTTCAAATTATATAGGTAATGATATCTGCAGCCCCTCCGAACCAAGCTGAACCCATAGAAAAAGGCACTGTTTTTAAAGGTAATACATTAAAGTGTTCTGTCGTGGTTATTTCAATTATAGCTATTCCAATCCTACTATTTATATAGTAGGATCTACTAAAAATATAGTAGAGTACGTTTTATTTAGTTTCTGGAGAAAAAATGTCGCCAAAAAGAGGATCAAACACTTTTGCTCAGGATCGCCTCCTCACAGAGGTAGAGCTGGAGTTAATGAATATTATTTGGAGTCTTAATAAAGTAACGATTAAAGATATTGTTTCACATTTGCCCAAAGAACGACCCTTAGCTTATACCACTGTGGCAACTGTGGTAAAAGTGCTTGAACAAAAAGGATTTCTAGGTTGTCAAAAAAACACTTATGCCCATGTTTTTCTTCCTATGGTTACAAAGGCTGAATATGAAAACACGTGTATCGCTCATATGGTAACTAATGTTTTTGATGGTGAACCTGTGGCAATGGTGCAAAGACTCTTGATGGTTAAAAAGCTACAACATGATGACATTCAAGCAATTGAGGAAGCGCTGAAACAATTGGTTACTTCCGCACAACAGATAGAGGCTTAAGTATGTTATTCCTAGAAATTTTATTGAGCATTCATTGTTTACTTTTAGTAAGCTCATGGGTGATTGGCGGTCGTTGGCTCGCTAATCAGCCGTCATTTAAACTCAAATTGGCCCGCTTTTTATTAATCAGCTGTGTAATTTCCCCATTAATTGTACATTGTGTCAATAACAACCAAAAACCTGAGCGGCATCACTATGCATCCATTGATGCCTTGCAAGAGTATGTAAACCAACCCATATTAATATCTAAACCTTCGCAAGAAACTCCTGAATCAAAAACCCCTTTTTTCATAGGCGATGCGAGTTATTTTCAGCTTTTTTATGTCTTGTTTTGTTTACTCCTCTTATTTCGCGGTTATAAAGTACTATTGAGTTTGGGTCGTTTAAGATCGTTATTAGCTGAAGCAGTTCCTTATCGAACTTCTGGTAAATTAATCATTAAAGTTTCTCGCCATTGCCATATTCCTTTCTCAGTAGTTTTGTTTAACAAAGCTTATATTGTATTACCAGTATCCTTATTTTCTTCTTCCAAGAATGTGAAGATTGCGATTGCTCATGAAGGCCAACATCATCGTAATGGTGATTGCCTATGGGCCTATTTTATTGAAGCCCTACGCATTATCTTCTGTGGTAATCCAGGTGTTACCCGATGGAACCGTATTTTAAGTGAATTACAAGAATTTTCATGTGATGAAGCGTTGGTTGCATGCCAACCAAAAATTTCGGCTCATGATTATGGCCAATGTCTGTTTAATGTAGTACAGACAGTATCTCAATGCTCTCTGTCATCTAACCGAGAAATTGCATGCACGGTGGGTATGGCCTTGGGCAAAGACAACGAAGACTGTACTTTTATTATTAGGAGAATTTCAATGCTATCAGCTTATCCACTTAAACCATCTAAATCCTTATTGTTAGGGGTAACGTTTGTGGGTTTTTCTATTTTGGCTCCAATTTGTATCGCGTATTCAGCAGTAGGATCATTGACTGGTTCTAAGGCAAAAGAAATCGATAAATCCCATTTAGATCCTAAAATGCAACATATTGCAGAGCAAGAAATTAAAACAGCAGTGAAAAAATATCATGCGAAATCAGGGGTTATAGCAATCGTCAATGCTAAAACTGGTGATGTCATTGCATTTGCAGAAGCTAGTAAGAATAAGAGTCAGAATAGTTGGAGTTCACGTGTTTTTTCCCCTGGCTCTACAATAAAACCTTTTATTGCAGCGGCAGCGATTGATTCTGGTAATAGCTCTGAAACAAAGAGCTATGATTGCCGTTCACCTTATTCTATAGAAGGGAAAACATTCACAGATTACTATATCAGTAAGGGGGCTACTTCACTGACGCAAGCGATTGCAAGATCAAGTAATGTATGCCTGATTAAGGTTTCCCAAGAGACTGGAGCACCTGTAATTCGTAAAAAACTCACTGAATTTGGTTTTGATATGAATACTTGGTGGCAATCAAATCAAAGTGATGAATTGCAACTTGCAATGGCCTCTCTTGGTGAGAATATACCGGTCACGATTGAATCGCTAACAAAATCCTATGCCATTCTTGCCAACAAAGGACATCTATTCAAAGGAAATGAAACTCCTATTATTTCAGCATCAACAACAAATTCAATAAATCATATCCTCGAGAATGTTGTAACAAATGGCACAGGAAAACTCGCTGCGATTCCTGGTGTTAGCGTAGCGGGTAAAACAGGAACAGTTGCAGAAAATATTAATTTTGCTCAGGGTGAACATCTTGCCTTGTTTGCAGGTTTTTTACCGGTTAATGAGCCCCGTTATGCCATGGTGGTCGTAATTGAAGACGGTCATCTAATCAAAAAAGGAGCGACTTTAACCTCCGGTGGGGAATTGGCTGCTCCGGTATTTCGTAAGGTTGCAATGAATGGCCTAAAGATTACTAAGCTATAAATCACCTATGGATGCGGCAAATTTGCTGTATCCATATCTCTATAAATTCAAATGATGTCGAGGTTGTTATGAAGAAATTAAGCGTATTTTTATGTATGACGCTATTATATTGCAGTACTACATGGGCTCAAAGCACTTGCTTTTTGGTACAGGAAAATCAAACCGTGCTAAAGCACGAGGGTAAAGATTGCAACCAACGTTTTACACCAGCCTCAACCTTTAAAATTGCCTTGAGTCTTATGGGGTTTGACTCAGGAATATTAAAAGATGAATTTCATCCAGAATGGCAGTACAAAAAAGAATACGAACTTTATCTCAATGTATGGAAATATCCCCATAATCCGCGTACCTGGATAAGAGATTCCTGTGTTTGGTATTCGCAAGTTTTAACCCAGAAATTAGGCATGCCCCGATTTAAGAATTATGTTGATGCATTTAACTATGGCAATCAGGACATTTCCGGCGACCAAGGCCAGAATAATGGACTAACCCATGCTTGGCTATCAAGCTCTCTTGCTATCTCACCCAGTGAACAAATTCAATTTCTACAAAAAATAGTCAATAAAAAATTACCTATAAGCCCCAAAGCACTCACTATGACTAAAGATATTTTATATATTCAAGAATTAGCAGGTGGTTGGAAACTATATGGAAAAACAGGTAATGGTCAACAGTTAACAAAGGACAAAAGCCAAAAACTACCATTTCAACACGGATGGTTCGTGGGTTGGATCGAGAAAAACGGTCGTGTAATTACCTTTACGAAACACATTGTAGACAGTCAAAAACATTCAACCTTCGCTAGTTTAAGAGCGAAAAATGAGACACTGAATCAATTGTTTTATTTGATTAATGAATTGGAAAAATAATGCATGAAATCCAACATAGCTCTATTAATAACACGGGCTCTATTCCTATTTTGCTATCAGGCTTTTAGTTACGCCAATGAAATAGTAATTACTTTTTATCGTGGCTCGGAGTTAACTCAGCAACAAATTAAAGATCTGATTTTAAAGTTCTTACGAGGCTAGTATATGAAAAAAATACTCGCATTATTCAGTTTAGGCTTGCCCTTAAATCTCATGGCATCACCTGGCGTATCGGCTATTATACAAACTTGTGCGCCAGATAAAAAATACACTAATGAAATTATCTTACATCATACTTTAACCAAAGAGTTGTCTTCTAAGATTAATGGAATTAAATATAATTTATATATCAGCCTACCCAAAGAATACGCTTCCAACAACAAAGACTATCCAATTATTTACTTATTAGATGCTGATTACAGTTTTGCATTAGCGAGACAAATTAGCGAACATTTATCCGCCCGAAATAGAATCAGCGATTCTATTATTGTCGGGATAGCTTATGCAAATCATAATGAGTATAAGAAAAATAGAACCAGGGACTACACGCCAAGTTA
>JACCSX010000295.1 GCA_013812775.1 Tatlockia sp. | reverse complement strand
GTAATAATTCGACTTATTCCTAAAGAATGCTGCTCGCTGGATTTCTAAGTTTTCAGTGCCAACCCTTGGCGATAGGCATGACAGGCACCAGTTTGATCGCTAAGCCGCTCAAGCAATTTTCCCAGCTCCTCATAAGCAGCTGGATTTGCGGTCAGACTGATGCTTTTTTCAAAATACATTTTTGCTTTACCCCACAAATTATTATTAAGGCTTAAACGTCCAAGGCAAAGGTAAAGTTCAGCGGAATTTGAATGTTTCTTAAGCAGAGATTCGGCAAAGGTTAATTGCCTGTCATTTGATTTAATCTGCCCATATATATTTATTAATTGTTCATCATAATGCTTTCGCAAACAGTCACGTACAACTGTCTCCGCCTGTTCATTCTCATTTCGACTCAGCAGAAAACGACAATATACTGCCATTAGTTCTGGATTTTTTTCCAGCCTTTTAGGTAAATGCTTGATCATTTTGGTCAGGGCTTCTGGTTGTTCCTGTTTAGCTAAATCGCTGAGGGCTTCAAAGTAGGTTTGTTGCTGCATTTTCTCATAAGCTTGTCCTGAAATAACCTGATTTTTCTTTAGATCGGGAAGAAGCGCTATTAATTGGGGCCAGTCTTTAACTTCTTTATAAAGATACATGAGTAATTTCAAAACATAGGGATGTCGTGGTGCTAAATCCTTTAAATGCCGTAAGGTAGCCAAAGCTTGTTCCCATTGGTGATTGGCAAGTTGCAATTGTGCTTGAGTTAATTCGACGGCAATTTGGGCATCGGGCATCGCCTGTTGAGCTTCCCGAAGATAATTATCACGGAGTTGATTATTCCCCATTTCCTGTGCAGCTCTGGCTGCTGTGAGATAGTTAAGCAAGGGACTATCTGTGTCCGGCAATGCTTTGATTAGATGGGCCTGTGCTTGTGACCAGTACCCTTCGCTAAATTCAATTAATCCTTGCCTGGTTTGGGCTTGAGCTTTTAAGGATCGACGTTTTGCCTGCCAACGACGAAGGGCTTTGGGACTTCTGCTAATCTTTGCGATCAGCGACAAAAAGCCATGTAATAAAAGAAAGGCAAGTATTAAAGCAATGGCGGCAACCCATAGGGTGGTTTCAAGACTCCAATGATTAATGGTGATAAGCAGATAGCCAGGGTCATGGCTTAATTGAACGCCAATAAAGACTGAAATCAGTAAGACTAAAAAAATTAGCAGCACACGAATCATGGCGTTTTTCCTCCTACCGGCGCCACAGGTTTAGGAGGCTGCGAATTTTTTTTCTCAATTAATTGATTGAGAAGAGGAAGCGATTTTTCAATACTGGCTCTTGCTGGTATTAATTTCTCTTGCTGCAGGCTTTGCAAATGTTTTATCAAAGTCTGGGTAGCAGGTGAATTTTCATCAAAGGAGCGTTTAATGTCCTGCAAGGCGCGAGCCAAGGCTAATTGGTAAATTTTAGGACTATTTTGCATGACAGCCCATTCTGCCTCTTGTAATTTGAGTTGAATACTATCGCGCAATAGCACTTGATGCAGGGGTGAAAGCAGGGGTTTTATATCTTTATCATTGTGGCGGATGATCACCAATTTTTCGAGTACAGTCATGCTGCTTTTAAGTCTTTCCTGCCAAGAGGAGGAACCTGGGTTTCTTGTTTCTGCTGCATAATTATCGGCGTTCTTATTAAGTGGTTGCTTGAGCGATAAATTTCTAAGGGAATTTTGGGCTGCATCCAGTTGGCTTAAGAGGCCAGGAAGATCTAATTTAGGAAGCGCTTGTAATTGGCTTATTTCCTCAGCAATTGCTTGTCTAACGGGAAAGAGTTGATGATTGGAGTCATTTGCTAATAAGGCATCAGCCTGTTGGAGAAGAGCAATAGTTGCTTGCTGCTCATTGCTCCAATGTGCGTTAATTTGCGCTAACTCCAGATAATAACGCGCTTTTAATAAATGCCAGTCTTGTTTTTGATAGAAACTTTGTTGAACCGCGGTTTGCAGTTTTTTCTCCAGTTCTTCTACCTGACCTTGCAGGTTTGTTTGTGATTTGCTGACCGTTTCTTCCAGAGAATTAATGCTTTCGTTGTCTGCGCTTTGCTGTTTTTTTAAAGTATCAATTTCTAAATTTGTTTGTTGAGTTCTGAGTTGATGTGAATAATGAGTCATATATATAGCATAGACGCCAAGCAAAAGAGCGATTGTTGCAAGAGCCATAGAAAAAAATGGTAGGCCAAAGAAAGAATGCTTTGGCGACATTTTTTTTGCTGCAAGGGTATCGGGTTGAGGATTTTTTTCAGCGCTTTGAATCTGTGATTCACTTTGCGCCTCATTATTTTGGGCCATGAATTAATCCTTGGTTAAATTGATGCAGCGTTGTTAATATTGTTTTTGGATCACTTACAATAATTGTTTTTATGCCTAATAATGCGGCTTCTTCTGCCAGACGCTTGGAAATAACTAGGCAGGGTGTACGACAGAGCCAGGCATGGGCTTTCTCACCAAACATGATAAAAAGATTGCGCATCGCTTGCTGGCTTGTAAATAGTATAATATCCACAACCTCATTCTGCCACAGGGAATAAAGTTGTTGCGGGTCAGGTTTTGGCATTTGCCGGGAATAAACCTCACAACTATGTAGATTAGCACCGCGGGTAATCAGTGTTTCAGCGATCAGCGTCCGCCCATCTTCACCCTTGACCAACAAAATGATTTTTTCATTAACTTCTTGTAGCTCTTCCAGTTTAAGCAGATTTTCACTGTCAGCAATAGCAGGAATTAAATCTGCTTTAATTCCATGACTGGTTAAAGCAGCTGCAGTTGCATCGCCGACTGCGATTACTTCAATAGTTGATGGCCAATAAAGTTGCTCATCTCTTATAATCTTAAAGCAGTAATTGACTGCATTAGCACTTATAAATATTGCCTTTTCGACTCTATTTAAGGTTGGTAAATCAGCAATCCAGGTTTTATCTTTAGGCTCTATTACTAAAGCAGGACATTCCAAGGCTATACCGCCAGCAGCCTTTATCGCATTACTCAGAACTTTAGCTTGTCCAAGCGGGCGAGTGTTTAATACATGCAAGCCTTTGAGATTATTCATAATGGCAGAGCTAATAATCCACCTGCTCCCTTGGCAATCAATGCCTTTGCACAGGCATCAGCCAAAGATTGGGCATTCGAGAGCGGGCCTTTTTGGCTGTCTTTAATTACTTTCTTCCCGTCTGGAGTTAATACTTTAGCACGCAATAACAAGAGATTTTCTGCTTCAAGGGTTGCAAATACCGCTAAAGGAACATGACAATTACCACCTAGCAAGGCATTAACCTGACGTTCGGTATGAACACAGAGGGCTGAAAGTGGATCATTTAAGGGCGCTAGGAATGTTTGAATTTCTTTATCATTAGAGCGACATTCAATACCTAGCGCACCTTGCCCGCAAGCCGGTAACATAATATCTTCGCTAAAAATCTCAGCAATAGCATCTTCTAAGCCCATGCGTTGAAGTCCGGAAACAGCCAGTACTATTGCATCGTATTCACCCGCATTGAGTTTGTCCAAGCGAGTATTAATATTTCCACGCAGTGCAATTATTTCCAAATCGGGGCGCTTTGCTAAAAGCTGTGATTGGCGACGCAAACTGGAGGTTCCAATAGTAGCGCCCACAGGTAGCTCTTCTAGTCCTTTATATCGTTTAGAGACGAAAGCATCTCCAGGGTGATGCCTTTCACAAATGGTTGCCAGCGTTAAGCCTTCAGGAAAAACAGCAGGAACATCTTTCATCGAATGAACAGCGATGTCCGCGCGATTTGCCAAGAGTGCTTCTTCAAGTTCTTTCACAAATAGCCCTTTACCGCCTATAGCTAATAACTTATCTTTTAGGAATTTATCCCCGGAAGTGACTAGGGGCACCAGCTCTATCGAGAGAGAAGGCCAAAGCTTCTTGAGCTTTTCACCAACATGATTAGCCTGCCATAAGGCAAGTGGGCTTTTTCGAGTGGCTATTCGCAAGATTTGAGTTGTCATAAGCAATTTCCTGCTGGCAGATTGGTCAACATAATACACATAATTACCTAGTCTAGGAATGAAAAAAACAGGTTTATATTCTTTGATGAAGGAGTAGCCAATTTTTGTTCCAGCTCAATATATCAATAGTACAAAAGGATGTTATGCTACGGTCAAATCCTTGCTAAAACAGCAGGAATTTATCCAGGATAAGGTGCTGTTGAAATTTCTATAAGGCTAGCAGCAAATCTTTATTTTCTGCGCTCCCTTACTCACATACTTGATGTATGCTGCCTTTGGGTTCAAAAATAAAGGTTTTGGTACTTCAGCCTAGTGAAATGTCAACAGCAACTAGTGGGCAGGGAGTAGATTTGCAGGCTATGAAAAAGTTAAAAAAAACAGTAAATTATTTAGATCATTCGATGCAACGCAGTTTATCCAATGCTTCACATCAATTAGTAGCTTTTGGCATGATTGCTTTTCTGGGGTTTCCCTTATTTTATTTAATCTGGAAAGAATGGTTTCCGCAGCCTTTTGAAACCTTTGGGCTGCGGATTGTTGGGTCTTTACTGGGTTTTGGCCTTATGTTAACCCCATACTGGTCAGCTGCCTCTAAGCCATATTTACCTTGGTATTGGTTCATAACTATTTTGTATACTCTTTCATTTTTTTTTGCTTTTATATTTCTAATGAACAATGCCAGTGTTATTTCATCGATGTCGCTGCTTTGCTCGGTGTTTCTATTAATTTTATTAGTGGATTTGTTTAGTTTGGCAATTTTACTAATTCTTGGATGGGGACTTGCTTTAATTAGCTATTATTTGTTTTCTCCTATGCCCCATATTGGTGAGGCGCATCTCCAAATTATTATTGTTATTCTCGTTGTTATTTTCGTTGGCGCGATTATGAATTACAAAACGGCTATGCACCAACAACAACGATTAGCCGGTATGGCGGCTGCCGCTGGAATGATAGCCCATGAATTACGCACACCTTTACTTGGGATAAAAAGTGGGGCGAAAGCCTTAGCACGCTATTCCCCACAGTTATTTCAGGCTTTTTACCTGGCCAAGGAACAAGGCTTACTAACGAGCACCCTTCGCGAAACGAGAATACAACAGCTTGAAGAGGTAAGTGATCGAATAATCAGCGAAATTGATTATGCGACTACTATTATTGATATGTTACTGGTCAAGGCCGGGCGTGAAAATTCCCTGCAAAATTGTATTCTTGAACCTTGTTCCATTGCTGATTGTTTATCAGAGGCCATGGCAAGGTATCCGTTTAAATCCAGAGAGGAACGCAGTCTTGTGACTTGGGAAGGGGATTTTGCTTTCACTGGCTCAAAGTTGCTCATGCAGCATGTGCTCTTTAATCTTCTGAAAAATGCCTTGTATGTCATTGCAACAGCTCAGAAAGGCAGCATTACAATCTGGATAGAAAAAAGTGAAAAATTTAACATGCTTTATTTTAAAGATACAGCTACGGGCATGTCTGCTCATCAACTTTCAAAATTGTTCAACCATTTTTATACAACAACCTTTATGGGAACAGGGATTGGTCTGTCATTTTGCAAACTTGTAATGAATCGATTTGGGGGGGATATTCGATGTGAAGCAAAAGAAGGTCTTTATACGAAATTTTTGCTCTCTTTCCCATCCATTTAATTGAGTAAAAATTGATTAAATTACCTGGGTATACTCGCAAAGCCTGCTGATTTTATTTGGAAATAACAAGCAGTCGTGTTATTTTACAAGCAGTTTGTGAGGTTGTAATTAGCAAGATCACCTTACGCTTTTTTAAGATCGGGCCTTAACTGGAACGTTTGCTCAGGAGGAGCTATGCAATATTTTTCAATCCCTACCTGCTATTTTCCTAGCACTGCTCTGTTTATTGATGATAGTCGTGATTTTCTATTAAACTTTGTTTTGCAATTGGATGAAGGTCTGGCTTATCGGGTTTTTGACTCCCCCTTTGATGCGCTTGATTGTATCTATAAAAAACGCTGTGAGTTAGATATGTTAAGTCAACGTTGTTTAAGTGAGTACACGGAATCTAAAAATTGTCCACTTACTAATCATACAATTAACCTGGATTTAACCGCTATCCATGCAGAAATATACAATCCACGCCGTTTTGAGGAAATTTCGGTTGTTGTAGTGGATTATGCGATGCCTGGGATGGATGGTTTGGAATTTTGCCGCCGTATTGAAAATACAAATATCAGGAAAATTCTTTTAACGGGGCAGGCTGATGAAAAACTTGCTATAGAAGCATTTAATGAAGGTTTGATTCATCGTTATATCCAAAAATCCGATCCTAACGTCGCTGAACTTATTACCAAAAGTATTTATGATTTACAGCTACAATATTTCCATGTGATGTCTGGCATGGTTGTTCGTATGTTGTCGGTAACTTCACCAAGCTGTCTGCATGACAAAAAATTTGCCGATTTTTTTCATCGGCTTTGCCATGAAAAGGGCATTGTAGAATATTATCTGGCTGATAATTCAGGTAGTTTTTTGTTACTTGATGACGATGCTAATCCAAGTTTTCTTATTGTTAGAAGCGAAGAAGATCTTAGCTTGCATTATGACTTTGCTTTGGATAATGGTGCAAGTGGAGAGGTTTTGGATCAACTGGCAACTGGAGAAAAAATACCCTGTTTCTGGCAGACAAATAATCAGCCCCCCGAGTATAATGATTGGTCCACATGTTTGGTTGATGCGCATAGATTTCCCTCGGAGGAAACCTATTTTTATTCTTATGTACCCGGTCCCGCCTTATTCGATGTATCAAAGGATAAAATTCTTTCTTATCATTGTCACTTGGAAGAATTGGATGCTGAAGAGTTGCTTCTCGTTTAGACTGATTTAGACAGGAGTGTCTTTGCTTTCCTGTCTAATTAAACTTCACATCCCCAGCTCCTCTACCAATTCTCTCATTAATTCTACAACCGTCATTTCTTTGCATAGATATGCGGACTGCCCGGCCCACATAGACATGAAGTCCGTACAATTTTGTTTTGCAGCTTCACTACGCATAGAACTCGTCATTGCATTTTGGATGGGATAGGGAAGGATTGATTCTGGATGAGTTGCGAGGCGATCTATAAATTTATTTCTTAGACCGCGAGCTAGTCTACCAGAAAATGCCGCAGTCAAGACACTGTCGTCGGCAGTTGTGGCTAGTAAGGCTTCCTTATATTTAGAGTGAATGCCTGATTCTTTACAAGTCAAAAAAACGGTACCCATTTGTACTGCAGATGCCCCAAGCATCAGTGAAGCCTTGATAGCTCTACCATTCATAATACCTCCAGCGGCAATAACAGGGATTTTTAGATGAGCAATTAACTGCGGTAATAACCGTTTCAGACCAATCAAGCTATCTTCAGTTTTACCTATAAACGTACCATGATGGCCGCCGGCCTCGGAGCCTTGGGCAACTATCATGTCAATGCCGGCTTGTTCGAGGATCAGTGCTTCTGCAACATTGGTTGCTGTGCCAATTGTTACACTATTTGTACTTAATTTAGATAACCAGCTCATAGGTGGCAGACCAAAAATAAAACTGAAAACGGGTATTTTTTCTTCTACAAGTACAGTTATCTGCTCTTCAAAAGATTGGGTATAGGGCCGCCCTTTGGGCTCGATTTTAAACTTTAACTCAGGACAAGCTTTTTCTATAAAATGACATGACCTTATAATTTGCTCACTAGAAGCATGATGTTCATTAGGAATAAATAGATTAACTGCAAAAGGTTTATCAGTTAATTCGCGAATTTTAATAATTGCCTTTCTAATAGCATCGGCTGACATGTAAGCAGCGCCCAAGGAGCCAAGCCCACCAGAATTTGATACAGCTGCTACTAATTCTGGCGTGGTTGCTCCTCCTGCCATAGGCGCCTGAATAATGGGAAATTGAATTCCAAGTTTCTCGATTAGACTTAGCATTGAATCCATAATCGCCTTCACTCCCTGTTGTCTACTCTAATCATAGATCGGTATAAGAAATGAAGACAAGCTGGAAATATGAGCTACTTGTCGGTATCATTTTCAAATTCTGTTGTGAGGTGCTTATGCGTTTTGGCCTTTTTATTTTATTTCTAACGTTTTCTTTCAGTAGTGGGGCTCTTTCACTATCAGCCAGACAAGCGATCAAAGAGCGTATTAAACCGATAGGTGAGGTGAATGTGGTAAAGCAAGATAGCTCGAATCCTGGACCATCTAGCACTGTACAAGCGTCTTTGGGTAAAGCAACTTATGAAATCTACTGTTCAGTTTGCCATCAAGATGGAATAGCAGCTGCGCCAAAATTTCGCAATGCTGAAAATTGGAAGCCGCGTTTAGGTAAAGAAACAATTGATGAGCTTGTTGCATCGGCAAAAAAGGGATTAAATGCTATGCCAAGGAAAGGAACTTGTGTGGAGTGTTCTGACGAGGATCTTAAAAATGCTATTCAATATATGTTGCCGAAATCATGACTAAGCTAGCTTATAAACGTTGGCAAGCATTGCTGGGTATTTTTAGTCTTATCGTGCTGGCTGGTTCGTTTTATTTTCAATATTTTAAGGGATTACAACCTTGCCCCCTGTGTTTAATGCAACGCTTTTCCGTTTTGTTGTTATTGGCTATTTGTTTTACAGGAACCGCAGTAGGTAGTCTAAAAGCTGGGAAAATTATAGCCTTTTTACAATTTTTTGTTGCTGCTGGAGGTTTGTATTTTGCTGGTCGGCAACTTTGGCTGCAATCGCTTCCTCTTGGCCAGTCACCCTCTTGTTTACCAGAACTTGATGTTTTGATCCGCTATTTCCCCTGGCAAGATGTACTCCATTCCCTTTTTTGGGGCACAAAAGATTGTGCTGAAGTCAGCTGGCAGTGGCTTGGTTTACCTATGCCGGCTTGGACTGCTCTTTATTTTATAGTTATGTTGTTTGCTGCTCTACCTTTATTTTGGATTTTGCAGAAGCAGTTGCGAAAGACTAATCCAAATTGGATATCATGAATAGATTTAGTACTGAAATTATAAAAAATCATTCTTACACTCAGGCGCGTGTAACACGAGTTACCACGCCACACGGTGATTTTCTAACGCCAGTTTTCATGCCTGTTGGTACCCGTGCAGGCGTGAATAATATGACCCCTAAAGAATTAATTGCCGCAGGGAGCCAAATCATTTTAGGGGGTAATACCTTTCATATGCTTTGCGCTCCAGGGATGCCGATAATCGAACAAGCGGGCGGCATGCACCACTTTATGGGCTGGCATGGACCTATGTTAACCGATAGTGGTGGTTTCCAGGTTTTTAGCTTATCGAAAAATAAAGAAATTTGTACTATTGATGAAGTTGGCGCCCATTTTAAACTTCCAGGCACAGAGCGTCTTATTCATATGACGCCTGAAATGTCTCTTGAAACGCAGAAAATTATTGGCGCTGATATCATTATGGCCTTTGATCAATGCACGGCGGATAGCTGTACCAGGGATGAGGTACAGCAAATTATGACACGTACCCATCGCTGGCTTAAGCAATCAATCGCCTATCATCAGCAATATCCTGACTCGCGTTATGGTTCAGTCCAGGCTTTGTTTGGAATTGTGCAAGGGGGTATTTATCAGGACTTAAGGCAGGAATCAGCTGATTTTGTTGCAACAATGAATACCGATGGGATAGCAATTGGCGGTGAAACAATTGGTTTTGATATGGATAAAACGGTGGACATTATTCGATGGGTCCGACATTTTCTGCCAGTATCCAAGCCGCGTTACACCATGGGTGTTGGTATGTCACCACAAGATTTGCTGGACGTTGTTGCCGAGGGTATCGACATGTTTGATTGTGTAGCACCTACTCGCAATGCACGCCATGGGGCTTTGTATTGTGGAGAGATTGTTAAAGAAGGTAATTGGTTACGGTTTGCATCTGATCAGGTAAATGAACGTATTCAAATTAAAAAAGCCTGTTTTGCTAATGATCCAAAACCAGTTATGGCCAGCTGTACCTGCTATACCTGCCAACATTATTCACGTGCATTTCTGCATCATTTGCACAAACAAAAAACCAATTTGTTTAGCGCTTTGGCTAGTATTCATAATATCCATGTAATGCATGATGTTTGTGCTAAAATGCGCGATCATATTCTTAGTTCTTAAACAGGAGATCTTAATGATTTTAATTAGTACTTCAAAGGGTGATATACAGTTGCAATTGCATGAAGAAAATGCCCCGAAAACAGTTGAAAACTTTCTTAGCTATGTTCGCAGTGGTTTTTATAAAGATACAATTTTTCATCGCGTAATCAATGGTTTTATGATTCAAGGAGGTGGAATGAATGCAGATATGACGCAAAAAGCCGCCAAGTCTACTGTTGAAAATGAAGGTAAAACAGCGAAACCAAATAAGCGCGGAACAGTCGCTATGGCAAGGACAATGGACCCGCATTCAGCATCAGCGCAATTTTTTATAAATGTTGCTGATAATGCTTTCCTGAACTTCTCTGGCGAAAATCCACAAGGCTATGGTTACTGTGTTTTTGCTGAGGTTGTTGAAGGTATGGATATTGTTGATATGATAGCCAAAGTAAAAACAGGGCAACGCATGGGCCATGCCGACGTACCAGAAGAGGAAGTTCTAATTAACGAAATTAGCGAAATTTAAAAGAGCCGCCTGGCGCTTGAGAGCAGATATTTCGCTGGCAAAATATCTGGCTTAGCGCTAGGCTTAAAGTAACTAATGGTGGAGCGATATAATGGTTGAAGACACGGGTGAAAAGCCATCTAAGTTTATAAATACCGTAGATAAGCAACTGCGCGAAAGTATCCTTCGTCTGGATCAAAAACTAAAGGGCATGCAAGCAGAGGTTCAGGTAAAACTTGAATCCCTGACCAATACAAATGATAACCAGGAACGTGAGCGAGAAAGAGTTTATACCCTGTTGTCAGAGGAGCTTGCCCAAGCCATAGACAGCATAAAAAATTTAGTTACTATGGTTGTATCTGAAGAAGTAAGTGATCAGGAATTTCTTAGATCCAATCAGGAAAATATAGAAAAATTGCGCGAGCTTTTCGCCTCAAATCTCGATACTATCTCAAAGCTCAAAGAGCAATTTTAAAGCCCTTCAACCGGAAATATCTCCATTAGGTTTTCCACCTAACCTTCCCTCAACAACCAGGATTTAGATTTGCTGTTTCTGGGTGGAGTGTATTATTGCGAAAACTGTTCCCAATTAATATCATCTATGTACATTTCCCCTGTAAAAATTTCCAGATTTGAGCCCAAAAGTAATATTGTGTTATAATGTGCCAGTTAGTAGAGAAGTCAGGTATGGAAGGGTGCACCGACTTAGGCCAGGCCTTAATCTCTTAAGACAAAAAGGAAATAGTATTAAGTGTATTTTAAAGATGTTTTTAACCAAACATTCTTTAAATACCATAAATCCTAACTTAACTAATAAAAGGGTCTTTATGAAAAAATTAGCTATAGTAATTGGTTGTTTAATTCCGGTTTTATCGTTTGCTGGTCCTGTATACAACTATAATCCTATTGAGATTTACCAAGAGCAATGCGCTAAAGAAAAAGATCCAGTTAAACGCCAAAATTCTTGCCATATGCTCGATCGACATACTGATCCACAATCATCTATTCCCGATTTTCATCAAGAAACTATAACAGTTTAACTCCTAATCTTAGCCGATTTTTGATAATGAATTGTAAAAATTGGCTCTCCTTCATTTATAGCTGCTATTCGGTAATGGTTAGCCCGCAGGCGATAGCGAAGGGCCAATATTTTTATATTAATCAATACGATGCAAGCCAAGACAATCATAATCAGACAGGGTGAGTTTGGCAATTGTGTTTTACGTGCAAGATAGTCAGATAATAGCGGCGGAAGACCGGAAGCAAGACTTGCCGCAATCGAGAAAACAATTGATAAGGCCGTGCAGCGAATTTGCAGGGGGAATAGCTCAGTCAACAGGACTGAGGAAACAGAGTAATAGCATGCGCAAGGTACAGAGATTACTAACTGCATAAGCACAAAATAACTTGCATTGCCATAGTTGACAGCATGCATGAAAGGATAGGAAAGAACTAAAAGTCCTGAAGTGGCGATAGCTAACATTTGCAGCCGATCGCGTTTATCCGAGAGCCAGCCAAAGATTGGAATCAGAAGTGTCACAAAGGCCAGTGAGAGGGTTGTCGATATCATAATAAATGGACGGGAGTGATGTGAATACTGAATAGCATGCAGGGGAATATAGAGGTAGTAGAAAAATCCTGTAGCAACGGATAAAAAGCTGGCAAAAAAAGCATAATTAAACATAAAGGGATTGGATCTCACAAAATCCTTAGCCTGCCTGTAGATGGCTCTGGTTGTGGGCTTAGCTCGCTCAGCATAATAAACAATATAGGCCAAACTTTCTGGCATCTTATAGCGAATGAAAACACCGATCATAGTGGTTAAAATAGCCAATAAAAAGGGGACTCGCCATAACCAATCTTGTTCTGCAATAGAATTAGAGCCATATGAGTGCGTAATTTGTACAACGATGCAAGCAACTAAATAACCAGCCTTCACCCCAACTGATGACCAACAACCACGAAAACCACGCTGCCTATCGTCACCACTTTCAACTAAAAATGAGGCTGAGTTTAAAAATTCCGAACCTAGAGCCATAGATTGAATTGTGCGCAAAATTAATAAAAAAACAGCGGCATAAAGACCAATCTGGCTAAACCCTGGAATAAGACCAATCAATGCCGTTGATAATCCCATTATGAAGATGGAGGCGATTAATACATTTTTTCGTCCATAGAGATCTGAGAAAAGCCCAAGAGCAAATGCACCTATGGGTTTTGCCAGGTAGGCAAGAAAAATAAGGGCTAATACCACTGAAGGATTGCCCTGTTGATTACCAAGCAATACCCTTGATAACTCAGTGGATAGAAAATAGCAGATTGATACATCATAGGCTTCGACAACGTTACCCATGAAACCACCTAAAATGATCTTAGTCTGATGTTTCATATTCATCCTTTGTATTTGATAACAAGGAAGGTAAATCAAAGTAATTTTGGAAGAGTGGACTCAGCATTTTGCTACAATATTGGCCTATTTTATAAAATTCATCATAACGATGAGTAAAAATTTCGCGAGTCTGGTCGCAGGAGCGATGACTGGCAAAGGAGTAAATAAAAAAATTTTGTTCTATTTTGGCGGCCATTGTGTAACCGATAGGGTAATGATGTTTTACCTGTTTCAGATAATAGAGTTCATCATAGCGATTTTCCATATATAAAGACTGCCATTCCGCCTGAATGCATTGGCTAAACCAATTAGGATGATAGGATTTATCATAAAGCCAGAGATTAGAATTAAAGAGGTTAAACTCCATTGCTGGTGTCGATGAAAAGGTTAATATTTGATTTGACGAAGAAATTTGGGTAATGGCAATGTGGTTTATTTCATAAATACCGAGAACATGCCTGAACACAGTAGACACTTTAGGTTTATAAATAAAAAGCGCTTCCAGTAATTGCGGGTGAGGTGCTATTTCCATACAACTTTTTTCCATTTCTAAGTCTCAAACCTTGTCAACGCCATGATTAAAATGCTTAACGGATGATAAAGCCAAATCAATAATTTTTTTGGACTGCTCTTCACTGGCATTTATCTGACTGACATCATTAATCAGTTCTAGCAGAAAACCAGGTACATCATTTCCTAAATGTGGCACATTATATAGGTTTGCGGCTTGACTGAGAATATAGAGCAGTAAATTCTTGCTGATTATCACCTTGTCTCTGTTAACAGAGCTGTCGTTATGACTATCACCAAATAATAACCAGCCAGGTGAAACCTGTAGTTTTGAAGCTATTTCAATCAATTTAACTGGTTCAGGAATTGCTTTGCCACGAAGATATTTTCGGCATATCTGAAGAGAGTAACCAGTAATTTCCGCCAAGGTATGAATACAAACACCGGAAGTTGACCGCTGTGAATTAAATCCGGCAGCAATCATTGCATCGCGCAGGCGGTAAGCAAACTGTTTGGTTAAGTCAACTTTTTCCATGGCATGCATCAAAGCGGTCAAAGAGAATGCCTAAATTGTAACAAAGCGTTTTAAATTCCGCAAATTATAGGATAATTGGAAACGGATGGTTTCGAACGGAAATCATCGGTTGACAGTTTAAAAAATTATGCGATAATTAATTTGAAACTTGGAAAAGTTCAAAGAGAGTCCAAACAAGGAAAATTGCCTGAGCTAATGGAAAATCCCAGGCAATAAGGAAAAGTGGTTTAACCATAGCAGTTAACCTCGCAATGCTCTGGCTTGAATGATGCGAATCCATTCAAGCCTTTCTACCTTAAGAGCTGGCACAGCAACTAATTAGGGAAGAAAGAAGTAGTAAAATTCCTAAATAAACCCAGTAAAAAAAAGTTATCACTGATGATGTTCAATAATAAATATTGCTTTGTGATCATACCTTTTATATAATCGTCATCACTTATGCTGTATGAGCGAATATTAGGCACGTAGCTCAGTGGTAGAGCACCACCTTGACATGGTGGTGGTCGGTGGTTCGATCCCACTCGTGCCTACCAATCTAACCCTGCTTGCAGGGTTTTTTCTTCTTGGATTTGTAACGGATGAACTTTCAATTTTTAGATGAAAAAATTAGGAATTTAAACTGAAAATCGTTTTTCTCGAGTCTTTGGTTCTGAGGGATGGAGTAATAATAAATGCCAAACATTAAATTACCTGATGGATCTGTCAAACATTTTGAGCAACCTATCACTGTCTATGAGCTTGCTCATACAATTAGCCCGGGGTTAGCTAAAGCTGCATTAGCAGGCCAGGTTGATGGTTGTTTGGTCGATACCAGTTACACCCTTTTTAAAGATTGTGAATTGATAATTATTACCGAGAAGCAGGAGGCGAGTCTTGAGGTAATCAGGCATTCTACGTCTCATTTGCTGGCACAAGCGGTTAAAAGTTTGTTTCCAAGCGCTCAGGTTACTATAGGTCCGGTCATTGAAGATGGTTTTTACTATGATTTTGCCTTTGACCGACCCTTCACACCAGAAGATTTAGACCGCATTGAAGAAAAGATGCATGAAATTGCTAAAGCAAATTTTCCGGTCACTCGCCGTGAAATGTCGCGTGATGAAGCAATTAGTTATTTCCAGGGCATTGGCGAAGACTATAAAGCCAAAATTATTGCAGATATTCCCCAAGGAGAAACTCTTTCTCTTTATAAGCAGGGAGACTTTGAAGATCTTTGCCGTGGACCCCATGTTCCTTCCACAGGTCATTTGAAAGTATTCAAACTAACAAAGGTTGCAGGCGCATATTGGCGCGGGGATTCACGTAATGAAATGTTACAGCGTATTTATGGTACGGCCTGGGCTGACAAAAAATCCTTGGCGGATTATTTACATCGAATAGAAGAAGCAGAAAAACGTGATCATCGCAAATTGGGAAAGGCGCTGGATTTCTTCCACTTCCAGGATATTGCGCCTGGTATGGTTTTCTGGCATCCAAAGGGTTGGACTGTATATCAATTACTTCAACAATATATGCGTAATCGTTTGGCAGACTTTGGCTATCAGGAAATTAGAACTCCTCAATTAGTCGATAAAGTTTTATGGGAAAAATCAGGGCATTGGGATAATTTCCGTGATGAAATGTTTTTTACTGAAACCGAAAATCGCATCTATGCAGTGAAACCCATGAGCTGCCCCTGCCATGTCCAGGTTTATAATCAAGGGTTACGTTCCTATCGCGAATTACCGTTACGTTATGCCGAATTTGGTAATTGCCATCGTTGTGAGCCTTCAGGTGCTTTGCATGGTTTGCTGCGGGTTCGTAATATGGTGCAAGATGATGGCCATATTTTTTGTACTGAAGACCAAATCCAGTCTGAAGTTTCAAAAATCCTTGAATTAGTCCAATCGGCTTATGCTGATTTTGGTTTTACAGAAATTAAATATCGCCTCGCACTTCGCCCGGAAAAACGAGTTGGCAACGATGATTTATGGGATAAGGCAGAAAATGCATTAAAAGATGCTATGAGTGAAAAAGGTATTAGCTGGATTGATGCGCCCGGAGAAGGTGCTTTTTATGGACCCAAAATTGAATGTTCACTTTCTGATTGCCTGGGCCGAATTTGGCAGTGTGGTACAATCCAGGTCGATTATTCCATGCCGGAGAGACTAGAGGCGCAATATGTAGCGGAAGATGGCTCCAAGAAAACACCCATTATGTTGCATCGGGCTATTTTGGGCGCTTTTGAACGATTTATGGGGATTTTAATTGAACACTATGCCGGCCGTTTCCCACTTTGGCTTGCCCCAGTTCAAGTGGCAGTACTTACAATTTCCGAGAAACAGTATGATTTTGCTGAAAAAGTGACCAATATTTTGCAAAAGCAGGGAATTAGAGCAACTTTTGACTTGAGAAATGAGAAGATAGGCTTTAAAATCCGCGAGCATACTTTGCAAAAGATTCCCTATTTGCTGGTTATCGGCGATAAAGAAGTTGAAACTGACTCAGTTTCAGTGCGAACCCGCGAGGGAGTCGAACTCGGTCAGATGTCTATTGATACAATTTGCGAAACTTTGCGACAAGAGGTTGCAGCTAAAAGTCGTAATTAAACTTACTTGGAGGATTTAACTATTAGTGCATCAAATAAGCGTGAAAGTGATCGCGCGCGGATTAACGAACAGATCAATGTACCTGAGGTACGCTTAATTGATGTCGATGGCAATCAGGTGGGTGTTGTATCAACGCGAGAAGCGATGCGTGCAGCAGAAGAGGGTGGTTTTGATTTGGTTGAAATATCACCGACAGCCAGACCTCCAGTATGTCGAATAATGGATTATGGTAAATTTCTTTTTGAACTGAGCAAAAAACAAGCTGAAGCAAAGAAAAAGCAAAAGCAAATTCAGATCAAAGAGTTGAAATTCCGTCCAACGACGGAAGATGGGGATTATCAGGTCAAGCTACGCAACCTGATCCGTTTCCTAAACAATGGCGACAAGGTCAAAATAACACTGCGTTTTCGCGGTAGAGAAATGGCTCATCAAGAACTTGGTATGAAAATCATGGAGCGTTTGCAGCTTGATACCGCTGAATTAGCGGTGATTGAACAGCATCCAAAACGTGAGGGTCGACAATTGTTGATGGTTTTGGCGCCTAAAAAAAGTAAGTAGTGGTTGAATATCCTGGCTTCTTTAGTCCTTATTGATATTTTTCCAGCTAATTCATTTTGTGCATTGCAGCTATGGCAACACATAAATTAATTAATGGTAGAAACTGTTAATGAGCAGAATTTAAAAAGGCGGATTGAAAACGCTACATTTTATCTAAGTAGCAGAACAAATGCGGAGTAATTATGCCTAAGTTAAAGTCACATCGTGGAGCAGCAAAACGCTTCCGAAAGACAGCGAGTGGTGCTATCAAGCGACGTGGTGCTTATAGAAATCATATCCTCACCAAAAAATCCACTAAACAGAAGCGCCGGTTACGCGTTGCTTCAGGTACTCTGAAGCCCTGCGATGCTCGTTTGGCTTCACGTATGTTGCACGGTAGTTAAGGGGAGGAATGAAAAATGCCAAGAGTTAAACGTGGTGTGACGGCTAAAGCCCGTCATAAAAAAGTATTAGACCAGGCGAAAGGTTATTACGGTGCTCGTAGCCGGGTATATCGTGTTGCAAAGCAGGCAGTTATCAAAGCCGGACAATATGCTTACCGTGACCGTCGCCAGAAAAAGCGTCAATTTCGTGCGTTGTGGATTACACGTATTAATGCCCAGGCTCGCGAGTGTGGGATGTCATACAGTCGCTTGATTGATGGTTTGAAAAAGGCGAACATCGAGTTAGATCGTAAAGTATTGGCTGATATGGCTGTCTTTGATAAACATGCTTTTGCTGCAGTTGCTGAACAAGCAAAAGCCGCACTTGCCTAAGCAGATAAATTGGAGGCTGTTGACATTTCGCCAGGATAGGTGGCAAAGCCCTTTATTTCGAGCACTCTAAAACAGCATATACCTTTGTGCTTATAGCAGTGCATGAAATGAAGGTTAGCCTCCCGCTTGGAAAAATATTGGCGGCCTATATATCCTGTGGCTTATTGCAGGATATATAAATTAGTTTTGCTGTTTATTTAAGCTCTGCCATTGTGCTCAATGGTATTAAGTTAAGCTATAAATCAGATTTATGATGCTTGTTTAGATCCATACTGAGGCGCTGAAATTGGATGTCCGCGAATTCGCAGAGTCGCTTAACTTAATATCATTATTGTGACTCCTTTTACGTGTGGGTTTTTAAATCATGCAAGATATTATTCTCTTACAGCGACAAGCTGCTGATGCTATATCAAAGGCAGAAGAGCTAACTACCTTGGAAGCAATTCGTGTCGATTATCTTGGTAAAAAAGGCCAACTAACAGAAATCCTCAAAGGTTTATCTGGGTTATCCGCTGAGGAAAAGCCCAAAATGGGTCAAAGGGTAAATCAGGCGAAGCGCGACATCTCTGTTCTGATTGAAGATAAAATGTCGTATCTTAAAGAAATACAGCTTGAAAAAAAATTAGCTGGCGAACGTATCGATGTGACACTTACTGGACGAAATCGCAAATCCGGCTCTTTACATCCTGTAACCCAAGTCAAACAACGGGTTAATGATTATTTTAGTCGTTTAGGCTTTGACATTGTTGAAGGACCTGAGATTGAGACAGAGTTTTATAATTTCGAAGCCCTGAATATTCCAGGGCACCACCCTGCCCGGGCTATGCATGATACTTTTTATTTTAATGATGGTTACTTGTTGCGCACCCATACCTCACCAGTTCAAATACGTACCATGGAAGAACGTCAGCCTCCATTACGATTAATTGCACCAGGTCGTGTATATCGATGCGATTCAGATGTTACCCATACCCCAATGTTCCACCAGGTGGAAGGCTTATTAATAGATAAGCAGGCTACGCTAGCAGGTCTCAAAGGCTTATTACAAGATTTTTTTGGACATTTCTTTGGCCGAGAATTAGCATTGCGCTTCAGGCCCTCGTATTTTCCCTTTACGGAACCATCGGCAGAGGTTGATATTGAATGCACACAATGTTCTGGAAAGGGCTGTCGATCCTGTAAGTTTACAGGATGGTTGGAAGTCCTGGGCTGTGGAATGGTTCATCCTAATGTATTAAAAGCTGTGAATATTTCCCCCGATGATTATCAGGGGTGGGCTTTTGGAATGGGGATGGATAGGCTTGCAATGTTGTACTACGGCATTGATGATTTACGTATGATGTTTGAGAATGATTTGACATTTTTAAAGCAGTTCTAGTACCACGATTTATATTTGCCAAATTGGCTAGGCAACTCAGGTTAAACAGGTATTTACGATGAAAGTTAGTGAATTATGGTTGCGTGAATGGGTTAATCCTTCTTTATTAGATGAACAACAATTAGCGGCACTCCTAACCATGGCTGGTTTAGAAGTTGATATAGTCAGCCCAGTGGCCGGTGTTTTTGATCAGGTTATTGTGGCCCAGGTGCTGAGTACTTCGCCGCATCCGCAGGCAGATAAGCTAACCTTGTGTGAAATAAATACCGGCGCTGAAAATCCCTTAAAAGTAGTGTGTGGTGCCTCGAACGTTCACGCAGGTTTAAAAGTTGCTCTAGCGCAAGTTGGCGCTAATCTTCCTGGGGGCTTGCATATTAAAGAATCCACTCTTCGGGGTGAAGTGTCCCAAGGCATGCTTTGTTCAGTTAGCGAGTTGGGTTTGGCTGACCTGTCCGATGGCATTATGGAGTTAGAAGACGATGCGCCCATTGGTGCTGATTTACGTGAGTATTTATCTCTTAATGATCACGTTTTAGATATTGATTTAACTCCAAATCGCGCTGATTGTCTCAGTGTTTTAGGTGTCGCCCGCGAGTTGTCCGCCTTAACTAATTTACCGCTAAAGCCCGTTCCCCTTCTGACTAACCAACCAACGATTGATGAATTACTAACAATCAATTTAAAAGTGCCTGAAGCATGCCCTGTCTATAGTGGACGCATAATTCGCGGAATTAATTCACATGCTCTCACTCCCACATGGATGAGCGAACGATTGCGTCGGGCAGGCGTTCGCACAATCCATCCAGTAGTTGATATTACTAATTATGTAATGCTTGAACTTGGTCAACCTATGCATGCCTTTGATTTACAGACTATTAAAGGTGATATTAATGTACGTTTCAGTCAAAGCGGTGAAACTTTAAAGCTAATTGATGGTCAGGAAGCGACCTTGAATGCAAAGGTCTTAGTAATTGCCGATAACGAAAAACCTTTAGCAATAGCTGGTGTTATGGGCGGGGAAAAAAGCTCAGTCAAGGAAACAACGACTGATATTTTTCTTGAAAGCGCTTTTTTTAATCCTTTAACTATTGCAGGCGTAGCAAGAAGCTACGGTCTTAGTTCTGACTCATCCCAACGATTTGAACGAGGTGTTGATCCTGCTTTGCCAATAGTAGCTTTAGAACATGCTACCGAACTTTTACTGAAAATTGTTGGCGGAGAGCTTGGTCCAATATCTTTAGCATCGGAATCCTCTTTTTTACCAAAAAAAAATCGGGTTTCTTTTCAACCAAATAGAGTAAAAAAATTAACAGGATTGACAATCTCTGAAGACAAAATGATTGTAATGTTGCAAAGTTTGGGTATGACTGTCGATAGCAAAAATGACTTGTGGATAGTGGATGTTCCGAGTCATCGCTTCGATATTGGACTTGAAGCAGATTTGATTGAAGAAATTCTGCGCCTTTATGGTTACGATAAAATGCCAGGAGAGCCCATCGTTGCCACTGTACAAGCCGGTACGTTAAATCCCTTTGAGGATTTGGCAATGCGTGTTGCTCAATTATTTACCGCCCGGGGTTTTAATGAAACAATCAGTTATAGTTTTGTTGATCCTGAGTTACAGCAGGAACTTTATCCTGATGTCCAAACAATGCAATTGCTGAACCCTATTTCCTCAGAGTTATCAGAAATGCGGGTTGGCATGTGGCCAGGCTTGCTTGCATCGATGATTTACAACATTCATCGCCAGCAGACTGCCATAAAATTTTTCGAAAATGGCGTTATTTTTGACTTAGAGCAAGGTGGATTACAAGAGCATCAATGTATAGCTGGTTTGATTACGGGTGAATACGGAACGATGAATTGGGGTGAAGGCAGGCGTAAATTTGATTTTTTTGATTTAAAAGGCGATTTAGAAGCGCTTTTTCAAGATCTGAATTTAAAAAACACCCAATTTGTGGCCGCTGAGCACTCTGCCCTTCATCCGGGAAAATCTGCTTCTATCCAGATTAATGGACAGCATGCTGGCTGGTGTGGCGTTTTACATCCACGAATAACTGATGCTCTCGATTTACAAGATGAAGTAATTCTTTTTGAGTTGCATTTAAATGCCCTCATCGACAAAACCCCACTACGCTACAAACGGATTTCAAAATTTCCGCAAATACGTCGAGATTTGTCATTATTAGTAAATGAGGAGCTGAGTGCCGCGCAAATTGAAACCGCTGTACGCCAGGTTGTTAAGGCTGACTGGTTAAAGGCTTTTGATGTATTTGATGTATATACTGGGGAATCGATTCCAGAGGGGAAAAAAAGCTTGGCAATTGCGATGACTTTACAAGATGATAACCGAACAATGATAGACAGCGAGATCAATGCTCTAATTAGTGCTATAATCAAAAAACTATACGAAGAATTTTCCATTATATTGAGGGACTAATCGTGAATGCTCTAAGCAAAGCAATGATTGCAGAAACTTTATGTAGTGAGTTAGAACTGTCAAAACAGGATTCGAAAGAAATGGTTGAGCAGTTTTATGA
>JACCSX010000259.1 GCA_013812775.1 Tatlockia sp. | reverse complement strand
TCTTTGTATTTGAATAATTCATAACCAGGAATTTCTTCACATTTTTTTAAAATCGAAATAATTTTTTTATTATTAATATTAATATGCCAAACCTTGGAGTTTTTTCCCTCAAAGTCGAGGACTGCCTTGTCAGTTTTAATTAGAAGGTGTTTTTTTCGCAAAGTAGTTAGCCCATAGGTTTTATTTTCCTGGGCATAAAGAGGATTCCCTATTCGTATGCAAGAATAATCGAGCAGAAAGAGAATGGCACAAATAATTTGCTCTTTGCTTTGAGAAGGGGCCTGAGATAATATTTTATTGATATGTTTACGAATTAAAAAAATGGTTTGACCAAATGGAATCATCAAGTCAAATTTTTGCTGCTGACGAGCTTCCTGCCACATTGGGTGGTAAAAATATTGCTTTCTATTCTTACTATCTCGACAGGTAGCCTGAATGTGACCATTTGCGTAAGGACAAATCCACACGGTTTGATAAGCAGGGGGGATAACTATAGCACGAATGCGCTCTAGTTCTTTTTCATCAGTGATTTTACTGCCATCAGGATAGAAATAAATATAACCTTTTCCTCTTTTTTTTCTTAAAATGCCTGGAATTGAATCCTGTACGTATCGTAAAGCCGATGATTTAGCAATTTTGACGCATTCTTCAGGCGAGTATAACGAAATTCCCATATTTTCTTCTTGAAAAAATTTAAGTCTATTTTAATTAATATCCTGTCCTAAATTACCTTATTCCACAATGCTGGTTTCTACTTTTAAGGTAAACTTAGGATTAATCATCATCCTGTGCATCCTAATAATTCTTAGTGAATAAAAAAATATCACATGATAGACTCCAAATTTAAAATCATATTCCACCTAATCTGGAGATTTGTATGAAATTAAGTCATTTGGCTCTTGTGTCAGCAATTTGTACGAACGTTTATGCAGAGGATGTTAAAATTGTAGGAACCTTAACCATCCCTCTAAAATTACCTGTTAGTGCTTCATCAGCATTAAAAAATTCACCAAAAACTGCAGATTCTGGCAATAATATTGAATTGTTAAAAATTGATTTATCTCCCCAGGCTAAAAAAAATCTTGCAGCGCGAACAAATGCAGCAATCTCACACAGCAAACAATTTGCAGCCAATTTAGAGAGCACACCATTTCCTCGCAAAATTGCCTTGGGGATGAACGAGGTACCTGTTTTAAATCAGGGTGAGCATGGAACCTGTGTAACCTTTGCTGTAACTGCAGCCTTTGACGCAATTTTGAACAAAGGTGATTATCTAAGTCAATTGTGCCAATTACAGTTTGGTAATTATCTTGAAAAAAATGCTTATACCTATAGTGGTTGGAAAGGCTCTTTCGGACTCACAGTTTTAAATCAAACCGAAATGTTTGGCGTAGTTCCTAAGGCTCAAGAACAGCAAGGTTGCGGAGGCTTAACCAGTTATCCTATAAAGGGTAATGCAAAAACGGATGGTTCCATAAGTATTGAGGAATACCGCCAGATGAGTGAGGATCTTCATGATCATATTCAATGGTCAACTATCCTGGATCACACTAAGGCCTTTGCTGATCGCATAGATACCAATCAAATAGTTAAAGAGATTAAAGCATCTTTAAACGAAGGGGATAGGGTCACCATAGGTGTCCTGCTGGCTTCTTATGAATATGGGGTGGCGGGCGCTGTCGGTAAGCATCATAGTGTAAATGACTCATGGGTTTTAACCTCAGAGATTGCCAGAGATGTTTATATAAATCCAAAATTTGGTGGTCATGAAATGGTAATTACAGGTTATGACGACGATGCTGTTGCACTGGATGAGCACGGTTATGAACATCGTGGATTATTCACTCTGCGCAATTCCTGGAGCGACAAAGCTGGCGATCAGGGCGATTTTTATATGTCTTATGATTATTTCAAATTATTGGCCATGGAAGCAGCACGTATTCGCGCGGTTAGCGAAGAGAACGACGAAGAGTAGTTAAACTCAGAGGGGCAGACTCGATTGATTAGTGATTAGTACTACTCAATCGAATCGACCCGATTGATAATAAAGTGAATTAATATCAAACTTTTTTTTTTCTTTGTCTATACTTAGGAGGACGAAACTTAGGGAGAACATCTGTGAAACGATTCATACTAACTATTTTAAGCTTGGCTGTAGGGGCGACAATGGTCACTGTCAGGGCGTTGAGTGGCAAAGAAACTTCAGGCACTCGTAAAGCAGCAGCCAGAGGCAGGCGTAAAGTAGCCAGCGGTGCTCGTAAAGTAGCCAGTGGCGCTCGTAAAGTAGCAAGCGGCGCTCGTAAAGTAGCCAGCGGCACACGTAAAGCAGCCAGTGGCGCTCGTAAAGCAGCCAGTGGCGCTCGAAAGGTAGCCAGCGGCACTCGTAAGGCAGCTACTGGTACTCATAAAATAGCCGCAAGCACTTCTAAAGTATCCACAAGCACTCGAAAAGCAGCTTCAACTCGTAAAGTGGCTTCAAATAATCGTAAGGCAGCTTCAGGTACTCATAAAGTAGCTTCAGGTGCTCATAAAGCAACTACTACAGGTACTACTCGCACAAACACCACAGGCTCTGGTGCAGGATCTACTGGTTCTAATACAGGAACTACTGGTCCTAGCGCAGGAACTTTTGGTACTAGTACGAGAGATTGGCATAATTAAAATCGAAAAAGGTCAGACTCGACTAATCAGTAGAGTCTGACCTTTAGTAGTCCGGTGGAGGTTTAAGGCTAAATCCCGTATTCATTTTGGTGCATCTTGGCTATTCGCACTACGAATAGTCTTATCATTTAAAATAAATGATATTTGCCCACCCCGTTCAAGTGATGCTTCCTGTATAGAAGCAATTTTTTCTAAACCATACTGTAATCTAAACGCCTGTAAAATATCATTAGGAGTGATTCGGCAACAGCGCATATTTTTTTTGATGTATTTTCCATTTTTAACAATACAAGTTTTTTCACCTTTAATATAGGAGCCAATCCAATGACTTTTGTAAGACAAATAAGCTAGAAATCGATGTATTAGTACAATGAACGTACAAACGAGTATTGAAGGGATAAGGGGAATGTTATTTACAATGGCTTCACCTAAAACTGCACCAAGGATAACATAAATAATAAAATCTAAAGGAGAGTGATTACCAAATAACCTGGCTGAACTTGCTCTAAATAGAAGTATCGCATAGAGTGTTATAACAATGCCCCTTATATAAAGCCCATAATCAAATAACTCGCTCCAACCAAAAATTTTATCCATATCTTTTATTCCATTAAAAGTAAATTGAGCTGTAGACTGTAAATTTTGATTAATTAATATAGCAACTGTCTTGATGGAAGTCCAAGGGACTGTGCCTCGGGTATCATTTTCACTTTTCTATTTAACAGATGAATTTCGCTGGATGAAACAAGGGGCTAGACCTGATCTACCTAGAGAACCTTTTGTTAAACCACAAAAAAAAATGATAAACCTCAATCCTTATCTAAATCTAAAACCATCAAATGTTCATCGTGGAATTGTTCACCAATTTTTAGGGCTCGGTGTTCTGTGCCGTATACCCTAAACCCATTATTCTGATATAACTTCAATGCTACATGGTTGGATGTAACAACAGTTAAATGAAGTTGGATGACCAACTTTTTTGCATGTGTTATAACCGATTTTAAAAGTGCATCAGCAATACGGAGGTTTCTGTAGTCTCGTTTAGTGTACATGCTAAAAACCACCCCTTTATGTTTCATCTTTGAAAGTAAAAAAGTAAAAAAACCAGCGCAAGCAACTAAGTTATTATTCTCGAGAACCCCAAAGAACGTACTTTTTTTAAAATTGATTTCAAATTCCTCATCAGATAAGTTAACTTCCTCTTCAAATGAGGAACCGAAGGCTTCAGGGTGCTCTTTTAATGCTTCTAGCCTTAGAATTCTAAATTGCTTCCAATCCTCATTTTTAAGTATTTTAACTTTCATGCTTGGTACCTATACAAAAATCGAACTGTTCAGCTCAGGGGATTTTTATAAAACTTTGCAAGGTAAGTTTAATTATCCTTCACTCTTAATGTCATTACATCACAACTAGCATGGTTAACTACGGCATGCGCTGTACTGCCAAGAATGGAGGGAAAGGAATTGGGTGTATGGCTTCCAATAATAACTAAACCCGCTGCCAGTGTTTTAATTTCATCTAGAATATGTTTTTTTACCGAACCAATTTCAACATGTTGCTGTTCCAGAGGAATATTAAGGGCCTCACCCAAACATCTCATTACAGTTTCTGCATTTTCTTTATAAGGCGCAGTTACTTCGGCAAAGCCTAAACCTTGAGCTATTTGCCAGCTGGGTGGTGGTTCAATGACATGAATTAAATGTAATTTGGCATGAAATTTGTGGGCAATTTCTGCCGCTAGTTTGCAAATGTCATAGTGATTGGCGCTTAGATCTGTCGCATGTAAAATAGTGGTATACACGATTCCCTCGCTTGATTAAAAAAAATTCCTGGTTTCATTGTAGTTTAAGGTTAAAGGCAAGGGCAATAGCCCGGATTCTCTGGCAACTTCTGATAAAGGAATAACAACAAAATCACGTTCCTGAACCCTGGGATGAGGAATTGTCAGATTCCTGTCAGAAACTATTTGATTGCCATAAAAAAGAATATCGATATCTATGGTTCTTGAGCCGTAGCGAGCTTTGCGAACTCGTCCTTGTTTAAGTTCGATTTGC
>JACCSX010000255.1 GCA_013812775.1 Tatlockia sp. | reverse complement strand
CAAAATTCCCAAACTAACAGCTATTTTTTGGTATTCCAAAGTGGAACTCAGAGGTGGCCAGAGGGTGGGCTAGTAATCGTGGCCCAACTATGACTTTAGTGGGCTAGTAATCGTGGCCGGTGACAGCCTCTAAAAATGCGCGATTATCATCTAAAAAAATAACCCTAATTGGGTGATAAAAACAGGTTGGTCTTGTATTAACATTTTTCATATTTTAATTTCTCTCCGTTACAAAATCCGCTCATCACAAAATTATTACATGCTTAGCTGTATAATAAATGATTCTTTTATTTTTTTCCTCTTTAATTTAAAACTCTAAGCTGCCCAAATTAGTATAAACAGGAGACGCTCTATAAAATGCATTTTGTCCAATTTAATTGAAAACCACGCTGAAAAAGCAATTAAAAATTTATTATAAATTAATACTTATTTACTGTTGTGTAAAAGTTTTTCACAGCAAATTAGCTTGAACCTATTGAAAAAAAATGTTAGAAACTTTTCATAAATTTAATGAATAGAGCTTAAAGTGGGGAGATGGTGCATGCGTTTTACAAAATTATGGTCAATCATTATAGCTGTTGTAATTTTAATTGCCTGTCGTTTAGCTCTACCCTATGTTTTGATTCCCTATGCAGAAAACAGAATAAATAAAATTCCCCAATATAAAGCCTCTATTGAAGACATTGATGTTGCACTCTGGAGGGGTTCATATCGAATCAAAAACTTAACCTTGAAAAAAATAAATCATAAAATTCCTATTCCTTTCTTTTCAGCAGACCAAATTAATTTATCGATAGAATGGAGCGCCCTGCTGCATGGGTCTATAGTAGGAAAAATAAATGCAATTAAACCCAAATTGAATTTTGTAATTGAACCGAATAATAAAAATGAGCAGGTAAGTATTGATAAGGAATGGCAGCAAGCCGTTAGCGCTTTATTCCCTTTAAACTTCAACAAAATTTCTATTAAAAATGGTGAAATTTCTTTACAGAGTTTTGCGGGTAAGCCTCCCTTCCAATTATCATTACATGATATCAATTTTGATATCGAGAATTTACAAAAAGTGACTAGTTCCAAGACCTTATATTCTACTTTCTCTGGTGAAGGAATTATGAATAAAGGACACTTCAGGGTTAATGGGCAAGTTGAGCCCGACGCTAAAAAACCTACATTTTTATTGAAAAGTTCATTGAAATCCATGCAAATCCAAGGGGCCAATGATTTTCTATTAAATTTTACTCATTTTGATGTAAAAAAAGGAGAGCTAAGTGTATATACGGAACTTGCAGCAGCAAAAGGAAGAATTCACGGATATTTAAAGCCCATCATTAAAAACTTGAAAATATTAAATCCAGAGGAAAAAATAAATCCAGTGAAATTTTTATATAAAGGGATTGTAGCTATCACTGCTAAACTGGTAACAAATCATAAAAAACATACTCTGGCGACTAAAATTAAAATAGATGGGGAAATAGCTGATCCGGAAACTCATGTCCTTTCCATAATAGGATATGTATTAAGGCATGCATTTATACAAGCCCTTTTACCTGAAATTGATCATAGTGTTGAAATTAAAGATATTAGGTTAAATGCCTAAGATTTTTACTTTGGTTCCAAAGTTTTTCTACCAATGGGATTATAATGGCAGCTAAATTTAAACTCTTCGACCGATTTTTGTTCAGTCAAATGGAAACAATAACCCTCATCTTTGATTAACAGATTTATATTAACTAAATTATCTACCTGATATAAATAATCAAGATGAGGAGCTTGCCAATTCAAAATCTGTTGCAAGGCTTTATGTCTCGCCTCTCGTTCACTAGGAGCCACTACAAAAATATTTTTATGTAATTCAGTAAATTGTTTAGGGTCATAACCGCCCAGATTAATAAAAAATAGTTGATTACTACTATCTACTGGCTGTTTCTTGGATACTTCAATTCGGTAACCATCGGCATAGTTTAAAATACCCCAGGCGTCGATATGTAAACTTTCTTTGATACCCCACCAGCTATGGCGTAATCTCTCGTAAGTATCCTCTATATTTTCGGCTATAATAAAACGGATATCATGAAGTTCAATTAAAGAATTATCATGGCTACCACCAATATAAATTACAAATAAATTCATTAGATACCATCCATACATTAATCATGGGAATAATCCTCAATTTAATATCTTAAATCTTATCGGTTTAAAAGAAAAATTGTTAGATTGTCCTGCTGAACAGGCCGTAAGACCCACTACTAAATCCATATGACTTTGAAAAATGATTTTATCTCCTTTTGAACTTAAGGGAGGCAAAACTTTTAATGCACCAGTCTTGGGATCAATTGATACATTCATAAAGATATTAAAGGTGGTGGTTATATCTTCTTGATCTATTTCATATTTTTTAAGAGCTAAGGCTAAATGTTCATAACATCCAAGAGTGGGGTTGGTTTCTTTGTAGCTGATACGAAAAAGATTTTTGCAACAAGGGGAGTACAAAAAGTCATTTTTCCCTACCTCATCATGAACAATAGTTAACATCGGATTGCTTTCATTTGAATAAAGAATGTTGTTGGTTGAAAAGAGTATTGAGCCGTTATAATCGAAACTCTTTCCTGAGGATAAGAATTCTTTTTTATTAGACAGAGCAAAACAAAATAAATCGGCTACCTGCTCTCCTAATTTATCCTCCACAATTAATAATTGACCCTGCTTTAAAATAAATCCCTTGGCTGAGCAAGGAGGAATGGTATTCCATCTTTTTTGAGTGCTTTGAGTCTGCATAAAGGGGCAGCCAAAATCTTTAGTAACCTTCCTTCCACTGTATTGTATTGCTTCTGAAGATTGACCAAAATCCGTCACCATCGGATTTACAGAGCCGGAAAATTTAATATCCTCTTCGCGAATCTTATTTCGCATGAGCGTGAAAACACCTTCTTTTCGGAGTTTCTCAAACTGATCATGAAGATTAAAGACAAGTGTAGGATTTTTAAATTGCCTGGCTTTCCTTGAGCTTTGTGAATGCAATCCCACAATAAAAAAACCATAACCTCCCAAGCTAAAGCTAAACAAGGGATTAGAAACATCTGAACTTGTAGTTTCATCCCATCTATAAATTTGACTGTCTAAGCTGTGTAAATTATGAAGTCGAGCCCACATTTTATTTTCAAATTCAAGCTCTGTTAAATTAAGAGGCGAATCGAAAATGACTACGAGTGTTTTAAGAACTTCTTTATCTTTCTCCCACTCTTCAATGAATTGATAAATTTTACTCAAAATAAGAACATCGTCTTTATCTGAGATAAGACTTCCGGCATTAATAAAATTTATTTGCTGTTTTTTCGCAGCAGCCTTGGCCCCAATACAGGGAAACGCAGGATTATTTAT
Source organism: Tatlockia sp. (assembly GCA_013812775.1). Lineage (GTDB taxonomy): Bacteria > Pseudomonadota > Gammaproteobacteria > Legionellales > Legionellaceae > Tatlockia. Next base: position 20,706 of record JACCSX010000255.1, on the reverse strand, counting down.
AAATTGTAAAAATTTACGCTCTATTTTTCGCATATTCGTCCAATATTAAGCAAAATTCTAGCAATACCGTTAGTAGATTTAATTATAGATTATATTCAAACATTAGGGAGGTGGGGGATTTCGAGATAACTTATTGATCAATAACAAATTTTAAAAAATTCTAACCCTGAGATTAAGCCAGAGAGAAAACTCTCTGGCTTATCGTTTTATGGAATATTTCTATCCCTTGGATATGTATCTGAGCGACCGTTTTCTAACTCTTTGTGTTTATTATTCATGCCATAGCAGGCGCCAATACAGCTGGAAATCGCCCCAAGGAAGAACAGTAAAAATATAACCCAAGAACTACCTGTTAAGGCTTCAGGGCTTACCTTTACTACGGCTTGATCGCCTGTATTTTGGTTGGGTTTAGATGAGTTGTTATCTGTAGTAACGTCAACATTTTTTTGCATCGTATCAGAAACAACAACTTTTGGGGCCAACGTTTTATTATAACTAGTCATATAATTGGTTAACGGAATTACTAAAAGTGCAGTCAATAGCAAAGCAAGACTCCAGGTCAAAAAGCCATAGATAACTCCACCATGACAATGTGAATAGTGAGAGCGGCCTAAAAGCCCGGCTACATAACCTGCAACTCCCATTGATACAATCGTAGCAATTAATAAGGCTAGAAATCCCCCCATCGCCATTGTAGATGCACCAGCTGAAGTTGAATGATAAGCGCTAAGACTAATTGCAACTCCAAAAAGTTGTAGTAAAAAACTGAGTCCCACCCCTACCAATGCTCCCGAAATGATTGCAGACCAAGAAATCCTGGATTGATAAGAATCACAAGAACTGACGCCAGTAACCAATTTATCGTTATTCATTTTCACTCCTTTATAAATGAGAAAGTAGCCAAATTACTAATAGAATAGTAAGTGGAATACCGAGTAGCCACCCAAAAATATAACCCATGATTATCTCCTTATCGTTATACCTATTTTTCTAAAAAACAAAAGTGCATAAAAAGCATGCACCTTTTGACCTATTAAAAATATTTATTTTGGGCGGTTTTGGCCGAATTGATTATTGTCTTGACCATGCTTATCTTGGCCTTGTTGACCTTGACCATGCTTATCTTGGCCTTCTTTACCTTGACCTTGTTTATCTTGACCTTGTTTATCTTGACCTTGTTGACCAGGGCGATTTTGATTGTCCATTTTTCTACTCTCCATTTAATTGTTGAATTTAAGATTAAGCTCATTTATCAAATTGATGCAAGTCTTAATGAGAAATATTTTTCTTTTTTAAAAAAATAAAGGTACAACAACATCAATAATGATAAATATTTATTCATTTATACAGAAAAAATGACAGAATGCTTTTTTTATCTGAAATGTTTATAATTAGACCATCTTCATTTAATTCATTAAAATCAAATGCAAAATTTTATCTCAGAAGGGTTTTCCTACTACCCAGAATTTATTAGCGAGGAAGAAGAAAATAGCCTCTTAATACAACTTAAAAGGCTCAATTGGCAAAAAATAGTAATGTACAAACAGACTGCCAAAAGAAAAGTGGTTCACTTTGGATTTAATTATTCCTATTCAAATCGGAAAATAGAGCCAACTATACCTCCCCCTGCCTTTCTTTATCCACTGATTAATCGCTGCGCTATTCTATTAAAAGTTGAACCTGAGGAACTGGCGGAGGTTTTAATCACTGAATACCCTTTGGGCGCCCAGATAGGTTGGCATCGCGACGCGGCTGTATTCGATACCATAGTTGGGATTTCTTTAGGTAGCGCCTGTACTATCAAATTTCGTCAGAAAATGAATGCCCTTGATAACCATTTCACTGCAATTCTGGAGCCCCGTTCTGCTTATATCTTGGCTAATAGCATCCGTGAAGAATGGGAACATACTATTCCTCCCGTCAAAAATGTTCGCTATTCAATAACGTTACGTACATTGAAAACTAAAGATAAGGAGTGGGAAGGAAGAAAATAATTAATTAAATTAATAAAAATAAAAAGCTGGGCCTGAGAAAGCTTAATTTGTTGAATTTTAAGGCATTAAATTTTATAAAATCAAGAATAAATTGAAAAAAAAACGCAACCAGATTACTCAAATTAACTGTGCTCGGCCTTTAAAATTGCGGCCTGTAAAAAATTTTGATATAAGATCATTAAATCCAAAAGACAATGATTACTATGAAAAATTCAACATTGAAAATCTGTGATGCAACTATACAACCCGGTGAGACCGCAAATTTAGCCCTGCCTTTGCCCGACTTCAATTCTTGCTTATCCTTTTATATGCCCATAAAAATTGTTCATGGTAAGCAAAATGGACCCTGTTTATTAATATTTTCAGGGATTGAAGGAAACGAATTCAATGGCATCGAAATTATTAATCGATTATTAAAGAACAGTTCAATTAATTCATTAAATGGTACTTTAATTGCCATTCCTATCATTAACGTCCTTGGACTTATCAATTCAAACTCCCTACCCTATGATAAAAAAATTGAGGATTGTTTCCCCGGCCGGGAACACGGTTCTTATGGCGAGCGTATAGCAAAGATTTTTACCCAGGAAATTTTCTCCAAAACCACCCATTGTATTGAATTAAAGACAGGTGGGCTAAACAACGACATTCTGCCGCAGATCTATTGCGATGTTTCAAATGATGAGACAAAAAATCTTGCTAAACGATTTGCCACGCCTGTGATTAGCAATATAGGTGAATCCAATTCATTACGTGAAACTGCGAAGGATCTAAATATTCCACTCTTGGTTTATAAGGCTGGGGAAGCGATGCGTTTTGACGAGTCATCAATTAAAATTGGCATGGCTGGAGTTCTAAATATTTTGACGGCTCTTAATATGATTGATGATAAGGAAGCCGATCCAATCCAAATGGTAAAACCTGTATTTACGCAAGAACAAGATTGGGCGCGATGTTCCAGAAGTGGAATTTTGGTTAGTCACGTGACGCTCGGTCAGTTTGTTAATAAAAATGAAGTTATCGGTGAGATATCTGATCCTTTTAATGCGAATCTCACAGAACCGGTTAAGGCATTTAGAGACGGAATAATCGTAGGAGTCAATAAAAATCCCTTGATTTTTGAAGGACAAAATATATTCAAGATTGCCTCATTTATAGACAATAACAGAGCTGAGCTTTCATTAGAGCAGTGGACACTTCTGCAAAGTGAGGAATCATGATAAGAAATACCACATCTATAAAGGGTTTTCTGGTTTGGTTTGTCTGCGTTTTATTTTATTTATATGAATTCCTTTTACGCACACTTTTAGGTACTTTCCAACAACCTATAATGCAAGATTTAGAAATTAATTCCTTTAATTTTGCCTTACTTAGTTCCACAGCTTACCTTTTTATCTATGGTCTAATGCAAATTCCAGTCGGCGCAGCAATAGGTCGATTTGGTCTAAAAAAAGCCCTGTTCTTTGCATCAATGGTTTGTGTAATCGCTACCCTGGGTTTCTCTTATTCTACCAATTTTTCCTCAGCACTATTTTTTCGTTCATTAATGGGCCTTGGCTCAGCCTTTGGCTTCATCTGCGTATTATTTGCGGTCTATGATTGGATGCCTTATAAAAATATCGCACTTTTTATTGGCCTCTCTCAATTATTAGGAACCCTAGGCCCCATGGCAGCAGGAGGCCCTTTGTCAGCCTTAGCTAACAACTCAACAATGACCTGGCGTACAATCTTTTTTGATTTAAGTTTAATTGGTTGTGTTGTAGCAGTTTTAATTGTTTTAGTTGTAGAAAAAAATAAACAATTGGAAAGTAGTTTTATTATTCTTAAAAAATCACTTCCATTAAAAAAAGAAATTTTAGGAATGTTGCGAGATAAACAAGTGTGGTTTATCGCCATCTATTGTGCATTTCTCTACTTTGGCTTGGAATATCTCTCCGAGAATGAGTGTAAAAATCTATTAATAGCGAAAGGGTTTACCTCAACTTTTTCTTCCTACATGATTACAATTGCCTGGCTGGGGTTCGCATTTGGCTCCCCTATTGGCGGCTATTTAAGCGATAAAATTAAACGCCGAAAGCCGATTTTATACTTTAGTGCTATATCGACCCTACTTTCAGTGACTGCAATATTATATTTGCCCCTTTCTGAACTGCAAACAAGTTTTGTATTCTTAACCTTTGGTTTGGGCGTAGGTTCCGCAAGTGTGGGAATTGCAATTATGGGGGAACAATTTAAATCTGATAAAATCTCTACCGGATTAGGAATAAACAACGCAATATCCATTCTTTTTGTATCCCTTTTAGCGCCAGGTATCAGTTTACTCTTATCAAAAGTGGCTTATGAGGTTCCTTACACTCTATCCGACTTCCAGCAAGCCTTCCCAATACTGATATTATTACCTTTCCTGGCACTCTTGATTGTGATGTTTTATATAAAAGAAACGTACGGAAAGTCTTCTAAAGAAAGCATAATTTTAAACTTTGAAACGATTAGCGAATGAACCAGAGTTCTTTGAACTTCCCTCCTTATCTGGGGGGAAGCATAGACTTATATTTAAATGGAGGTATTAATGTTATGTGCACGATTTTTAAATAAAATCTCCATAACCTGTTGATATTGCTGTGAACTGTGGGTATTAATCCAAATTAAAAAACCCCCTTTCTTTTCTTGTTTTCTTATTTTTCGATCGTGCCTTTTTCTAGTCAGAGAATATAAAAACAATCCTAAAATCGAACCGATTAATGCACCGATAAAGCCATAAACCAAATTGTCACGAGTAGATGTTATGTCACCAATAATAAAAATTCCTGTGATCAAACAAATGAAAAACGGTAGGGAAAAGGAAAAGCCCAGAACCCAACCATAATCGTCATTTAAAAAAGGTTCTTTCATAGGAGGATTTGCACTAGATTGAATTAAAGTGGGATCGATAAAGCAATGCCCAAATTTGTCTTCAATCTGCTCAGGAGTTCCTTGAATACTTATATCGGTACGCGCAACGGATTTACCGAGTAATTCGCCAATTAAAATTTCTAATTTATTTTCACTGGAAACCAAGGCTGAAATTTTTTTTTCATTTATATTTTGGTCCATTATTTCCTCCTGTTTAAGTTTTAATTTAATCATTTTAGTAAATTTATGTCAAATTTATTGTGACATAAATTATTATTTTTAAGTGTCCATAAGTGGCAAAGAAGTTTGGCTATGGTAAGTCAGGTTGAGAGGATTCTTAATACTTTATATCTTAATAAGCAGCGCTTCATTGAAAACTGTATTTTCGTAGGCAGTGAGAGCTTTATCTATCCGAACAGCTTCACAGAGACTTGATATTTTGTGGCTTTGAACCAATTCTTTCATTACATCTTGAGGATTAATTTTTGCTCCAAGGCCAATTCGCTTTCCTTCCTCTACAAAACACATCTCCTCTACTAACAAATCTAATTTTTCAACATAAAGGTTCCGTAATAGATTCAAGATAGAATTGTGCCCCTCTGTTTTTAGTTGCTCAGTGTTTTCAAACCAGCTCAGCAAACCATTTGACGGGGGCCTAAAATCTTTAGGCACCATCATTCGATCATTCGAAATCCTTATAAAAAGTTCATTAATTTGGGACATAGCAACGAGTGGATCATGATTAAGACGGGCCATTAATTGAACTTTTACGTTATCTTGATCCAGATTTATATCTTCATCTTCAAGTGAAAGAAGGTAATTCTTTGCCTCAGTTATTTTATAGGAGTGGAAACGATCTAAATCTGCAAGGGTTTCAGCCAGCAATTCTTGACTGGAAAAACCTGCATAATGAGCAGGCGTTTGTGTGATCTTTAAACCATATCCATTTTGCAAGAGCAACATATTGAATAATAAAAAAACAAATGTTCGACCATTGCCATCGGGAAAATAGTGGGTTAGATGCAGTTTTCGGATAAAATGAATAACAGCTAATAATTCTGCAGTTTGTCGTTCTTCTTTAGATAATGTTTGGGCTTCCTTTAACTCCTGATAATAGGCTTCAATGTCTGCCTGAACAAATTGAATTACCTCCTCCCTCTTTGATAGTGAAGTGGTCAAGAGGAGCCGCAAAAGTTTTTCTTCTGTCCTTTTTTCATTACCCGTGTATTCATCCTTGCATATAGCGGCATTTTTTAAATGGATGTATAAGTCCTTTTCCGCTGTCGCAGCATCCACATCAAAAACTGTTTCTAATTCATTTTCACGGTCAATTGACAGTTCAACAAAGGGATATTTACGATCGCCCTTGGCTTGTGCGTATCCTCGCAATAGCTTCAATAAGTGTGGAATTCCGGCCTCACTAATTCCGGCCGTATTTTCTAAACCAGGCTCAGGAAGAAAGATTTCAAAAGATCCTGACTTCAGATTATAACCTTTTTGTAAAGTAATTGATTTAAGATAGTCTTCTTCAGTTCCATAAGCACTATGGTAAATCCCTTCAATGAGTTCAGGCGTAATCAAATTCTGCTCATTTTTACGAATAAAATCAAAACCAGCATGCATACCGGCATAATATTGCGGACGAAAATTATTAATGCCTCTTAGAGCTTGCCATCCATCTGTGTAAATACGCCATATTTCACTTTCTGGAAAGTCTTCAAGTGCGTCGTCTATCAAAGTGGACATAGCTTCTCTATATATTTATACAATTGATTTGATTATAGCTCCTGTTTATTAACAGGGTATTAAATGGGACAATTTGCTCGCTAAGTTTCTGCCAGTAAAATCAAAAAGTTAAAATCTATTTACTTTGCTCTCTAATTGAACTAAAATTAGACAAATTTTTATCAAGGAGTATTGATGGCTACAGAAGTTGCAGTTTATGGAAAAGAGAGCAGTGAGAAAACTGAGCTAATAAATAGCCTGGCTAATATTGAAAAATTTACTTTTCTTAGCTCCACCCCAAAAAACCGCCACCGATTTGTTGATGATGGACTCAAGCCACCGTTTCATCTTGCCCCTTTACAAATTCTTTACTTAGACTTGGATAAGGAAACCCAAACTTCGATTTCATCTTTGGAAAGAAATTATCGTTTATGTGACTTTGAGCGTCCGTTAATGATAATTTTGAATGGCAAGAAAGAGGAAGCAATTATTAATGAATTAAATAAATACCATGAGATTGATCATATTATTTTCAATTATATAGACTCGGCTGCTAGTCTTTCTGCGGAACACATTAGTCACGAACTTGAGCAATTAGATCAGCGTTTTTGTGAAAAAAATACCTCAACGTTGAGGACCTGACACAGAGCTTCCATAAGCTCATCAGCTGCAGTTGATGATAATTTAATCATATCTATAGGCTTAAGATTCTCAGATAGAACCCGCGTTCACTTATTTTCACCCACTGTGCAATTTACCAAATCCTGATTTTACATTTTGTAATTGAAATGGTTAGTATTCTAGCATTATCATTTCTATCTTAAGGTTTAGAAAAAAAGGTAGCTATGCCCTTTGCATCTAGAATCAATTTTTTATTATTCATTATCCTTGCTTGCTTATGGAGTGGTTCCTTTATTGGGATTAAAGAGGTCGTGGCTGTATGGCCGCCAATCTTTGGTGCGGCTGTAAGGGTTAGCATCGCTTTACTATCCTTAATGATTTTAAGTTTAATGTTGAGGAAGAAAACAAAGGTCTCCTTCTCTCTGCGATGGAAAATTTGGGTTATTGGTTTATTTGCGCAGGGTATTCCATTTTTATTTTTATTTTGGGGTGAGCAAACCATTTCACCTGGCCTGGCTGGTATATTAAACGCGACTTTACCCATCTGGGCCTTTATTCTGGCTTTAATTTTTTTACCGGATTCAACCCCTTTTTCTATCCCTAAAATAATAGGGTTATTGATCGGACTTGGCGGCATCATTATTATTTTTTGGCCAATTGTTACCTTTGAAAAAAATATCAATACTCTTTTAGGCACCTCCGCTGTTCTAATCATGGCCCTATCCTATGCTATTGCTAGTTTACTCAATCAATATTTCTTACAAGGTACTGTTAAAATTGATTTCATGGCGAATATTTATCATCAACATTGGGCGAGCGTTACCTTCTTAATCTTTTTTTCTCTTATTTTTGAATCATGGCCAAGCACTAATACCTTACTCACCTTATTCACACCTTGGCTGGCTAGTCTTTATTTAGGCATTTTAGCTACAGCCGTAGCTTTTCTTATTTACTACCATCTGATAAGAGAATGGGATGGAGTTCGTGCCAGTTCAGTAACCTATATTGTGCCTGTTTTGACCTTGTTCTGGGATTATCTAATTTTTAACAATGAACCTGGAAAATATGAAATAATCGGCGTCATCGCAATTTTATGTGGGGTAGTTTTGATACAAGTGACCAGCATGTTTCAAAGGAGCAAAGTTTGAATAAAAAAAATGGTAGACAAGGGGCCCTCAGACTCTAGCCCGCACTGCCATTAAGTTAAGAAGGCGACTCCTATCCCCTCCTTCACACAGCATGTCGGCGGATCTAGAGTTCGCCTCTATCAATTAATATCCTGGATCAACAGGTCTCAGCATTTTTGAGACGTTTATTTGCTCATAATGGAATCATAGTCCACGTCGTTCCACTTAGGTCTACAGGTTGAAACATGACTCTTCCATAACGCCTTCCTCTAGTAATTGTTTAAAGCCTGTAACTACTTTATCTGCATTTAAGAATTGGTGTTTTTCGTAGGTTGTTAGCAAGCCTATCGCACTCATCCCGGCATCTTTAGCAGCTTGCACCCCAATAGGTGTATCTTCAATAACCAAGCAGCGACTGGGAGTAATGTTTAATTTTTGGGCGCTTAATAGATAACCTTCTGGAGATGGTTTACCGGTCTTAACATCTTCCGAAGTCACAATGACATTGAAATAGGATTGTAATTCACCTTGTCGTACCTTGGAAAGAACCGCTTCAATCTCAGTTTTCGCAGACCCTGAACAAATAGCCATCTTCTTAACCTGGGGAGCCATATTAAAGAGAAATTGCTCGAAATGATCAATCATTGGTAATTTTGCATGGCTATTAATAATACTTAGGTAGGCTGAATTTTTCTCCTGAATCATTCCTGTAATTGCCCCCGCTGAAAAGGCATAGTTCTTGTTAGACAAAAGCTTTGGGAACATATCTTTGTCAGCTAAGCCAAGGTAGTTTTCTATGTATTCCTTATAACTTAGTTTAATTCCAAAAATGGTTAATACCTGACAACAGGCCTTATAATGTAAGGGTTCGCTATCCAAAATAACACCATCAAAATCAAAAATAATTGCATCAAACATAGAGATAATCATCAATTTTTAGAGCTGTGGCGCCTATCATAAAGAAAAAATCAGGTAGTCACAATTGTAGTTCTTGAAATTCCATTTGCACTATTGGCTAATTTGTTTTATGACTACGAAAGCCAATCTACATTCTTCTTCGTTTCCCCCCCTTCTACCAATTGACAATCTAATCAACAATTCTCTATGATCCATCGAATTTTTAACCTTCTAACTAAGGTCAATAAGGATGTTTACGTTTATTGTATTTTGCGCTGGGGCCTCTGCCTCCGGAAAAACTACTTTTTCCAGAATGTTAGAAGGGGCTCTCAAAAGGGAAGGAGTTTCTACAAAATTAATTTCTATGGACAACTACTATAAAGAAAGAAATGGCTTGCTTAGGGAAGAAAACAATTTCGATGTGCCCGATGCCTTTGATTTACCCCTTCTACGCAAACACGTGCAAGACATCAATGCAAAAATACCCATTGACCTCCCCCAATTTTGTTTCAAAATAAAAGATAGATTAAAAGAAACAATACCCTTTGATCCCAGAGGAACAAATGTTGTTATTATTGAAGGTATACAGGCTTTGCATGATATAAATTCATACAAAATTCCTGAGCAGCACAAATATTGCATATTTGTAGAAGTGGACAGCTACCTGGACTATTTAAAACGCCGGATTATCCGCGATATACCTCCGAGTAGCGAAGGAGGCCGTTCAACTACAGAAGAAATTACCAGGCAAAGGGAATTAAAATCTGGCGTGCGAGATGCATTTTTTCAGTATATAGCGCCCTCAAAACGCAATGCTCATTATAAAATTTCTAATAATAATCGACATGATCTCAATGAAGCGCTTCAAGGAGTGGTCGACGAGATTATCTCAAAGCTGAAAATTCCAGTTTCAAAACCTGAATATTCTGTCGCAAAACTGATTTCCATGTATATCTTAAGTGAGCCTATCAAAAACAAGGCAGGAGAACAGCCTGTTGATGACATCGTCTATAACTTAGGCAGTTGAAACCACCGGGAGCACCCATGAAAATAATTTCCATACTAAGTCTGAGCTTGCTGGCACTACAAGCCCAAGCATCTTGGCCAACCTTCTTTTATCCTGACAGACAGCTAATTATGGATCTAAACTATTTCGACAACTCTGGCTGCTCATGGGGAAATGTCAAATTGAAACCCGGTATTATCAATGTTAGCAGCTATACCTGCGAAGAATATTGTCCACCCGAATGGGATTGGACAGCCAAAACTGACGGCAAATGCCATTCCTTAGCGGAACTTGATTTCAGGCAATATAACATCGTTCATTATACGGATTACGATTCTGTGACAGCCGTCTATGGCCCAAGATCATCCAGTGAAATATTCTTCGAATACGAAATGCATACCAAACCCGGCACCTTCTGGTACTGCACCCAATACAAGAATAGGATGGATTATGTGGTCTGCGGAAATGATACCCTGCGTAGAACTGAGCTCAGGGCGCAATAAACTTATCTACTTTAATGACTTCATTAATTAACTATATCTGGGATCGTTCTTCATATATTCAATAGTTTTTGCATAAATTGAAAGAACTTTAGTCAAGACAGGTATATTCCAGCATATTCAAATAAAAGATTCCAAACTGCTTTGTTATAGGGTTGATACTCATTTTGCACGCATTGGGGTGTTTATAACAATTGACATAGATCGTCGGATTTTCTTTATCCAAATTCTTAAAATTTATTTCTTTAGCCAAAAGTTGTTTTATTTATTATGCATTATATAACCTACGTAACTCCCCACGCTTATAACGACACAAAGTTCTTGAATATTAAAATTGTAGGAGTATCCTAAAAAATTCATTTTCTGACTTGTACTAGTAATAATAAAAGGAAAAATCATGAATAAATCCAAATTAGCCCTTGCTGCCGCGGCTGCCTTTTCCAATGCAACATTGACTGCAGCAGCTCGAACAATCGCAAAAGCTCGTACACCAGCTACAAATGCCTGTATCTAAGATTATTAATGGGGTCAATCTTTGACCTCATTCTTTATTTTGTTTATTAAACCTATAAGTCTTATTGGAGCTTCTGTTGCGTCTCTTATTTTTATAGGCAAGGCAAGAATAAAAGATCCCTGCGCGGGTAAATTCGCAAGATTAGCTGCATTCTCAATCAAGTATTTACCATTGCTTAAAAATAATTGATGTACAGGATACCCATCTTCTGGTCTATCTGGAGACAACGTATCAATACCCAGCCCACAGACACCTTTTTTTAACAATATTATTGCTGCCTCTGCTGATACCGAAGGAAAAATATAATTATTACGGTATTTTTTCTGATCACTCCAAAACTGCTCCCAGCCGGTTTGAACCATTACAAAACTCCCGGGCAAAATAGAGCCATGGCTAGATTCAAAATGAGCAATGTCTTGTGGTAACAACGAAAAGTACTCATGAGCAGATTCAGAGATATTAATAACATTACAGGGAGCCAAAAATTTAGAGAGTGGTAATTGATCGATAGTTGTCCCATTTGGTATACAATGTGCAGGTGCATCCATATGAGTTCCAATTCCGGCAGGCATTTTGATTTCTTGTACTCGAAATTGCACGTGGGTATCGCAATCCGCGTAGTCGAAGCTCAATTGGCACTTGAATCCACAGCTACTATCCCATGACGGAGTAAGTTCATCCAGCGTATGGGTTAAGTCAATGATCTGGTAGGGAAATTCAGTCATAATTTTATGTGCTCTTCATTGATTTAGTATTTTCAAATTTAACATATAAAAAGAAATTGTTAATGTTAGGGCTCCAGGGTTGTAATTTCCTCGCACCTCGTTTAATTTTGATAGTGGACTTAATCTTTTATACACATTATAAATAATAAGGAAGAACTTATGAATAAGAGCGAACTCATTAATGCTATCTCTAATCAAGCTAAACTTACCAAAAAAGATTCAGAAATTGCTTTAAACGCGGTAATAAACTGCATGACAGATTTATTAGCTCAGGGCGAATCTATTGTACTGCCAGGTTTTGCAAGTCTATCCGTAAAAGCACGAGCTGCTCGAAATGGACGAAATCCCGCTACTGGTAAAGCCATACATATCCCTGCTTCCAAAGCAGTGAGCTTTAAAGCCGGTACAAAACTAAAAGAAGCTATCAATTCTTGATTCTGCGGGTATACCAATTTAATCAGCTGCGTCCCTGTGGATTGTTCCTTAGTGACGCAGCATAAGATTAATATTTCATACACTTTTGTCACTTCATCTATATATTTCAGGTGATTCCTTATTTCTTAATATTTACTCCAGAGAAAATTCAATTATTGCGCAAAAAAGTAATAAATAGTACAATATGATTGTTTAAACCAAAGGAAAACACATGTTCTCACGATCCTATGCTCACAGTCATATTAAGAAAATTTTTAATAATATTTTCTTTGTAACTGGAGTTAATCAATATGTCGATAATTATGAAGAACATCAGCATAGCCGTAATATGATAATTGTACGAGAAAAGGGCAAGCTCTCATTAATCAATACGGTTCGATTAACGGAAGCGGGATTGCTCGAACTTGATAGCCTAGGGGAAGTTGAGAATGTAGTTCGCATTGGCACATTCCATGGGCGAGATGATGGTTTTTATCTTGAACGCTATCAGGCAAAATTATGGGCACTTCCCGGTATGAAACATGATGATAATCGCCAGACAGATTTTGAGTTAATCCCAAATGGGCCAATGCCCTTTTCCGATTGTTCCCTCTTTATATTCAAATCCAAAGTACCAGAAGCTATTCTATTGAAAGATAGGACTCTTATAACTTGTGACTCTATAAAAAATTGGCTGGATGATGAATTTTTTAGTCAAAAAACAGCAATCGCTTATGAGAAAGCAGGCTTTTTTGGGACAGCAACTGTATCGAAAATATGGAGAGATGCCTGTCAGGTCGAACTGTCTGATTTTATGCAATTAGAAGAATTCGACTTCGAGCACCTATTAAGTGCACATGGAGCACCTTTATTAAATCTGAGTAAAACCCCGTTATTGGAACATATCAAAGACCAGTATTGTCAATTCACTAGTAGCAAATTATAATTAATGACTATTTGGTATAAGCGAAAACAACTCTCTCTTCAAAGGATTACACAATATGCAGACTGACATTATTCTTCGACAGGCAACTTTGGCTGACACGAAGGATATTGTTAATGTATTTTTGACTTCCCGTAAAACCTTTATCACATTTGCACCATTGATTCATTCAGATGCAGCTGTTTTTCAGTGGGTTCAAAACATTCTTATGCCGAATAGCGAGCTGTATGTGGCTGAAGTTAATAAGAAAGTTGTCGCTATGATGGCCTTATCTATAAAGGAGGGCTTAAGTTGGATCGAGCAATTATATGTCTCTCCAACGTTTATTGGTCTTGGTATTGGGTCATTATTGATTGCCCAAGCAAAAACTCTCTTATCTCCTCCGATATACTTACGTACCTTTCAACAAAATGATGGTGCCAGGCGGTTTTATGAAAAGCATGGATTTTGCGTATTAGAATTCTCCGATGGTTCTAACAACGAGGAAAAATGCCCTGATATTTTATATCAATGGCAGCTTCCATTATAAATTATGTAACATCCTGTTTTTATTCTATTATTTTGTAATTTCTCGTTTCTAGATTAGAATATTACAAGAATTTCTGGTTTGAGCTAGAAGGCTGATTAACGCTAATCAATTAGAACTTAATAAATAAATATCAAATTGGCAAAAATAAGCTTATCATGAACAACATATGTACTATAATTAATCTGATAATATCTATACAAGGAAGAAATCATGCTTGGTACAATCCTATTAATTGTATTAATTCTTTTCCTCATCGGCGGCTTACCTACTTGGGGTTATAGTAGGGATTGGGGATATCGTCCAGTCAGTATTATTGCTTTAATATTAGTAATATATCTGATACTAGTTTTACTAGGTAAAATCCCGCTAGGCTAAATAACCACTATCAGTATTGAGTAGATTCTGTCACCAGATGGGTCTACTCAACTAAACCTAAAAACCCAGGACCATGGATTTATACAGATATATTCAAATCTGTATCCTCAGTGCAGAACAATTAAGGTATGCTCAATATTAGAAAAATAAAAATCGATAATGTCTAAAGGAATTAGATTAAAATGGATTTACGAAATCGACTTCGAGAAGAAACAAAGAACCTGCACAATAGAATTGAACAGAGTTTCTTGCTAAAAAAAAATCATGCTACAGGAAATCACTCTTAGTGACTATCAATTACTAATTCAAAGTTTTTATGGCTTTATAATGCCCTGCGAAGCCTTGATAGACCTACTCACATGCAAATCAGTGATCAAAAATAGAAAAAAGAAACCCTGGCTTGAGCAAGATTTGAATGCACTAAAATTAGCCACTAACAATGAAATAAAACTTTCGATCTGTAATGATTTACCGGTCCTATCTGAATATGAACATGTACTGGGGTATCTCTATGTCATTGAAGGGGCCACACTCGGCGGACAAGTTATTTCTAAAATGTTAGAAACTCAACTACAGATCTCAAAAGATCAGGGTGGAAAATTTTTTCATGGTTATGGCGAAAAGACCAAAGTAATGTGGACTAAATTTTGCAAGGATTTGAGCAATATTACCAATCTCGAACAACACTATAAAATCATAAATTCCGCCAATGACACATTTGAACGACTTCATGAATGGATGGAATCAGTACATTACTGTGAAACAACTCCCCCAAAGGAGTTTATTTAAATGAGTGATACCGGAATGATAACTCCAGAGATTAAAACCTTTTGTGATAATATTGAATTAAGTCAATTCAATCAAATTCAATCCCATGGTGGCCTTCTTGTTGTAGATAAAAACTTAAAGGTGATTCAATACAGTGAAAATGTCATAACCTTATTGAATACCACAATAGAACAATTGTTAAATTCCCCACTTTCTACTTTCTTGGAATCTGAGAATAACATTGAAAATATTGCTACTTGGTTAATCCAAAATAACAATAAATATAAACGAATAGTATGGAAATCACCGAAAAATAAAATCAAAATATGGGTGTATGCACAACAAACAGCAGAAGGCACTATCTTAGAAATAGAGCAAGATATTGAAAATGATATACAGGACAATTCGTTATTTGATTTAATGCAATATGTTGTGGATGGAATGAAATTACAATCGACTATCCAAAGTATAGAAGAGCTCGTACAGAAGACTTGTTCTGAAATTCAAAAAATTACTAAGTTTGATAGGGTCCTAGCCTATCAATTTGATGAACGCGATGATTCTGGCGTTGTTGTAGGGGAAGTTATTGCAGGTAATATGGAGGCTTATCTTGGCCTGCATTTTCCAGCAACTGATATTCCAGAACATGTACGCGCTATGTACCTTAAAATGCCTATACGATACATTCCAAATATAGATTATAAACTGGGAAAAATACTCCCTGAGATCAACCCGGTAACGAAAACTTACCTGAATTTATCTAACACTATGCTAAGAATGGTAGCGCCTATCCATATAAAATATTTAAAAAATATGGGGGTTAGGTCTGCTGTATCTATTGGTATTATTCATAATAATAAACTGTGGGGGTTAATTGCTTGCCACCATAAAAACCCTAAATATTTATCCGTCCATTTTAGACTAATTCTTATGCTAATAGGAAATACTCTCAGCATACAACTTGCATCTCTGGAATGTTGGAAAGTATATAAATTTGAACAAAGAACAACGGAGCTACTTAGTTCGTTATCAGAAAAAATTTATAGGGAAGAATCTCTTCTTGGTGCTTTAGAAAATTATAATAAAAATATTAGGGAACTCGTTGGCACAACGGGCATGTCAATTTATTATAACAATAATTTATTGAGTTACGGTGAAACACCGACAGCGGATGAGATTTTAGCACTAATTGAATGGTTGAAAGAGGACCCGTTTCAGTTATTTTTTGAGACTTCTTCATTACCTTTAATATATAAACCAAGTATCAAGTACAAAGAAACGGCCTGTGGTTTATTAGTAATTCCAATCACTAAATTGAAAAATCATTATTTGATATTTTACCGGCCAGAATTAATACATTCTCTTTATTGGGCTGGAAATCCTACAGGCTCCTTAAAATGTCATGGAGAGGATTATTCCCCGCGTGATTCATTTGAGCGATTTATGCAAACAATTACAAATCACGCATCACCCTGGACCCCGCGTGATATAAACACAGCAGAATCTATCCGGTCAATAGTGGTTAATAAACAGTTGTATGATTTGCTTAAAGTTCAGGCAATGCATGACCCCTTAACAGGCTTATTAAATCGTCTTTATTTAGAGCAGCGATTAGATATTGAATTAAATCGAGCTAAACGTAAGTCTCAACATTTGACCTTTATCCTGGTAGATTTGGATTTATTTAAAAAAATTAACGATAACTTTGGCCATCATGCTGGAGATTATGTATTGTTTGAGTTCGCCAAGTTTTTGAAAAGCTGTTTTAGAGGTTATGATTATATTTATCGTTATGGTGGCGAAGAATTTTTAATTTTATTACCCGATACTAATGGGGTTGACGCACTAAAAAAAGCAGAAATATTGCGTACCAAAATCAAGAAACTCAAGCTGGAATATTCGGGCACAGCTTTATCAGCCCTGTCAATTTCTGCAGGTATTGCGGTTTATCCAGATAATGGGGTTGATGGTAAATCCTTAATAGCAGCAGCGGATACCGCTCTCTATAAAGCAAAATCATCTGGTCGGGATAAAATTGTATCTGCTTACCCTCCCAAGAATTGAAAAACAGTTATCCCGGTTGACATCTTATTTATCCAATCGGAGGAGCTTTTTAGCTGCTTTTCTTCATAACAACTAGAAAAAACTCCGAGCTTAAAAAATAATCTAGCCAAGCCCGCAGAAACTCAAAATCATTTTCTATAAACCAACCCTTATCTACCATATAAAATTGTCTTAAAAAAGGAAAAATTGCTATATCAGCAAAGCTGATATGATCTGCCAAAAGAAACTTTTGCTTCGCTAAGATTAAATTTAACTGTCTAAGGTAGGGTATTGCTTTTTTTCGATAATAATCAGACACCTTTTTATCAGAATTTGGTGGGTATTTATAATTATCAAGGATGGGTTTAAATTGAGTATCATTGAAATGAATTAATTCATCACCCTTTGGCTCTAACTCAGAGGTTAACCACCCTTCTGGATCCGATTGTTTTAATGCCCACTTGATAATATCCAGGCTCTCATCCAGAACAGTTCCATTTTCTAATATTAATACCGGAACTGTACCTTTAGGAGAAGCCTTTATAAAGTCTAAAGGTTTATCTTTAAGAAAAACCTCATGCAACTCATAGTCAATATTAGCGTATGAAAGTGCCATCCTTGCTCTAATAGCATAGGGGCAGCGTCTAAAACTATATAATATTAAAGCCAAATTTCACCTCAACTCTACTTCAGGCTTATTGGCATGTATTTTAAAGAGGTCACTAATACTCAAAAAATCGGGCCAGATTGTTTGCAGTGTCAATAAGGTGATGTAGGCCAATTCTAAATTCGCATTAATTAGATTATCCACCATACCTTTTATTTGTTGTTCATTAAATTCCATTTTTAAGGACTTTGTTTTCCCCTGCTCCATCTGGGTAAATATATCTTGAAATACTCGAGACATGAGCTTAGGTGTGGGTATATGTCCATCAAAAATACGATGATCCGCACTCAAGGAAAGAGGTAATAAATCCCGCGCTTCAAAGGCATTTGTGGTCTTTGACCAAACCAGGCGTCGTTCCACTTCGAACAAGGTCAATTTAGCAGCCTCATTGGGCAGCAATGGTGATGTACCTTGGCTATAGCCACAAGAACTAATATTAGACAGACAAACACCTGTTGAGATAGGAAGAGTCATTCTAAAAAAGGGAGATCTGAACTCATCAAACAGCTTTGTTTGTACCGCCTTTAAATGGGGATGTTCCTGCTCCATGATCTCACGTTTTTTAAAACAATAGACCATCATCGTAAGAATCTGTCTGATTCTAACAGCCAGGGACCTCACTGATATTTTGTGGCAATCCTCAATTGAAATAACGCCTAAATGATCTTCACAGTCCGGTAACCTCACCACCAGTCCAACACGAGCCTGCAGACGTCGATAAAGCTTATCATTATGGAGAAATAGCTGATGTTCCGGGTAATCTACCAGCAATTGACTTAAAGTCTGAAGCATGAGCGTTGTCAGGGTTTCAGAAGGGTATTTTTTATTAAATAAATCCAGACAGCTTATATCAATATTAAACTGGCCAACCATGGTTGGATCAATGGGATCTTGCCACTGCGTCATTGTTTCTTTACGATGGATTGTTTTTTCAATTTCAGGGGAGCTAAAGATATTTTGATTAGTAGGTAGAGGCATTTTTTGTAAAAGCTGCATGGAGGACTGCCATTTTTACCCGGCTTTAGGTGAAGCCCTTTCAATTGTTCCGTAAAACTACAGTCCACTTTACGAATATATTCTTGCATGCCCTCCGGACCCAATGCGATAATCAATGAGCTCACTAATTGATATTGAATCAATATACTTGAAAGAATAAATTCCTCTAAAATAGCAACTTTAGCTGCCACTGTCCTTTGATCAGGTAGGCCAATTTCCCGATATATTTCTGCATCTGATACATGACGATGTTCATCGGCAACAATAATACTAAATACCTTGGGAGCAAAATCGTTGTAATTGAGAAACTTCACTAGTTCCTCTGCCACCCCTTCTAGAACGGAATTTAATAAAGCCAAGGCAACTTTTGGACATTCTTCGTTGCTAATAACTGCACAAAATTGAGCCAGAGCTTCATTATAAATTGGAGGCGATTGAAAAGGAGAACACAAGATATTCACTATTCTAATCGACAGCAATACATGGAAAATTTCATCTAATAATTGAGCACGTAAACGTTGCTTAAATAAAGGATCGGGCATTCTGGATTCAAATTTCAAAGGAACTTGACAAGCCATCACGTCAATCTGAGCTATAAAGGAAAAGATATGGATATAAACTATTTTCTCATGTTTTAATTCAAAGGGAAGGCCGTCTTTAAATAAATCATCCATCCGGCTTTTGATTATTTTTTTTTCTTCGGCATTAAGTTGATCCCAGATCTGAACGATTTCTTTTTGGGCGCCCCATATAGGATTTAGTAATTCATTAAGTTCATTCATCAATAATCCAAAATAGTTATATTAGGTGAATCATACGAGTGGCTATAAAGCCCGTCAATAATCAAGTTCTTTAAAATTTGAAGCAAATGATAGGAGAGGTTTCATAATGTTCTATTCAGAAGGAAAGATGTTGATAGTTTTTATGGCAATATGTTAACATTCAACTTATTAAGCTCTAAAAACCATCTCAACGCTATTGTACTTAACAATAACATCTTTAATTTTTTTTTATATGGAAGATAAAATGAGTTACAAAAAAACTGAAGGGACAGAACAAGGTCCAATAGATATAGTCAAGAAGTCTCGCAATAAAGTAAAGACCAGTACCGATAATATAAAAAAAACTTTGAATACCACTACAGAAAAAGCAGGTGGGGTTCTTAACGATTTTAAAGAAACGACAGCTTCGGCTCTCAAGGATGTTAAAGAAACAACTGCCTCGGCTCTCAACAATGCAATCGAAACAACAGCCTCGGCCCTCCACGATGTTAAAGAAACAACTGGCACGGCTCTCCACAATGCAATGGAAACAACAGCCACCGGTCTTAATGATATTAAAGAGGTAACTACAACGGTTATAGGAAAATCAGTTGCTGCCGTCACAGAAGTGAAAGAAAATTTTAAGTCATTTGTCGCAGATAAGCTTAAGTTCATTTATCAACCTTCTGAAAAAGGCAGTGTATCAATTTTGGTGCAGGACGATAAAAATTCGGAGTTCACATTCAATCTTGCAAAAAAAGAAGAAAATTCTGTTCTGGTCAGGAATACCCTGCATCTTTCAATTGATAAATGTAGTTTGAAGTACGATACCCTCAACTTAAAACTGGAACCCGTGAGTGGCTCTATTCCAAATGACATACTTGGGTATGAAATAACTGAAAATACTAATATCGAATACCTGATTGAATACATTTCCAAGCCTGAAAATTGTCAACTAATCTTTAATGTTTACAACTTTATTGATCAAAAAGGGTATATCTATAAGCATCCGCATCATAATGAATTGGTTTTAGAAGGAGCAAAGAAAGATCAAAAAATAAAGGAACAATTAGTTCCATTTTTTAAGGATAAGGAAATCGAGAGTCAGGAGAACTCTGTTAACTTGCAAGCAACTCAAAAAGCTTCGGACATAGCACCAAGTGACTTACCCCCACCAAGTGACTTACCACCACCAAGTGACTTACCACC
>JACCSX010000214.1 GCA_013812775.1 Tatlockia sp. | reverse complement strand
GGTGGTCTATTAGCTTTTGGCATCACTAAAGTAGCTCAACAAACGCCTGATTTTAGTGATATCTTTGATGAAGTAAATTATTCAAATCCTCAGAATAAGTAAATTGAGTGATCTGAATCTAACTTCTCCACAAATTATACACCACCACCAGATAATTCGTTAAGGATGACAATTGATAAAACAGTTTATTCGAATGATTGTCATATCTCTCCTCTATTATTCTATTTAGTCGCCCCTGAAATATTCTTAGGCCCCGTATTGGTATAGTTTAATGCAATTCAATATTTTCCTGAGATTAAACCCACAACCGGCTAAAACAGCATTTTTTTTGTCCCCAGTTTTTCCAAGTAGGGGTTCTGCGCGGGAAGGTACGGAATTTCACAGCACATCCTTACAACCCTTTAGCAGTATAGAGTGCAACCAATAAATCGATTTTTTTATTAACCATCAATATTCTAGTAACTCTCTGTAAATTAACAAATTTTTTGTTTTGATGAAATTCATATTTCCATAAAAGGAATATAAATTATCTCAGACCACTTACTTACGAGGCGATCCTATGCTGACTTCATTATCAAACCGCAAATTTAATCCTTCCTCTAATTGATTTTTAGTACGCTGAATAACTTCATCAGCATACATGGGATGTAGAAAGTTGGAGTAATTACCCACTACAGCATAAGGCAATTTTCGTTCAACTGCCGAAATCTCATTAACATAAGGCAAAGTTGTTGCTTCACTTGGAATAATGCCGACTGCTAATTGCTCTGGGCGTTCTATAGCCATGAAATCTAATTGTCTGTTCCAAATTTCCATTATCTCTAAAACACTGTGATGACCACAATAAACCAAATAAGCCATTAAACAATTAGAGAATATCTGTGCCTTATCAAGATCAAACAGGCCATTATTTTTTAAGAATAAATCTATGCCTTGAGCCATTATAAGCGATTTAGCCGTTGCATTAGATGGGCTAGCAATGAGTGGTAATGTGGACTTGCCAACACTGCTTTGATCCGCTAATTTTTCAAACCAAGTTCGTGACCGATGTTCAACGGGCACAATAAAAAATCGTGCTTTCCCAGATAAACAACCAGCAGTTGCGTCTTTCTTCAAGACTAAATCGGTTCCAATTTCTGTACCAATACCATAAGTAGTCGCCCATAAGTCATCTGGACGACGAGCACGTATGGCAACCTCTTCAACTGTAGGTGCAATATAGTCTCTACATCGTAGATGAAAAGGATTGGCTTTCTCTGTTTCAAACACATCATAAATAAACGCCATGCCATCAATGGCTTTCATGAGGGCAATAAAGTCGTGGTGAGTACTAATTTTATTGGCATCTCGAAGACAATTATCAATTGTAGTTAAAAGTAATGCTCGTCCCTCAGCGGTACGTTCTAAATATTCCGCTGAATAATCGGGTAAAAGAGCACCTACAAATTTATCCTCGATTGAATGTTGCATCGCTAAACTTCCCAGTTTGGGAGACAAACCTGATTGTTCTTTAGCTATAAGCACTGATAAAACTTCATTTCGTAATCGTGTTGCAATGTCAGTCAGTACAAGTTTAATTTGTTGATTTTTCGAAGCTTCCTCTAACATGGCTAAAGAAAAACTGCTATCGAATTCAGTATATGTTGGCATAACCCACTCGTTGAATGTTCATAATAACGCCACTTTATATTAAATATTTTGTCAAATCAAAATGTTACTACTATTTTGGCATTTTTAATATCGCGCTTTTTAATATACGTGTTAAGACCCATATGGTTTGTGTATCCTAAGAAAATAGCTATTTTTCTAACCGACAGCCCTAAATTAAGTAACTCCTTAATTTTATCAAGATCGTTATCAAATTTACTTTTTTGAATGGTCCCTTTTGGTTTCCCTAATAGGATCCCTTGGGCTTTTTTGTTAGCCAATGCTTCTTTGGTTCTTAAACTAATCAAGTCTCTTTCAAGTTCGGAAAATAGGGTTTTTCATCCAGCCCAAACTAGCAATAAACGGTATTATTAATTATTTATCAGGGGGTTATTAACTATAATTGCTGCTTTCTTTATCGAAGAAATAGCTCTTTTTAAAAGTCATACAATACAATCAGACAATAATGACCACAACTTATTTAATAATCAACCTAAAATTATAACCCATTGCCTGTTTGGGCTGGATATGCGGAAAAACCCGATATATCAAATGCTAAGAAAAGTGGAACTTGCTTTGACCTTCCATACCAAATGCACTGCCAAAAAAATTATCTATGCGATAATGGATAATCCCATAGTTTGGGTATGACCATCAGAGGGTCGGCCGGGATTCTGAGGTAAATGACCAGGGCTGTATTATTTCAAATTACTTGCAAAGGTTCTCTTCAAGAGGTTCAAAATATCCTTTCTCTTCATACTTATTAAGTAAAGTACAAATTTTTATCCATCACCTGGTTTAATTTAACCCTCCATAAAGGTTATTATGCATAATATTTAATTAACACGATTTTTTTAAACGCATTTAGACAATGTAAGTTGGTTTTAAAACGAAAGGATCTCATTGATATAACATTTATTAGTTATCCAGCCTTGCATGAACAGGAAACCCTCAGTAAATGATCGTTTTATAATAGCTAATAGTTGATTTTCTAGAAATTTAATACAGTTTCCCCAAAAAGTACCAATACAAATAATAATTTTACCAAGGGAAAAAATTTACAATGAAATTAAAAGTGGATTTACTATTAGAGGTAGTAAAAGATAGAACGGAAGCATTAATAAAGAGATATCAAGGATTGGATTTAGATTTCTATGTTCCTCTGGCAGGTTTTTGCCAAGATAGCCGAGAAACATTTGATTTGGAAAAGGGCGTTAATAAACTGTTTCAGAATGAGGTATCTAAAGTGCTTCTGCTTACCGGTCATTCTGGTTCTGGAAAAACGTCTTTCGGGCAAATGTTGATTCGTAAGAAATGGGAAATCCGTGGAATAACTAATCAACACTCGCCTGAAACCGAAGTATTTTTATGGATCCCTCTGTTAAGTATAAAAAAACCAGAAGAGGAGCTTATAAAAAAGCATTTAAAGAAAAATCTGGACTTAACTAAACAGGAAACAGCGTTAATTCTCACAAGTGGATATTCATTTATTTGTGTACTGGATGGGTATGATGAATTACATACTGACAAGAATTTATTTCTAACAAATAACCTAAGCGCTCTGCCCGGAAAGATTATTTTTACTTGTCGGGATGAAATTCTTAAAGCAGATTATCTAC
>JACCSX010000207.1 GCA_013812775.1 Tatlockia sp. | reverse complement strand
CTTCACCCAGATATTCTCCGCTTTGTACCTCAATCATTACTAAATCGAGAACGCCGGGATTTTCCAGACGATGCTTATATCCTGCTGGAATATAGGTTGATTCATTTGTTTTAATAAAAAAGGTTTCTTCACCATTTGTTACCTTAGCCATGCCACTTACAACAATCCAATGCTCGCTACGGTGATGATGCATTTGCAAACTCAAACTCGCTCCAGGGCTAACCACAATGCGCTTTATTTTATAATATTCGCTTTCTTCAAGAACTGTATAGTTACCCCAGGGTCGATGAACTGTCCGATGAAATTTATGTGTGTCGTGATTCTGATTTTTTAATTGAGAGTAAACCTGTTCAATATCCTGAGTCTTTGATTTATGGGCTACCAGTAAGGCATCTTGAGTATCAATAATTAGGAGGTTCTCAATTCCAACGGCACCAACTACGCGGCTTTCACTTTGAATATGGCAGTTTGTCACGTCCTGCAGGAAGGTTTCAGCTTCAATGCGATTACCATTAGTATCTGCAGGAACCAGCTCGCTCAAGGCATTCCAGGAGGTAACAGAGGTCCATTGCATATCACAAAGGATAACGGCAGCCTGCGAAGAATCCCTCATAATGATTTCTTCAATGGCTTTTTCAGGGACCACTGCAAAACTGGAATGCTCAAGATCAAGACGCTTAAAACCTTTACCCGCAATATTTTGCGATTGATCTATGCAGAACTTAAGCGAGGTTACAATTTCAGGGCAGACATTTTCCATAGCCTCTAAAATAGTTCCCGCTTTGAAGAGAAAGATACCTGAATTCCATAGAAAACGGTTGCTAGCTAAGTAGCTATTAGCCTGTTCTTGGGTTGGTTTTTCATTAAAGCTTAAAACCTGATCATTTTCATACTCAATGTAGCTGTAATTGCTATTAGCCTCATCAGGTTTAATCCCAAAAGCAACCAGTTTATTTTCCATTGCCAAGAGAGACGCGTCTGAAACTGCTTGTTGAAAAGCATCTTGATTGCTTATTAAATCATCGGCGCTCAGAACTAACATTAACGCGTTTTCGCCATAGCTTTTGGCGATTTGCAATGCGGCAGTAGCAATCGCGGCAACAGTATTTCGTTTAAAGGGCTCAAGAATAAAGGATGTTCCTACGCCTGTTTTATTAACTTCACGAAACTCATCTTCAATTTTGAAAAAAAGTTCACGATTAGTCACTGTAACAATCTCTTCGATACCTGGCAGCATTGCCCCGCGCAAAAATGCTTTTTGCAAGAAGCTATTGCCATCGTCGAGACGAATGAAGGGTTTGGGATGTAACACTCGCGAAACAGGCCAAAGACGTGATCCTTCACCGCCACAAAGAATAACTGGTACTAGATTCATGACTTTCCCTGGCATTTGTGCTCAATTTTCATTAAAAGATCTATTTCCTGATTATTTTAGGGAGCAGAAGAAGACGAATCTTTTTTGTGCCCGCATAGTAACATTTAGTTTTATAGAAGCGAATTTTTTAAGTAGTTTTATGCACATTATTTTAAGAATTTAGGCAACTGTTTAGTTAAAAAAAGAAGTATAAATTGCTTTAACCTGATCACTATCGTACTATTTCGCACGAGAAAATGGAAGTTGATTATTTTTTTACGAGAGATGAACCCATGAGTTTGCTGCCTTTTGAACAGTCCCTGGTTAATAAAAAAATACTAATAACAGGACATACGGGCTTTACCGGTGGTTGGGCTAGTGTATGGTTGCAGACTATTGGAGCACAGCTCGCGGGATTTTCCTTAGCGCCCGAGACTAATCCCTCCTTATTTGAAGCCTTGAACTTGCAAGATACGATCCCAGGAACCTTTGCTGATCTTTGTGATTTTGAAGCGGTATTAAAAGCGATAGATAGTTTTCAGCCTGATCTTATCCTGCATTTGGCCGCGCAACCCCTAGTACGCCGCTCCTATAATGAACCTGTTCGTACCTTTGCTGTTAATGCTCAGGGTACCGTTCATGTTCTGGAAGCCGCGCGTCTGGTCAAATCTGTGCGTGCTGTTTTATGTGTGACTACTGACAAAGTTTACAAAAATAAAGAGTGGTTATGGCCTTATAGGGAAGACGATGCTCTCGGCGGTAAAGATCCCTATAGTGCTTCCAAGGCAGCTGCGGAAATGGTTATTCATAGTTACGCAGCCTCTTATCCCTGGGAAGAGAATAAAGGACCGGCTATTGCCATAGCGCGTGGAGGTAATATCATTGGCGGCGGTGACTGGTCTGAAGATCGATTAATACCCGATTTTGTCCGAGCTGTGAACGCTGGCAGCAAGCTAACCTTGCGTTATCCTGATGCAACCCGACCTTGGCAACATGTCCTGGCTTTAGTGCATGGTTATCTAGTGTTATTAGCAGGATTAATTTCTGACAATCCGGCTCAATTTACGCGAGCCTGGAATCTTGGTCCTCAGGATACCGAGTCTTATTCTGTGCGAGACGTGCTGGAGCTAATGAGCGATTGTTGGGAGCGGCCGCACTTGGACTATATGGAAAATCCCTATCCTGAAGCTCAGGCTCTAGCCTTGGATAGTTCAATGGCAAAAGCCCTGCTTAAATGGAATCCAGTTTGGGATACTAAACAAGTTATTGCCGAAACAGCTGCCTGGTATCGTGATTTTTATGCTAATCCTAAAGCTGCCAAGGAATTTACTTTGAATCAGATTAACGCCTGGCGGTCGGGGATTTAGACCAAACTCGATTAACTCACGGTTTTTTGCAAAGCGCCCTTCGATTCTATTTCCATGCGAACAAATCCTACAGATACCTTCCTGGAATCATTGGCAGGAGAGCTTGGGCTCGGAGGGAAAAATTCAATGCTGGAAGTTTTTTTGTCATTAAGATTAATAGCTATCTCTGAGTTGATTGGAGTGTGGTCCAAAGAAATAGAATAAATTTTGCCCCCAATAACTATCTTTAGCTTTTTGCCAGCCTTAGGATTAAAAGCATTTAGCGTCATTTGCAGGTTAAACTCATTGGGTAAGGGCTTATCAAAATCAAAGCGGACAGTGCTTGCTAGATTCGCATCAGACCATCGTCCCCAAGGCTCAGCAGTGGCTAATCCCTGACTTTTAATAATATAAATAGGTAGACCCGGCCGACGGAAATCAATTCCTTCTTCTATTGCTGCGTCATAAGCAGGCCCATTAGCAGAGGTGAAATAGCCGGCCTGTTCCATAATTTGTCTTGGACTGAGTGTACTAACTACTACTGAGGTGCTTGGTTTTATACGGTAAAAAACAATCTGCTTATCTTTCCTTACTAACGTTGGATGGTAACCTAGGTTGCTTAGTTGATTGATTAAATTACCAGCATTATCACTAAAACCTCGTCGATCAATATAAATACCAGAAAAACCGAGGCGCTTGATTACATCAAGCTGTTTGGCAAGGGGTTCTTTCGATAGGTAGCGATAAAAGAAATCACCTTCTCGCCCTTTTATACCGGCATGACTCCATCGTAAGTTTTTAGAATTGATAAAACCTCGGGTTAATTCATAATCAGGCAATTGTTCATAGGGGCCATATTCAGGAAATCCCATATAAGGCAGTTGATATATTGCTGAACCTGTCGGTAATAATGATTCAATTTTAGATATAAATTCTCTATCCTCATTGAAAAAATTTTGGGATAAGGTGGTTTCTGGGGTTAAGGTTGTGGGAGTTTGATCCAAAAGGCCAATACCTA
This sequence comes from Tatlockia sp., assembly GCA_013812775.1. Lineage (GTDB taxonomy): Bacteria > Pseudomonadota > Gammaproteobacteria > Legionellales > Legionellaceae > Tatlockia. The sequence continues at coordinate 1,197 of JACCSX010000207.1, read as the reverse complement.
AAATAATTAAGGGAATTGAATAAAAAATTAATTTATTTTTTTCATATAGAGCTTTCATTTGTTTAGATTCTTGTAGTACTAAAAATAAAGCAGTAAATGACGCGAAGGATATAAAAATGCTAATCCTGTTCCAGCCGCGGATTAGTGGCGAAATATAGAGAGCAAAAAATACGTTTAAACCACCTACAGTTGAAATTAAAATAAAGGATAAAACTAAAATGGAAAGGAGGCCAAGACGTATATCAATATGTTTACCGAGAGCTGCAAAAAAAATACAAAACCCCAGAGTAATAAACCCTAAAGAGGCTATCAGACCCAATGAAGAAAAGGTGGCTTCGCTTACATCAAAATAGATAAGATATTTGTCAATTGGTCTTCTAAGTTTTTGAATTCTATGATTCCAAACTGGGAAAAACAAAGGCGCTAATTTAAGCGAATAGATTTCTGTTTCCTTAGGGTTTCGAATGGTGCTTTCAGGATTGGATCCATTGGCATGTTTATAAATTAAATTAGGTAAAACATTTAAACCAACACCAAAAATAAGCATGCCTGATAGAATTAAGGATACAAAAAACCCTTGAATTTGTTTTTGCCTTAAAGCTGCTGCAATCCCACAGACTACAAAGGTAATGACTCCAAAGAAGGCATAGTAAACGCCAAACGAACTTAAAAGAATTAGTGTTCCAAATAAGAGTAAAATTTTCCTTAAATTGCTAAGCGGCCAGATTGAAGGATCATTAAAAAAAATTTTCCAACCATAGAGAAAATAGATAGGAACAACAAAATACCAAGTGTAATAAATGTGGCCGAACAATCTCCACAAATGAAAGGGAGCAAAAGTAAAAAGCATTGCTGCTACAAATGCATAAATTGATCTGAAGGAAAAGGCTTTAAATACTAGGAAACTAGCTATAAAAACAACAGAAAAACCAGTGAGCAGATATAGATTTAAGGCGCCATAAAAGGTTCCCGTTAACATTCCGAACAATTTCAAAATCAATAAATTCCCATTATCCGAATGCGCGTAATCCAAAAAATTGGAGCCAAAGGGATAACCACTACGAGGATTATCAAAGAGCCAGCCTTCAATTAGTCTCTGAATTTCCCAAGACATGAAAGTAGCGTCACCCCCATAAACATAAGGATAATTTAAATTTGGGATTAATCCGTTTTTCCACCCTGAGAGCAAAATAGAGG
>JACCSX010000188.1 GCA_013812775.1 Tatlockia sp. | reverse complement strand
GAAGGAATGCGTTCAATCCCAAGACCTTATCAAGATCTAATCGAGGATTTAAATTTAGTTGCAGATCTTTCTTTATCTGAATTACAAACAATGATGGCTCAACAGATTCATAATATATGCCTATATTTTGATGATCATCCGCAATTATTCGATGAAATATCATTACAAAATCAACAAAGCAATATTCACTATTTACAAAGCTTATTTGCTGAGCAGATTTTTAAAAAAGGGTATAGCGAATTTAATAAAGAACCCTTTGGTGCTTCTCTTAGAAAAGCAAAAATGTCAGGTATTTTAGATAAAAAATTAACAGAAATTGGCAACCACATACACCAACTTACTGAGGCTAATACGCTTTGTATATGGCTTTCTAATGGTACTTTTTCCTCTATTTACCAACAAATTCTAGATTTTAAGAATGACTATATAAAAGTATTTGGGCTAACAAAAGCGAATGTGGTTCCTCACGATGCTCATGTAATGAATTTTATTTTAAATGAGAACGCAAAAGGCAAAAAAACCACCTAAATAGATATGGTAGGTTCCTTATGTTCAGGGCAAAGAATTTATGACTTATGTACGAATCTTAGGAATGCTTGTTCACTCTCCGATCCTACGAAAGTTGACCTTGAAATTGCCAAAATTATGATAGAACAGTATGACAATAGAGAGCGTTTAACCAATCAGGAAATTGAAAGTATTTTTAGTTTATTTAAAGCTGTCGAAATTGGAAATGCGCCTCATGGGTTAGCTGCTCTACTTAGGCGAGCAGCCCAAATTCATAATTTAGGAAAGTCCTCTTATGACTGTGAAATAATTCCCCAGTTTTCCTTGGAAGCTAAGAAAAAAGTAATTGATTTAGATACGCTTCGTATAGAGAATAATAATTTTTTCCCTCTTGTAACTCAAGCAAGAGAAAAAACTTGCGAAGCACTTAATTTAATTACTTCTACTAAGATTTTACCGGTTCAAATTCTTGCTAAAGGAGGTATGTTTGCTCCACCGTCGCAACATCAAAAACAAATTTTATCTACAGTAGAAACCAATTATGTTATGCCCAGGTTTTTTTGATGAATTGATAGCCAACTTAGGCCAATAATCCATAAAAAGAAGATAAAACCTGTTCTGGTTTGATTGTTTCAAGACAAGCAGGTTTATTTTGAGACACAGCTTCATAGGTACACTTAGCTCGTGAACAAGGTGAGCAGGAAGGTCCATTAGCGGTTAGGTGAATCTGTTTGTTGCCAATTGTTCCACAGAGACTAGGATCTGAGGAGCCATAGATACAGACATTAGGTATATTGAGCATGGCTGCCATATGAGCAAGTCCAGTATCAATACTAATTGTAGCGGTTGCGCGCGACAGAACACTTGCTTTTTGAGACAGAGTTAGTATTGGCAATAAGTGAATCTGGGGACTGTTATGTTTAAGCCTTAATGCTCGTGCTTTTTCTTCATCAGACCACCAGGGAAGTACGACCTCATAACCTGCATTAACTACATCTTGAATGACTTCATGCCAATAGGGTTCAGGCCAAAGTTTGTTAGAGCTGCTTGAGATAGGTATTGCCATAACAAATTTTTCTGGTAGATGGATGTCCAGGCTTGGTAGATGAGCTGGGTTAATGCCATAGTCAGCCTGAGTTTTTGGCAGTTCATAGTCCAATAAAGCCGCCATCATCTGACGCAAACGATTGGCATGATTCTGTTTTCGATTAACTCGGACTTTTTCGTGGTAGGCAAGATGCGCTCCATACTCATGCACTGATTGTCCATCCAGACCAAATTTTCTTCCCCTAGCCAAGGAACTAACAAAGGCAGATTTTAAATTAGATTGTGCATCAATAACCATATCATATTGTTCAGAGCGTAATTCCTGCAAAAAACGGGATACTTCGCCACTTTTAAGTGCCTGCCATTTGTTTTTTTTCCAGCGGCGATAGGGAAGGGTAATGATCCTGTCTACGCTGGGATGTAAACGAGGAATTTCCTGAAAGGACTCTTCTGCTATCCAATCAAATCGAAGACCGGGAATAGCCTTAACAGCGTCTGTTATTGCAGGTAAGGTCTGAATAAGATCGCCCATCGAGGTTATCTTGGTAATTAAAATTTTTTTCCTGACTGCGCTGATGGCTTGCGAGTCCGAATACTTAGCGTTATTCATTTATAAATCCATCTCGGTACATGCAGGCTTGCAAAGTTAGGCTTATCCGAAGGCCAAGGATTTTAATTGATCCCTTGGTTATAAACAAGCTGCTCATCTCATCCGAGAACCTTCATCCGAGGGTGTAGCGCTTTGTAGCCTGTTCGCGGTGAGGAGGAGCGAGAGCGACGTCTCGAACCGTCAGCATCGATCTTTTTTCATTCAAGGAGCTAAGAGATGCTTTTCAAAGGGAGGCACTACCACTGTCTCAAAAACAAAAAATGATCAAAGAAAGAAGAGATCGAAGTTGACGGTTCGAGACGTCGCTACTCGCTCCTCCTCACCGCGAACGGGCTAGGGATGAGTAGAAGTAGCGCACAGGGATCACCAGGAATTTCACTCAGGCTTAAAATCCAGTTTCCCCTCTTTCCATATCACTTTAATAATATCGCCAGATTTAAATTCCCCAGTCAGTAATGCTTGGGCAAGAGGATTTTCAAGTTTTTGCTGAATAGTTCTTTTTAAGGGTCTAGCGCCATAAACTGGATCAAAGCCAGCTTCAGCAAGATGAGCAAGGGCCTCGTGACTTAGTTCCATCTCGATATTCTGTTGTTTTAATCGCTGTTGCAAATGATGAATTTGTATAGCTGCAATATTGGCAATCTGCTCTTTAGTTAATGGGTGGAAGACGACGGTATCATCAATTCTATTTATGAATTCCGGGCGAAAATGCTGACTAACTACCTCTAAAACAGCAGTTTTAATTTTTTCATAATTTGATTCAGCGCCCATTTCCTGAATAAGAGTAGAACCTAGATTTGAAGTCATTACAATTACTGTATTACGAAAATCAACAGTGCGTCCCTGGCCATCAGTCAGGCGGCCGTCATCAAGGACTTGCAGCAAAACATTAAAAATATCCGAGTGCGCTTTTTCAATTTCGTCAAGCAAAATAACCGAATAGGGGCGACGTCGCACGGCCTCCGTTAAATAACCACCTTCTTCATAACCCACATAACCTGGAGGGGCGCCAATTAATCTTGCTACTGAATGTTTTTCCATGAATTCCGACATATCGATGCGGATCATTGCCTCTTCAGTGTCAAAGAGAAAGGCTGCGAGCGCTTTACAGAGTTCCGTTTTACCTACGCCTGTCGGGCCAAGAAAGAGAAAAGAACCGATGGGGCGATTGGGATCGGCCAAGCCCGCTCTAGAACGACGAATAGCATTAGCAACGGCGTCGACGGCCTCATTCTGGCCGACGAGGCGTTTATGTAAAGCGTCTTCCATATGCAAAAGTTTTTCCTTTTCACCCTCAAGCATTTTAGCGACAGGAATTCCCGTCCATTTTGATACTATTTCCGCTATTTCTTCTTCGGTAACTTTATTGCGAACCAGTTTGTTCTCGCCATTTTCTGCTTTTTCAGTAGCGATAACTTGTGATAATTGTTTTTCAAGTTCGGGAATGCGACCGTATTGTAATTCAGACATGCGCGCTAAATCGCCGGCACGCCTGGCTGTTTCAAGCTCTATTTTAGCTTGCTCCAAAGATTCTTTGATTTGATTAGCCCCCTGGAGGGTTGCTTTTTCAGCTTTCCAGATTTCTTCGAGATCTGCGTATTTTTTTTCGAGTTCATCAATGCTTTCCTGCAGATCCTTAAGACGTTTCTTGGAAGCCTCGTCCTGCTCTTTTTTAAGAGCCTCACGCTCAATTTTAAGTTGAATGAGACGTCGTTCAAGTTTATCCATGCTTTCCGGCTTGGAATCAATTTCCATGCGGATTTTACTACCAGCTTCGTCAATTAAATCAATTGCCTTATCAGGCAACTGTCTGTCACTTATGTATCGATGCGACAAAGTAGCAGCGGCAACCAAGGCTGGATCGGTAATATCGACGCCATGATGAAGTTCATAGCGTTCCTGCAGGCCCCGCAAGATGGCTATCGTATCTTCAACAGTGGGTTCTTTAACCAGAACCTTCTGGAAACGGCGCTCTAAAGCTGCGTCTTTTTCAATGTACTTACGATATTCATCAAGTGTGGTTGCACCAATGCAATGCAGCTCGCCACGTGCCAGAGCGGGTTTGAGCATATTACCAGCATCCATTGCTCCTTCCGCCTTGCCAGCGCCCACTACAGTATGCAATTCGTCAATAAATATAATGATTTGCCCTTCCTGTTTTGCTAAGTCATTGAGTACAGCTTTCAATCGTTCTTCAAATTCACCACGAAATTTGGCGCCGGCAATCAGTGCACCTAAATCAAGAGAGAGCAAGCGTTTGCCTTTTAATCCCTCCGGTACTTCTCCATTAATGATTCGTTGTGCCAAGCCCTCTACAATCGCTGTTTTACCAACGCCTGGTTCGCCAATAAGCACGGGGTTATTTTTGGTACGACGTTGTAGAACTTGAATAGTGCGGCGAATTTCATCATCACGGCCAATGACAGGATCCAGTTTCCCCTGCTCAGCTCGTTCAGTTAAGTCTATAGTATATTTTTCCAGGGCCTGTCGTTGTTCTTCGGCGTTGGGATCATTAACGGTATCGCCTCCGCGCAGTTCATCTATTGCTTTTTCGATGGCTTGTCGGTCAGCGCCTGCTTGTTTTAGAATTTTGCCAAGACTGCCATCTTCACTAAGAGCGGCTAAGATAAACATTTCACTGGAAATATAGCTGTCATTGCGTTTCTGAGACAGCTTGTCAGTCAAGTTTAATAAACGATTAAGGGCATTGGAGATATGCATGTCGCCGCCCGTGCCGCTGACTTTCGGTAATTTATCCAAGGCTTGGTCAAGTAGAGTGCGAAGTTGAGATAAATTTGCTCCTGCCTGGAGGAGTAAGGGTCTAGAGCTGCCGCCTTGTTGATCGAGAAGCGCTTTCATTAGATGCTCAGGCTCAATAAAGCCATTATCACGCCCTAAAGCCAGGGATTGCGCATCGGCTAAAGCCATTTGAAATTTTGATGTAAGCTTATCCATTCGCATAAATGCCTCACTATTAGAGTTAGCGTTCAAAAAGAATATAAATCCATTCTACCTGAATGGATAAAAACTAAAACAAAATGCACAGCTCTTGTTTGAAATTTAGTTTAATTTCGATGACATCTGAGTTAAAATGTGGGGTTTTTAAATAAATTCAAGTAGTCATCCCTATGAATAACTCTGTTTCAAATGAAAATACTGAGTCACAAACGGTTATTAATCAACTTGTTATTGATTATATGCGCCAACAAAAAAACAACCGTCGCTGGCGCTGGTTTTTTCGCATTCTTATTTTGATAGTGCTTCTAATAACAATTTATCAGCTGTTTTCAGATGAGGATACAAGCTCGCACTCTAAACCCCATGTTGGTTTTGTAGATATAAATGGAGCTATAAGTGATAGCCAGGCGGCGAGCTCTGAGAATTTTGCCAAGGGCTTGGATAATGCCTATAAAAGTACTGGCCTAAAAGCATTAATTTTGCGTATTAATAGTCCAGGGGGTAGTCCTGTTCAAGCAGATTATATGTACAACACGGTAAATTATTATCGCAAAAAATTTCCCGATATTAAGGTTTATGCTGTTTGTGTGGATGTTTGTGCTTCAGCAGCCTATTACGTGGCTGCCTCAGCGGAAGAAATCTATGCTAATCCATCGAGTATGATTGGCTCAATTGGCGTTATATACAATGGTTTTGGTTTTGTTGATTCCTTGCAAAAGTTAGGAGTAACAAGGCGTTTGCAGACAGCGGGTCTAAATAAAGGCTTCCTTGATCCGTTTTCACCTGTTAAACCAGAGCAAACCCAGTTATTGCAATCAATGCTGGATCAGATTCATGAGATCTTTATTGAAAGAGTAAAAGAGGGCCGAGGCAAGCGGCTTAGAGTAGATGATCAGACTTTTTCAGGACTATTTTGGGTTGGCCAGCAAGCGAAAGATCGCGGCTTAATTGATGGATTTGCCTCAAGCGGCCAAATTGCTCGCGATTTTGTTAAAATTGAGCAGACGGTTGATTATACTTACAAGCAATCAGTTTTTGACCGTGTTTCTAAAAACATAGGCACTGCTATTGCCAATCAGTTACCGGTAGCGATGGGTCTCAAAGAAGGTTTTAAAGCATAACCTATTGAAAAAAATAAGATCTTACTAATAACACCCTTAATCTTAACTTAACATTCCTTGTGTATAATAAATAATCATAGGGTTTTATTAGTGAGTGAGCATCGAAATGGCAATTTCTCTAACAGAATGGTGGCAGGCTCTGGAAACCGATCTAATCAGGTTGAGAGACAACAATCTTCTTACTGATCTAACACTGCAGTGGAATGCGGCAACTACGATGATCGCAAATGGAAAAAAAATTGAGGGCTTTGTAAGTTCATGGCGTACTCTTTTATCAGCTAAAACAGCAGGCGATAATATTGAGAAGGCTGCATTTAACTTAGGATCTGAAAGTTTGCCAGAAGTTAATTCTGTTGAGCAATTGGTTTTTGCAATCGCCTTTAATCAACATTTGAATCGTTATATGGATATTCAGTCTGTAGCGTTGGTGCAATCCAATTTAGACGCCAAAGCCGCAGGCGTCGCAATTAATAAAACGACGATTGAGGGACGAATAAATAACTATATTCAAGCCAATGAAGTTTTAATTAGAACTCAATTTCCTGATATTAATAAATTTTCAGGCGAGTCCTTATTCACTAAGTTAGATTCGATGATTGCTGGCAATGAGCCTCAAGCTGAAGTGCTGGCTGCCCCCATTCAAGTTGAAGTACAAAATAAAGAAGCGGTTAAATCTTTAGAAAAGAAACTTCTAAAACAGTTGGAGACTGATCTAAGGCAATCCATTGGGGCTCTTAACCAAATACAAAATCCCAGCATTGCCGATGCTTTAGACCTGTTAAATACAAAGCTAAATAATAAAGAATTAATTCTTCTGGAAATTGCTCAATCAAAAAAAATGATTGAAGATTTAAATTCTGGCCATTTAGGAGTCGATGATTCTTCAATTCCAAATGAATTTCCTGAGATTGTAGCTCAATGGAACGAGTTGATAACTGTTGTCAGTTCTCCCAAGAGTGCAAATGTAGATGAAGATGGTTTTCTTAGACAAACTGGAGTGCAGATAGCACGAGCTGGTATAGCAACAATAAAAGCGCCGTTTCAAGTGGTTAGTTTAATTAGCTCTTACACTCTAGGATGGGTTACACCTCAGGTCGTAACAAATATGGCCACTGGTATTGCAAATAAAGTAGGTGCATATGTTGATACACTTACCCCCACTTCTAATGCTGACCGAAAAAAGGAATTAATAAAGCAACAAAAAGAAGCGGCTTTCAAAGCCTTACAACAGGAATCAGAACTCCGTAATAAAGCAATGGAAACTCATAAAAAAGAAATATTGCTTGATGCAATACAGCAAAAAATTATATCTGCTGTTAAGAAATTAGGTACAGAAGTGGAGACGCCGGACGCTAAAATTACAAACAAGGATTTTACAACTCTAAGCTCTAAACAAGTCACTGATTTAGCTGATAAAGTAGCATTGGTTTCCAAGATTACACAGCTTAAAGAAGCTATAGTTCTATTCCAGGCAAAACAAAATAAAGGAATAGTAACAGTTACAAAGATGGATGTTTTTGGAGCCATTGTTAAATATTTATCTAAAACTATATTTCGTAATTTTATTTACGACACCATTTTATTGACTCTGGAAGCTGAAAAGCTGCAGAAAAAGCTGAATGAGATAATTTTAA
>JACCSX010000185.1 GCA_013812775.1 Tatlockia sp. | reverse complement strand
ATGTTATGCTGCTCGTATGGCCTCTAAGCTTTTTATACTCTAATGTACTTAAATTCCATAAGACTAGAGCTCCATTATCTCCACCAGTTAAAGCGTAGTTACCATTAGGGCTAAGCGTTGCTGTATTAATCATGCTTAGAAAGCTTGTATGGTCAGTAAGTTTTTTAGTTTCTAAAGTGAGTAATTGTGTAATTAATGCTTTATTTTTAGCAATTAACGCACTCTTAAGAATATCAACACTATCATTAGGTAGATTGCTTAAAGTGGCAGCTTGCTGCTGTGTTGATTGTAAGAGAAGCAGCTCAAGTGTCTTATCAGCAGCCAAGTCTTGTAAGCAAGTAAATGAGAGAGAAGAGGTTAGAATACTAAATAAAAAAGTAATCTTGTGTTGATACGCTGTAAACATGAATAGTCCTTAATTTAGTTATTGAATCGAGCAATTAGATAAGATAGTATCTTTATAGGTTGGTTGAGGAAGGTTTGTTTTACAATAAGTAGTTATAAGCTGCTCAGTAAAGTCTTTATGGTGAAAAAGACCGAAAGCAAAAGGTGGTATGCCTGCTTTGTTTGCTTTTTTAAAGCCGTTGTCGGTGCCTTCTAATGTCAATAAAAGCTCCAGGACTTTTTCACTTGCTTTGTCAGCAGAACCTTTAAAAGCATAGTGCCATAAGTTATTACCTGCTTTATCGCATGTATTTAAGCAAAATCCTTTTTTAAGAAGAGACGTTACAGTAGTAATATCGTCATCGGCAACTGCTTGTAGTAAGTGCCTACGTTTAAGATCTATATATGCTTTAACTAAAGGATTAGTAGAGTAGTCTTCATTTGAAATTCTAGGTAATGTACCTATAGCTGATTTAAAAGATTCAAGTATCTGTTGCTCTTGCAAGTTGTTTAAATTAAGAGGTGATTGGCTAAGCTTCATAATGAAAAGTAATTGCTCTATTGTTAGCTTTTCTAAGCAAGGCATATGCCATAAACGCGCAGTATAATCTGTTGATCCAGTAAGAGCATAGTTGCCATCGGGGCTAAATGCTACTGAGGATACTTTTCTTGTATGACCATGAAGTTTTTTAAAATCTAATGTTTTTAAGTTCCATAAGCTTGCTGTACTATCAAATAATCCCATGAGAGCGTAGTTGCCGTTGGGGCTACATGCTACTGAGTCGAAAGCCCCCTTTTTAGGGTCTTTAAGCTTTTTAAGTTCTAATGTGTTTACGTTTCGTAAGTATACGTGTACACAGCTATCCCATACTGCAGTAAGAACGTAGTTGGCATCAGGACTAAATGCTACTAATTTTGCTTTTTCTGTAGGGCAATTAAGTTCTCTAGATTCTAATGTCTTTAAATTCCACAAACGTACAGTGTTATCATCATATGATGCAGTAAGAGCGTAATTACCGTCACAACTAAATGCTACGGACATTACAGCGCTTTGGTGACCTTTAAGTTCTTTAGACTCTAATGTCTTTAAATTCCATAAACGCGCAGTGCCATCACATGACCCAGTAAGGGCATAGTTACCATCAGGACTAAATGCTACTGATCTTACTCTGTCTGTATGACCACTAAGTTTTTTAAATTGCAATGTCTTTAAGTTCCATAAGCGTACAATGGTATCCTCTGATGCAGTAAGAGCGTAATTGCCATCAGGGCTACATGCTACTGCGCATACAGAATATCTATGACCTTTAAGTTCTTTAGATTCTAATGTGTTTAAGTTCCATATACGTGCAGTATTATCATTTGATGCAGTGAGAGCAAAGTTGCCATCAGGGCTGAATGCTACTGAGGCTATAGCCTGTGTGTGACCTTTAAGTTTTTTACTTTTTAAAGGTAATAATTGTGTGAGTAGTTCTCTGTTCTTATCAATTAAGATATGCTTAAGAATATCAATAATATCGCTAGGTAGAGTGCTTAAAGTAGCAGCTTGCTCCTGTGTTGATTGTAAGAGAAGCTTTTCAAGGGCCTTGTCAGCGGCCAAATCTTTTAAGCAAGTAAATGAAAGAGAAGAAGTTAAGATACTAAATAAAAAAGCAATTCTGCGTTGATGCGTTATAAACATGAGCATATCCTTATTTTAAAATATTGTTTTATGTAATTAATAATAAACACTAAATTAAAATTGTCAAATTTAAATTTTTTAAAATTTATAGATTTTTTTTAATAAAATTGTAAAAAATCTATAAGTAAGTGACTATAATGGTTTGCTCGGTAAGACACCTTCCTTTAGGTGGGTGATAAACCCGAGTATTAAATTAAACTTTCTTTTTTAAGATGTACTAAAACATCAAAATGTGGTAGAATAAAT
>JACCSX010000178.1 GCA_013812775.1 Tatlockia sp. | reverse complement strand
ATTTATTGGTTTATTAATGAATCTTATTTAGCAAAAACTACCGCAGATCAACCTTATTTATGGCAGGCAAAGCCAGGAAAATTTATCGTGCGGGTAGTGGATGACCATGGGCGTTCAGATGCTCGGGATATTAGAATTCGGGTAGAAAACTAATCGGGTGAAAAATTAAGCTGGTTTTTTCGATGTTTTATATTTGACATTTTTGCACTATTTGATAACATATCGCCAATTTTCTTAAAAAAGGGCAACTAATGTTTCGATTCTTGAACAAAATACTTGGAGCTACAGCAGGAATTATCCTATATCCTCTTAAAACTCTTCTAATTACCTTGGGCCTTGTTGCTCTTTATATAATTTTATTACCAATTATTGTGATCGGCTTTCCAATTTTAGCAGCTTTTCTAACCGCGACTATGGTTGAAGATGGTAAATTCACTGCAGGATTATTTGCCTGGTTACTTACCGGCGCAATAACAGTAATAGGCTTACCTATAGTGGCAGGAGCCTATCTTTTATCTTTAACTTATCATGGCATAAAGGATTTATTCAGAGCTGTTAGGTTTGGTGCAGTTGATGGTTATGAGGGGGGCTTCTTCTTCCATGTAATAGGTCGTTTTATATTTGATTTTTCTGTATTTAATTCCAGCTTGCAAAGATCGACTGCATACCTTGCTCAGCTTATCGGTTTAGGTTCTAATCCGCTGAATGCAGAAGGACTCAACGTACTGTATCAAGCAGATGAGGATGTAGATAATTATTTTAATTTGGTAGATGTTCCTCATTCATCATTATCGGAAGTTCCTGATCTTCATGAACGTCCTGAAGCAAGGATAGTGCAGTTTAATCCTTTATCACTCGCTGAGCTACAGTTGGCAGAAGGGATTTCTGATATGTTGGGTAAAGTTGTTCCAGAATATCAATCTTTGCATGAGCGTTTAACTAGTCTTGATGAAGACCTGGTTAAGAGAGGTGATTCTAATGATCATCTTGCTAAGACATGGGATGAGGTTTCGGTGATTCCAATTACCCAACCTGCTCTTTTAGTTAAACAATATCTTGATGAACATGGGAAGTGGAGAGTAATGCCTGGACGTACGCAAATAATTGACAAACCTGGTTTCGAAGAATGGTTAAGTACGAGTAATTCACATCCATCTACAAGAGAGCCATTGGATAATGCAAATGCGGAGATTATAGATGGTACAAGTCGAACAACTCGCTATCGCATACGTCCTTATACTTCAATGAATGATGCTCAAGAATTAGTTGAGGCGAGCATCACTATCCGCAAAAAACTACAGGAAATTAATCCAGTTAATATCCAAGTTGGTCAAGTTGTAGCAGGGATTAGCTCGAACTTTCGCCAAACATTCTTTGGAGACACGCAAGATTCAGCTAATGCTAGTGATCAGAGAGCGGGTTTAGCAAATAACAATATTTAAAGCTTAATCTGCGGGATTTTGTTAAATCCCTTGCAGATAATCCCTCTCTACCTTTCGCGGATGTTCTTTGAGAGTTCCACAGGAAATTAAAACGCCGACGTACCGCGCTTTATGCGCGGTATCTAGAACGATGAACCCTCTTAATAAGAGTCTTTACGCCCCACGTAATATACTCTAGATACCGCGCATAAAGCGCACTTGGTAGTGAAGTATTGTTCATTCAAAAACTAGTAAATTTCATGTGGAACTCTTAGGGATTGTCCGCGGTATCAAGTTTCCAGTTCCTATAATGCATGCCGGCCTGAATAAGCCTAGGGACTAGGCATAATGAGTTATATTACGCTCAACTTGACATAATAAGCCCAATGACCACTTCGCGATGCTCATTCAGCAACACATTAAAAGTCCTGCAGGCAGCACCAATCGACATGGTTTCTAAACCAATTCGACGGTTAGCAAGTTCCGTAATAATTGGCATCGGTGCAAATTTGCTTTGTTGTTTATGACCAATAATAATAATCTTGGGATTGTAGCGCAGAAGAGGCTCTAAAGTGGTCTCATTAAGTTGCAAAATAGAGCTGATTTGCCAATCGCTAATGATTTCATGCGAGCTGATAATAAGACTGTTCTGATAAAGGTTTGAACCGACTTTTATTTCCAGATCACTATAGGCTTGGATAGCGTTATTATCGTTTGTTTCAAGGTTGATATGCATGGAGTTTAGGGAAGCATTAAATTATACTGAGCAGCAGTATATCACAAGGGCCGCAAAATATGAGTCAGTTTCCACGCATTAAACGCTTACCTCCTTATGTTTTTAATACTTTAAACCAACTAAAATCAGAGGCGCGAGCGCGTGGGGAAGACATCATCGACTTTGGCATGGGCAACCCCGATCAGCCAACACCCAAACACATCGTTGATAAACTCATTGAGACCGCCCAACGTCCGGATACGCATCGTTATTCCATGTCAAAGGGAATTCCACGGTTACGGCGTGCAATGGCCAGTTGGTATCAGCGGCATTATCAAGTTGAACTTGATGCGGAAACACAGGTTTTAACTACCATTGGCTCCAAAGAAGGCTTGGCTCATTTGGCACTGGCTATCTCTGGGCCTGGCGATACGATTCTCGTGCCTGATCCGGCTTATCCAATCCATACCTATGGTTTTATTATTGCCGGCGCAAACGTCAAACAAATTCCCTTAATTGATGAATGCCAGTTTTTAGACGCAGTAGAAGTGGCAATTGAGCAATCCTGGCCGCGGCCCAAAGCGCTGGTTATCAGTTTCCCAGCTAATCCCAGCACTCATTGCGTTAACTATGATTTTTTTGAGCGCGTTGTTGCTTTGGCAAAACGGCATGGAATTTGGATTATTCATGATCTGGCCTATGCGGATATCGTTTTTGATGGTTATAAAGCACCCTCCATTTTGCAGGTTCCAGGTGCGATAGAAGTAGCTATTGAAACTTACTCAATGTCTAAATCTTACAACATGCCCGGTTGGCGAGTTGGCTTTGCCTGTGGTAATGAGGAATTAGTAGCCGCATTGACCCGAATCAAATCCTATCTAGATTATGGTACCTTTACGCCCATTCAGGTGGCAGCAATTACAGCACTTGAAGGTCCTGACGATTGCGTTGAAGAAATCAGGGCAATGTATGAACGCCGTCGCAATGTCTTATGCGAAGGCTTGCAGGATCTGGGCTGGTATGTTGAAAAACCAAAGGGGACCATGTTTGTATGGGCGCCCATTCCTGCCCATTATCGTCACATGGGTTCTCTTGAATTTTCTAAATATCTCTTGCAAGAAGCCTTTGTTGCTGTTTCACCGGGCCTTGGCTTTGGTCCTCAAAGTGATTTATTTGTCCGTTTCGGTTTAATTGAAAACAGTCAGCGAACACGTCAGGCTTTGCGCAATTTAAAAGCCCTATTCAAACGGGATGGCTACTTAAAGGCAGTTTAATATGGATATCATTATTAATGGCGAAAAAGATGCATTTCCCCTCGAGAGTAACGCTTTAAGTGGACAAGCTGACTATTATCATCGAATTTTAGACTGTTTAGGTTATGAACCAGAGCATCAACCCTTGGCTAATTTACTAAAACTATATCATGGGTTAGAGGGCAACTGGGTTATTGCCTCACCTGTTCATTGGGAGGCCAGTCATAATGATGCCATGCTGACCGCTGCTGGTAGAGAGCTTGAATTGTCAGACGAAGAATCCCGTTTATGGTTTAAAGAGGTCAGTGATTTTCTTAAAGCAGATGGTTTTACGCCCGTGTATCACGATGCCTGCACTTGGCTATTTAAAATAGATGATAAACCGAAAATCTCTAGCCAATCTGTCCAAACTCTTTTGCATCATTCCCTCATGCCTGTTTTTAGTTCTCTTGACAGCAGCATTTATTGGCAACGACTTTTAACCGAATTGCAAATGTACCTTAGCGCTCACCCACTTAACTTAAAGCGAAATGAACTGACCATCAATGGATTATGGTTCTGGGGAGAGGGCGCCTTTGAACTTAAAGGACGCAGGGTAATTATTAGCGATGATGAAGTGCTTCTTAACTATGCAAATGCGACTGAATCAGCAATAATCCCTATGACGTCAACCACTCTGTTTAGCAAGGCTCAGTTAGTCATTATAAATGAACCCAAACAGATTGAAATTTGCAGACTTTCAGAAAAAATTAAAAAAAATACGGTGAATTGGTACTGGAATAATTGTAGTTATTCAAGTCAGGCAGCATCTTGGTGGTCGAGGTTATGGGGATAATATGCGCATTAAACAACGGGAACTACCCGAATCATTACCATCTTTTGCATCGGAATCCTCCATTTTACAACGGATTTATGCCCTGCGCGGGTTAACATCAGAGAGTGAATTAGATAAGCGTTTTCAGGCCTTATTGCCTTTTAATACGCTAAGCGATATTGATAAAGCCTGCCTACGCTTAGAGCAAGCCTTAAGAGCCCAGCAGCGAATTTTGATAATTGGTGATTTTGATGCCGATGGCGCTACCTCAACAGCACTGTCCATTACAGCCTTGCGTTTGATGGGTGCGACGCATGTTGAATTTTTAGTTCCAAATCGCTTTGAATTTGGCTATGGTTTAACGCCTGGCATTATTGGAATTGCCAAAAAATGGCATCCGGATTTAATTATTACCGTTGATAACGGTATTGCCAATTTTGAAGGTGTAGATGCTGCTAATGAGGCTGGCATTGATGTATTAATTACTGACCATCATTTGCCAGCCGAAACTTTGCCAAAAGCCTGTGCCATTGTAAATCCTAATCAGGCTGGTGATGTTTTTGCCTCGAAATCCATTGCCGGTGTCGGGGTAATTTTCTATGTCATGCTAGCTCTAAGACGGCACTTAATCAATGTAGATTGGTTTAATTCACAAGGTTTGCCAGAACCTAATATGGCACAGCTGCTTGACCTGGTTGCCTTAGGCACTGTTGCTGATGTAGTTGCCCTTGATCAAAATAATCGAATTCTGGTCAGCCAAGGGCTTATGCGGATACGAAAGGGACAGTGTCGGCCGGGAATCAAAGCTTTAATTGAAATTGCCGGCAGGGATTGTTCACGCCTGCGTGAATCTGATCTAGGCTTTGCCGTTGCTCCAAGACTAAATGCCGCAGGACGTTTAGATGACATGTCGCTTGGAATAGAATGTTTACTGGCAGATAACCAGGAAAAGGCCACTATGCTTGCTGCTCAATTGGATGAGCTTAATCAGGAACGTCGCCTTATCGAAGCGGAAATGAAAGAACAAGCCATGCTGGCTGTTGAAAAATTAAGCAGACAAATTGAAAATGCTCATCATTTACCAGTCGCACTCTGTCTGCTTGACGCATCCTGGCATCAAGGGGTAATTGGAATTCTCGCCGGCCGTCTAAAGGAGCGCTTTCACCGCCCTGTGATTGCTTTTGCAGTGGCGAATGGTAATGAAATAAAAGGTTCAGCCCGTTCAATACCGGGTTTAAATATACGCGATGCTTTGGCAGCAGTGGATAAAGATCATCCCGGTCTCATCACGAAATTTGGCGGCCATGCGATGGCTGCTGGTTTAAGTTTGCCTGCAACGGCTTTTAATGATTTTAAAGAAGCCTTTCGCGCGGAGGTTGCCAAACATCTTGATGTGGCTCAATGTGAAGGTATATTACTTACTGATGGATCTCTAAATCTTAATGATCTAACCTTGGAAACCGCTACTATATTGCAGCAGGCAGGGCCTTGGGGACAGCAATTCCCCGAGCCTTGTTTTGATAATATCTTCGAAATTGTTGATCAAAGACTTGTCGGCCAACATCATCTAAAATTAAGTCTGGTTCATGCTGACGGTGGAAATGCAATCGATGCTATCGCTTTTAATGTGGATCTTAAGCAATGGCCTAACCATCGTGCCCGTCAGGCGCATATAGCATATAAGTTGGATCTCAATGTTTACCAGGGACGCACAAGGTTACAACTCTTAGTTGAAGCCCTGCAAGCGGTTTAATTCAACGTGATCATCTGATTAATAAACTATTAGTGTTCCAGGTGGTGATATAATTGCAGCTGGAGCCCTAGAGTTAGCCCGAGTAGTTTTCATTAATACAATTTCAACTTAGCTCGAAGCAAATAGAGTATAATAATTAATTTTTCAGAAAGACTTTTTGTGAAATCCAAAACGCTTTTACCATCAGCCAGTCTAATTTCCCCTTTGGCCATAGCACCAATGATCGATTGGACCTACACTCATTTTCGAGTGTTTATGCGTCTTCTCGCTCCTGAAGCACTTTTATACACTGAAATGCAAACGGTTGGCGCCATCGTTAATAACCCTTTACGTGCCTTAGGCTTTAATGCCATCGAGCATCCCTTGGCCTTGCAATTGGGTGGTGCAGATATGGAAGGCTTGGTTAGTTCTGCGAAAATAGCCGAGGAAAAGGGGTTTGCAGAGATTAATTTAAATTTAGGCTGTCCCAGCAATAAAGTGCAGGCTGGCCGGTTTGGGGCGTGTTTGATGGCTGAACCAAAACAGGTTGCTGATTGCATCAGTGCCCTGAAAGCAGCGGTGTCTATCCCTGTAACAGCAAAAACTCGTATTGGTATCGATGAAGAAGATAGTTATGAGTTTTTTTCCGCCTTTGCCCATCAGCTGATAGATGCCGGATGCGATAAACTTATCGTACATGCTCGAAAAGCCTGGCTTCACGGCTTAAACCCTAAACAGAATCGTACCATTCCGCCGCTTCATTATGATTATGTATATAAAATTAAACAGGAATTTGCAAAATTGCCGGTGGTAATTAATGGTAATATAAATACGATTAATGAAATACAAACTCATATGCAGCATGTAGATGGTGTTATGTTAGGCCGTTTGGCATGCCAAAATCCTTACGCTTTGACTGCAATTCATCACTATTATTATCCGAACAGTCTTCTGCGCTTCCGCCATGCTATTTTAGCGGACTATCTGCAATATGTGGAAGAACAATTTCAGTCAGGTGTTCCCCTAAGTCTGTTACTAAAACCAATTTTTAATATAGTGCATGGCTTGCCAGGTGCAAAAAACTGGAAAGAGCAGTTGATCCAAATTCAGCAATTGAAGAGTTTAAAGGGAGTTGAGGGGCTTGTTGATCAGCTTGCAGAAATGGAAAGCGCATATTGCCTGTAATTGAACCCGTGCGACACGATGTTGCTAAACAAACTGTTGCAGCAGGCAGCCACCTGAATGCAACCTACTGTTCCGTCAGTAGTTCTCTACCCAGACATGCGATCGGAGTAATCTGATGGTC
>JACCSX010000171.1 GCA_013812775.1 Tatlockia sp. | reverse complement strand
AAATCAAAATTAGCTAAATCTATTTCTTTATTATTCATGCTACAGCTCTCCTATTTGTAAAAATTATAACAATTCTTAAAGAGCTGACACACTTATTTGAACACTACCGCAGTAACCCCAGTCATTGCCCCCATTTTTGGTGGCTTTATTCAAGCATGGTTAGGTTGGAGATGGAATTTCGCTTTGTTATTTATTTTTGCACTAATCATATTTGGTTTTTGGTATTTTTTATTTCATGAAACTAATAAACACCAAAACAAAAACTCTATGTCAGTATCTTTAGTAATTAAAAATTATCTAATCATTTTTAATTCACCTATTTTTTTGAAAAATGCAATCTGTGGGGGATTGATCTATTCAGGTGAAGTGGTTTTTTTATCTGTAGCACCTTTTTTAATTCAAGAAAGATTACATTTCTCTGCCGCAGTTTATGGGTGGATTTTATTTCTGACTGTTAGCGGATTCATATTAGGAGCTCGATGCTCAGCCATTCTCGTGCAAAAATTTGAATGCAAAAATCTAATTTTGATAGGCCTATTTACTACCTTAATTTCAAGTATTCTTATGCTTATATGGAACAATGTTAGCAATTCTTCTTTACTATCGACCGTAACCCCTATGGTATTTTTTATGTGCGGAGCAGGTTTTGTATATTCTAATACAGCAGTATCCGCTATTGGGCCTTTTCCAGAAAAGGCAGGTGTGGCAAGTGCATTATTAAGCTCCTTACAAGGCATGGTAGCAGCTTCGGTGGGGTTTTTAGCATCGCAGCTTCATTGTGATACTGCAACAGATTTAGCTTTAATTTTAGTCTGCTTAAGTTTTGTTTCGATAACTTTATTGCTATGGGGAACAATACGTATCTCTGGCCGCAAATCACGCAAAGTTTTTCAATGGGTGCAACTTGAGTAGGAATGTCGCCTAAAGGGAGAGTAATGTACTGGTCAAGTAAAAGTAGACATTGAATTAAAGAGGGGACTATTCATTTTTTCAAATTGCATGGGACTCGGGTTTAGAGAAATCCCCCACAACCGTTAACCTCGATCTTCTTTTTATTATGAGTCAAAAGCTACTCTGTGAATCCCATGGGTGTAGAATTTAAGTTAACCTAATGAAATACAAATGATATAGTAAGCTCTTTCTAGCTGTAGCTTAAAGCGATTCATATGATCTCCATAAAGCAGTTTTTCTTATTACTAAGGCTTTCTCATTGGAGCAAAGCAGCCTTTGTTTTACTGGGGGTATTTTATTCTGGTTCGCTTAAGTATTTACCTGATGCTTTGTTAGCTGCCTTTGCATTTTGCCTGATTTCCAGCGCTGTCTATATTTATAACGATCTACAAGATAGAGAAGATGACAGATTACATCCTCACAAATGCCGCAGACCTCTTGCATCCGGTGAAATAAGTTTTAGTATTGCGCTTAGTATGCTAGCACTGCTGCTGGTCGGCGGTCTGACCTTGGCCTGGTCTATTTCCGCAACGCTGGCAGCACTTCTTGCACTTTATCTGCTTATCAATCTCGCTTATAACCACCTTTTAAAAAATGTACCTCTGGCCGATGTGCTATCTATTGCTAGCGGCTTTATGCTGCGTGTTCTGGCCGGTACTATTGGTATTGGATTGCCAATTTCATGGTGGTTGACGTTAATGGCTACTGTATTAAGCTTGTTTATTGCCTTGTGCAAACGGCGGTTGGAAAAGAAGCTCGGCTTGCAATATTCAACCAGAGCGGTACTTGATAAATATTCATTTCGTTCTTTGGATATAATGATTGTTTCAGTGGCGATAAGTTGTTTTATCACCTATTTGATTTATACCATTTACTCAAGAAATCAATCCTTCTATTTTTTACTGACCTTGCCTTTTTGCGCTTTTGGTTTGTGGCGATTTGCTCGTTTAACAACAAATAATAAAACGGACAATGATGATCCCGTTTCTTTATTTATAAACGATAATTTATCGCGGTTTAATTTTTT
Source organism: Tatlockia sp. (assembly GCA_013812775.1). Taxonomy (GTDB): domain Bacteria; phylum Pseudomonadota; class Gammaproteobacteria; order Legionellales; family Legionellaceae; genus Tatlockia. The sequence goes on along the minus strand of JACCSX010000171.1, from coordinate 6,356 downwards.
ATGTTTTTTACTTTTAACTTTGATTGCTCTATTTAAATGAATTATAAAAAGTGGTTTTTCGTCGCCTTGGGTTTCTGTTTCTTCTATTTGTTTGTACTACAACTTATCGCAATTTGGCCTTTTACAATTGATGATATGTATATCCCTTTACGCTATGCAAAGAACTGGGCTGGGGGTAATGGCTTGGTTTGGAATATCGGTGAGGTTCCTGTTGAAGGTTATTCCAATTTTAGCTTTGTTGTTTTGGCAACCTTGGCTATTCGCTTAGGTTTTGATCCTGTTATTGTTCTTAAATTGGTTAATGCCTTTAGTCTTTTATTAAGCACGGCAGCTATTTATTGCTTATCGCGATTATGGTTTTCATGGCGGCTAGCCTTTATTCCCTGCCTGTGGATGCTTAGTTATAGAGGCGAGCTCTTGTGGGCAGCCAGCGGTTTGGAAACTATTTTTTATCAGGCTTTAATCTGTTCTTCCTTATTTTTTTTGCTGCGTGGTATGGGTTATAACTTCTATCCAGCGCCGCGAACAAAGCCAAAGTTCCTCTTTTTTGCTATAACTGGGTTTCTTCTTGCACTCGCAGGCTTAACCAGGCCAGAAGCACCAACTTTGATGCTCCTTTTTTTAGGCTTGGCTTTGTTAGATAGTCCTAAAGAGCTAAAAGCGGATTATTATCGCAAGCTTTTGCTAGGTTGTTTGATTTGTTTAATCCTTTTTTTACCTTATTTTTTCTGGCGTTGGGCTTATTATGGGCGCTTATTTCCCAATCCTGTCTACTGCAAAGCCTTTAGCGGGTTTTTCGGCGCGCTTGATCTAAGGTATTTGCTAATAGCCCTTCCCTTATTTTTTTTATCCTTGCCGGCAATTGCTAAAGCCAGTGACAGGCGTCATTATTTTTTTTGGGTGCCAAGTTTAGTTTATCTGGTTTTATTAATTAATGCCGATCCGATCTCAGCTTTTGAAAACCGCCTATTCTTACCGGTTTTTGTATTGCTTTTACCTCTGACATTCTCAGGGCTTTGTATTATTTTAAATTATTTTTTAACCAAAAAAGATGAGGTCTATTATGCATGGCTTTTAATGACTTCCTTTTGGGTTGCTTTTCTCTTACTTTATCCTCTAAGTCTGGGTGCATATCGCTACTTTACGCTTAATCCTCAAGGAGGAGTAAAGTTGCGTGATGAGATGTTAATCTGGTTAGAAAAAAATATTCCTGCAACTGCTGAGGTTGTCCTGGCAGATAGCGGCCAAATTCCCTACCAAAGCTCACTTCGCTATATGGATTCTTATTGTTTGAATAACAAGGCTATGACAACGACACTAAAAACCGATATGTATCAAACTTTATGTGATGACATTTTTGTCAAAATGCCGCAGGTATTAATCCTGACTTCTCTTCGGGATAACAAGGGTAATCTAATATATTCGCCAGCAGATGCTTGTTTAGTTCAAAGGTTAAAGCAGAACAAAACGTATCAATTTCGACAATTATTCCAAACCTTTAATCCTCATTATTCTTATAGATATGAAATTTATACCCTAAAAAATTAAAGCTGTAGTAATATACCCTTTACGAATGTACTTCGTAGGACCACAAGGATTTCATAATAATTATGTCAAATATTAGTACTTTTTTTCTGAAACTCTTCAAGAAATTGCCTGTAATTCTCTTTGATGTTACCGCAATTCCACTTGCGTGGTATTGCGCCTATTGGCTGCGTTTTAACATGCAGCCTTTTCCCACTAATCTGACAACAAGCTTTACTTTATTCTCTTTCCTTATATTAATGTCAGTACAACTGCTCTCTTATTATTACTTCAAGGTCTATCGCGGTCTTTGGCGTTTTTCATCATTAAACGATGTGGGAAAAATAATTAAAGCAACTCTAAGTGCAACGATAATTTCTATTCCGCTTCTTTACTTGACAACCTTATTACATCATATTCCACGTTCTGTTTTCCCACTCTACGCCTTGATTCTCATAACCTTACTATGCTCAGCCAGGTTGGTAATGCGCTCTTTCTGGGAGCAGTATAATAAGGTGCAAGAATTGAGTATTGCCAAACGAGTTCTAATTATTGGTGCGGGGCAGGCTGGTGAAAGTCTGGTCCGTGATCTGAAACGCACTCAATCTTATCTGCCGATAGGACTGATAGATGATAATCTGGGTAGACAAGGAATGGAGGTACATGGTGTCAGGGTTTTGGGTACAACCCAGGATTTGGCTCTGCTTGCTGTACACCATCGTATTGACTTGATTTTTATTGCAATACCTTCGGCTGGCTCAGCTTTAATGCGCCGCATAGTTGATCATTGTGAAGCCTGTGGCATACCGTTTCGTACCTTGCCTGGTCTTTCTGCTTTGGCAGCGGGGCGGGTAGAAGTTAATGCGCTGCGTGATGTGAATATTGAAGATTTATTGGGACGTGATCAGGTTCGGTTGCAGTGGGATAAAATTGCAGCAACTATAAAGAATAAGCGGGTAATAGTGACTGGCGGCGGTGGATCGATTGGTTCAGAACTGTGCCGTCAGATTATGGCACTAAATCCAAGTAAATTATTAATCATTGAAAATTGTGAATTTAATTTATATAAAATTGAGGCGGAGTTAAGATCCAAATATCCTGAGATAGCACTCGAACTTGGATTGGTTTCGGTGACAGACAAAATTGCTATAGACTTTCATTTTCATCATTTTTTACCTCAAATTGTATTTCACGCTGCAGCGTATAAACATGTCCCTATGCTTGAGAAACAGGTGCGGGGAGCCGTGCAGAATAATGTTATCGGTACGCAATGTGTAGCTGAGGCGAGTGTTGCTATTGGTGCTGAGAAATTTATTTTAATTTCCTCTGATAAGGCGGTTAATCCAACAAATGTAATGGGAACATCGAAACGGGTTGCGGAAATTTATTGTCAAAACCTGGATAGACTGGTAGAAACTCAATTTATCACGGTACGTTTTGGTAATGTTCTTAACTCAGCCGGTTCAGTCGTACCCTTGTTTCAAAAGCAATTGCAGGCGGGCGGCCCGATTACAGTAACCCATCCCGATATACAACGTTATTTTATGACGATTCCCGAGGCTTGCCAGTTAATTTTACAAGCAATGAGCAATGGGGAAGGCGGGGAAATTTTTGTATTAGATATGGGCGAGCCAGTTAAAATCAGCTATCTTGCTGAGCAAATGATTCGGCTGGCTGGTAAAGAGCCTGGCAAAGATATATTGATTGAATACATAGGTCTCAGGCCTGGGGAAAAGTTATTTGAAGAACTATTTCACAATTCAGAACAACTGGCTCCAACTGATCATGAAAAATTATTTAAAGCCAAGTTTCGTCAGATTGAATGGAATGAGCTTTCCCAGGCAATGCGGATGTTGAACGAAGCTTGTACTATGCACAATAATGAAGAACTCTATCTTTTATTAAAAAATTTGGTACCGGAATTTAGCACTAAATTAGAGTTAATAGGTTAAGGATTCACTATGACTATAAGTTATGATGATTTTGATAAGGTGGATTTACGTTTAGGTACGGTAATTAAAGTGGAGCCTTTTCCAAAAGCGAGAAAGCCAGCCTTTAAGATTTGGGTTGATTTTGGCCCCGAATTAGGCATTTTACAAACCTCTGCACAAGTAACTGTTCACTATGATCCTGAATCTTTATTAGGTCGTCGAGTAGTAGGTTGTGTCAACTTGGGTGAAAAAAATATTGGTGGTTTTAAATCGCAATTTCTTTTGGTGGGTTTTTCTGATGAAACAGGCGCTATTTGTCTAATAACTACAGATTTTCACGTACCCAACGGGCAAAAATTGCATTAGTGTCTATTAAGTTTAAATTCTATTAGGGATCTTGGAATGAAAATTATAGTGATTGGATCATCTGGTACTATTGGTCAAGCTGTTGTAAAGGAATTAGAATCTCGTCATGAAATTATCAAAGCTGGGTTTAAATCTGGCGATATCATAGTGGATATCAGAGATATAAACTCTATTGAGGCCATGTTTAAAAACATTGCACAGGTCGATGCAGTCGTACTGGCTACTGGAAAGGTGCATTTTGGTGAATTCATGCAACTGCATGAACAGGAATACAATATTGGTCTCCAGGATAAATTAATGGGTCAGGTTAATGTCGTTTTAATCGGCAGAAATTATCTAAACGAAGGCGGCTCCTTCACTCTAACATCTGGAATTTTAAGCGAAGATCCAATCCGTTATGGCAGTTCTGCATCGATGGTAAATGGTGCTCTCAATTCATTTGTTACCGCAGCTGCAATTGAAATGCCAAATAAACAGCGCATTAATTGCGTTAGTCCGACTGTTGTGACTGAGGCAATGGATAGTTATGGTTCCTATTTTAGAGGCTTTAAATCGGTCAATGTAAGCGAGGTAGCGCTTGCTTATAGCAAGAGTATTGAGGGTTTACAAACAGGTAAGGTCTATAAAGTGCTGTAAATCTTGATTTTTACCTGGAAACCAACCTGATTAGCATCTTTGCGCAGGACTCAATCCGAGCGACAACAAGGGATTGTTCAACCTACGGCTAGATTCTGTATCAAAATTAGGCCACCTATCTCAGAGAGTGTATGCCTATCTGTTGGATAGGTTCACCCTCTATTATTTAATAATAAATATTGATAAAAAAACCTATATGAGAAGATTAAGCAAAAATGATAGAACTTTCAAAAAATTTATCGTCTGTTTGACAAGATCGGTATGTTCCAGTAGCAAATAGTCCTAAACCACCTAAGAGTAAAGCTACACCCACACCTGCAGTTATCAAGCCGGCCAAACCAAAAGTTGCAGCATTAAGCGCTACAAAGGCAGTAGCAATAGCAGCAATACCAGCAGCAGCTATAAAGCCACCTAAAATTTGCATTGTGATATTGGATAGAAGCGGTTTAGGGGAGGTATTAATAGCCTTGTTGGCATTAGAATTTTGAACTAACTCAACCGAAACTAAATCCTCTATATCTACCTCAGAACGCTCTAAATCATATGAATATTTGATGCAGAATTTAACCAATAAATCAACTTTATCAGCATTTATTTTAAGATCTGGAAAAAAAGGTACGGGGTCAGTATTATTAACAAGTCTTTCTTCTCTCTCAAACAGGGCTCCATTAAATAAATTAGGTAGATTTGATAATGCCTCATTTCCTATGGAATACATACTTTCAACATTAGTCATTGAATTGGTTACATTTTTTAAAACTTCATTAGAAGCAGCTTTGGGATAAAGAACAAAATCATAGTGATACTTCCAGTCATCTTGTTTTAACGCAAGGATTGTCCCGCCAATAAATAAAGCGATCATTTTTGCTTGCTTGTTAATCTCTTCACTTTTTTTAATCTTATCGAATTCCGTTCTCATATCACCCAGTATTGATTTTGCTTCACTACTTACATTAGAAGTACGGATTCTTGAGTAATTAAATAATTCTTTTAGCAAATCATAAATTTTCATATTAATTAACCTTATTGTATAAAAGGGTGCCATTTTAACAGGTTGACTTTTTATTAACAAGTAAAAATATCGAAAAACTCTCTTTATGAATAATCTATGGAAGTATCTTATTTTGTATTGCGATCGGGAAAGATATCTTTAAAGCGTAAATATTTATTAAGTTCATTTATAGTTTCTCGATTTTTAGAGAAACCACCTAATTTATAAACAATCATGGGCAGAGTAAGGCTAATGCTACCCATAATAAAAGCCATCTTGTACGTTGGGTCCTTATTCAAGGCGAGAAATATCAAACAAAGAACCATTAACACAATAGCAGCAATGCCTGTATAAGGAGAGCCTGGTGTTTTATAGCTCAGATCGTCAGTAGTGTATCCGGCCTTATACAAGCGTTTACGGAAATTTATTTGCGCCCAGCAAAGAGAAATCCAGGCAATTGCTCCAGTAAAACCAGAAACAAGCAACAGAGCAATATATAACGTGGACTGACCAAAGAAATAAGAAATGGCAAGCAAGAGCCAGATTGACACCAGAGTAACAACTCCGGCATTTTGCGGAACTGCATTACGATTCAATTTAGCCAATTTTTGCGGTGCCATACCATTGCGAGCCAAAGCATTTAAAGACCTGACAATCCCATAAACGCCTGAATTTGAGCATGATAAAGTCGCTGTGAGTGTTACAAAACCCGTTACAGCCCCTGCCCAGCGTAATCCATAAAAATTAAGCGCATCAGAAAAAACTGAATTAGCGAGACCTGCTTTCTGCCAAGGGAAAATGGAAACCAGGCAAAACACTGGAATTATATAGATAAAGAGAATTCTGAAAGTCACCGTGCGAATAGCACGAGGAATCATTCGTGCAGGGTTAATTGATTCGCCAGCGGC
>JACCSX010000170.1 GCA_013812775.1 Tatlockia sp. | reverse complement strand
AATCAGTGGTGATAAGCAACTTGTTGTCTGGGGCTCAGGTAAGCAGATGCGAGAGTTTCTTCATGTAGATGACATGGCTGATGCCTGCCTCTTTCTAATGGAGAAACAAGGAAGGGACATGATCTTTAATATCGGTTCAGGGGTCGACATCAGCATCCGCGAATTGGCAGAAATAATTATGGACGTCGTTGGTTTTAAAGGCGAGATTGTCTTTGATTCAACCAAACCAGACGGAACTCCTCGTAAATTATTAAATGTTGAGCGCATGAAAAATCTGGGTTGGACAGCTCAAACTAATTTGCGCGAAGGCATAGCTAAAACTTATCAAGATTTTTTAAATCACGAGCATCGATAAAATGCCTGAGCAACCACAAATCACGATAGCTGTTCCATCCTATAATCAAGGGCGTTATCTCGATAAGGCCCTTGCATCCCTGTTTGCACAAGGCCTACCTGTTGAAGTTTTCGTAATGGATGGCGGTTCAACAGATAATTCCATTGAAATTATTCAAAAATGGGAAAGCCAATTGGCAGGATGGCGCAGCCACGGCGACAAAGGCCAATCCGCAGCTATCAATGAAGGAATCGCAAAAGGAAAAGCGCCTTATGTCTGCTGGTTAAATTCTGATGATTGGTTATTACCCGATTCCTTGTCTCAATTAATCAACATTTTGGAAAAACATCCCTCAGCACCGGCTGCTTATGGTAAAGCCTGGAACTTTATTGAAAGAAAGCAAACCATGCACCCAGTGTGGGTTGAGCCCTTTAATGTCCGTCGTTTAGCGCTGCGCTGCATTATTTCGCAACCAGCTACTTTAATGCGGCGCTCTGCCTGGGAAGCAATTGCAGGCCTGGATGAGAGTTTGCATATGACTATGGATTATGATTTATGGTGGCGCTTATTAAAGGCCTTTGGTCCTCTCGTCTATTTGGATAAGTTTGTTGCCGTAAACCGCGAACATGATCTGACTAAAACCAAGAACAACCGACGATTGCATTATCAAGAGGCGATTAAAACTATCAGACAGCACAATAGCTATGTTCCTCTGAAATGGTGGTTAGCTCAGCCTTACAAAGTTTGGTTTAAATCTATTTTGTAAAAATAGTTTGACCCCAGAAAAAATGAAATTGATATTAAATCTATAATAACTAACCTTTAACAAAAAAGAGTCGGAGCAAAAAATTGACAATGAATAAACAACAAACATACTTGCGATCTCAAGCCCTATTCCTGTTGATTCTTTGCCTCACAATATTAGCTGCCCAGGGTTTATTAGTACTATTGCAAATACTTCCCCAATCTCCAGCACCAGATATTAGCGTATTGCTAGATACTACTATTGTTTTCCTAAAACCGATTGAACGCACCATTTTCTTAACCCTAGGCCTGGCAATTCCGTTATGTGCCTTCTTTTTAACAAAAAACCGACAATTGTTTCATAAAATTGCTTATCCTAAACTGACATCGCTAGCGCTTCCCTTAGTTATCGCTCTGCTCTTTTTCTGGCCTTTAGTCAACTCTCCATTTTTGGCGTTAATTTCGCCGATAGGTTCTACCTATGTCCTACTTTTGAATTGTTTTGTTATAGCTACTCTCTGGTGTTTGTGGACTGTGCACTCTAAATTTTCCATCGATAGGCCAGAGTTAATAAGATTGTTTGTTTGGATACTCGTGATAAGTGCTATGTTGCTTTTGCTTTTTGCTTGGCGAATAGCGGGGTTAAATGGAGCAACCAGCGAAGGCAGTTGGTCTGCGCATATTGATGCAGTTGTCTATCCCACAAGCCAGGTTATTGCCGGAAAAACTTTATTAGTGGATCTTCCTTCCCAATATGGTCTTTTTCCTGAAATGATAGCCCCTCTAATGCGAGCAATGAAGGGAACCATATTACATTTTAGCCTGTTTTTTGCAGCCTTGCAGGTAGTTTCATTACTGGGATTGTTCTTTGTGCTTTCCAAGCTGGTAAAAAGCTCCTCTCTTTTGCTTCTAGGATGCATTAGTCTGCTCTTGGTGACCTTTTTAACCTTTCTTTATTTTCAAGGAATTAACGATAGATATTATCAATATTTTCCAATTCGCTTTTTTTGGCCGGCTCTTTCAATAGTTATGTTTTATTTTTTTACATTAGATAAGAATTTATGGCGCAGTTGCCTTGTCTCTGCCACTGGAGCACTAGGGACATTATGGGTAATGGATACAGGCTTATTTATAACCCTATCTTTTGCAGCCTATTTAACCGCAAAATTTCTTACAGCAGGTAGTCAGCATGAAAATAGCTTAATGAAAGATGAAGGAAACTATTCAGATTCCAAATTTTATTTTAAGGCTTTTTGCTTACATCTAGCCTGTACACTGTTACTGATAGCTGTTTTTCTACTCGCTTTATGGATCAAGGCTCAACATCCCTTGCATTTATCTTGGTTATTCCGATATCAAAAAATCTTTTATGGCTTAGGCTTTGCAATGTTACCTTTACCTAAGGAAGTGCATCCCTGGATGTCCATTCTAGGCATTTATTTACTAGGATTTATAATAAGTTTGCATTCCTTCTTTCAAAAAACAAAATCTATCCGTGCAGATGTTATTTTTTACTTAAGCATGTTAGGACTTGGTCTTTTCATATACTACGAAGGTCGTGCACATGTTTATAATTTAGTAACAGTGAGCTGGCCTGCACTAATGATTATGATTATTACTGCGGATAGCACCCTCAACCATATACGCAATAAAATGTTAACTGTAAGAGAGATTTGGTTCCCAATAGTAACCGTCACCTTCCTACTCATTTGCAATTTTTATTTTATGGTTAATATTCCGCGAATGTTTAACGATGCTAAACAAAAATTCACAACACGCAAGTTCGCTGATTGGCCTGTTCCAACCAGCGAACTTGCTTTTATCAAACATTATTCCCAATCGAAACAGGAATGCCTCATTTTTTCCAGACGACAAGGTATTTACTATGCGGAAACTGGCTTAGCATCCCCCATTAAAGGACCTGGTATGGTGGAAACCTTACTTAAATCAGATCTGGATAACGTTTTACTACCTTTGTTTAACGGAAAAATTGATTGCCTCTTCTTAGGTATTAGTGATGAGAATTATCTGGGCGTACCTTTGAAAGTACTTAAAGATAAATATAACGTAATTGCAGAGAATGCAGAGCATACAATGCTTTATCTGACCCCTAAAGATCTTAATGGATAAAAGCCTGGTTTAAAGGCCTCTGTAAAATTACTATAACTAACAAAAGACCAAGCACCGCATATCTATCAAGATAATAGGCAATACCAAAACTAGAAGGGCGAACTGGCTCATGTTCTATAAGCCAGTTTTTTAGAGCAAGGCAGACAGGAAGATAAAGCAGCACAACAATTTCACTAAAAATCCTGGCTTCCATAAAACGGCCCACCGTAAGTAAAGCCAGGAAATAAAACAAGGCCACATAACGCAAAGGCCGATATTGCAGTGGGATAAAATCGTAGAAAGCAAACCAAAATAAGGGTAAGCCAGCAAAGCAAAACATAAATAATAAAATATTCTGCTCATTCAATAGCCAGATCAAATTACTTTCAAAGTGAGTATAAGGCCCACCTAGCGGATACCATTCCAGCAACTGCCCAGGTACTCCATGTAAAAATTGCAAAACAAGGAAACGGGCCAGCAAGTAAGCCAAAAACGCAAAAGTCATCGGTTGCACCATTGATTTTAATTGCTGCCAATGAAGAGCTGGAATAATTAATACCAATAAAATACTAGATTCCCTATTCAAAGTTGCCAAAAACACCCATGGAATAAAATACAGCCATTGAGAACGCAGACAAAATAAAAATCCCATCGCCATAAAAAATAAGGAAGCGGTGTCGTAAGGGTAAAAAAAAGTAGCGA
>JACCSX010000150.1 GCA_013812775.1 Tatlockia sp. | reverse complement strand
CCCCAGAGCTTCAGACCATCAGATTACTCCGATCGCATGTCTGGGTAGAGAACTACTGACGGAACAGTAGGTTGCATTCAGGTGGCTGCCTGCTGCAACAGTTTGTTTAGCAACATCGTGTCGCACGAATTATATTACAGACATCCTTTTTATTAAAAAAACTATTGAACTCATTGACCAACAAAATAAGTTTATGGAAGTGGTTTCATTTAATCACAAAATACAAGTAGCTATCGTCACATTGATTAAGAGGAACACACCGAATCCACATCGAGATGAGATCCTGGAAAAATTTATCTTATCCATAACAAAAGAAAGCAATATGGATAAATTAATTACAGCACTGGATGATGCTATTTTTGCCTTATTTGAAAATTCTAAAAACTCTAAGATAGCTGAAGACTTATTAACTATTAGACTCTGTGAAAGTCAGGAAAAGAATATTCAAAGCCAGGAATTGCCTGAATTGGGTTCGTTTTCTTTTAAATAAGCAGGTCTGTACATTTAAATTACGTACCGCGCTTTATGCGCGATACGTTAAAGAAAGACGTACTTAGACTAATGGTGTCCTTACGATTGGTAGTGAGAATTAAGCTGGGCAAACTTCTTCTTTCCCCACTATTTCAATTTTTTCATCAACACTATTCGCTAAGCCGTCGAGCAAATCAGTCATCAACTCCCGTAGTTCACCGCTTAATAAAGCCAAGGCTGCGTCGCGTTGCTGGTATTCTTCTTCCAGCTGTTGAATTTCAATGAATTCATCCACCAGATAATCAAGGCTTTTTAAACGCTTAAATACCAGATCATGGGTTAGAGTGAACTGAATACGTTCTTTCCAAATCAATGAAATTTCAGCAGCCGCCAAGCCCTGTGATAACAAAGTTAATATTTCCTGAGCGGGTAGCTCATAGCCCTTGCAGTTAAAACGTTTTTTTTCATCGTCGAGGGAAAACAACAAGCAATCGGAGGCTAGTTGAAAGGAGGGCGGAATCAGTTCGGGGTTACTTAACCATTGGGCATAGCGCAGGGCTAAATTTTCATTGTATGCTAAGGGTTCAATTTGGATGCCGGGAATCGATTTGCGTAATAAAGAGGTAAGCTGAGAGGCTTGATTGTTAGATGAGGCATTAATTATTAACCGTTTTGACACAGAATCCAGTATGGCTGGTAATTGCTTTTGCACACAAAATGATTTTGGAAGTAATTCAAACTCAAGATCTTCTGCAAGTTGCGCTTTTTCGGTTCGTTTGAGAGAGCGGCCTTGTTGCATTTCAATAGACTTGACTCGTTCTGCGAGCATCCGTTTAATGACACCGCGCGGTAAAATTCGTTCTTCCTTACCTAAAGAAATCAAAGAACAGCCAGCTACTTCCTGAACCAATTCATCGCCAAAACTGGGTAGCCAGCCATATATGAATCTGGCATGTGGCGGGCAAGGTTTAAGAACTTCTGCAGCAAGTAAAGCGGTGATATCGACAGTTTCATTTAGTTCATATTGATAAACAAGAGCATTATTAAACCACATAAGAATCCTTTATTACAAAAGAGCTGATGCTAGCATGTTTCTATAGAACTCGGGAATGTCGGTTCAGGTTTTTTATCAAAAAGAGAAAATCTGGAAATGATAGCCAGTTTTAGTTTATACTCGCCCCTCTTTTTTGATTGATAAAATCAGGCATCGATCTATGAATTCTGCTGTTTATTTACATAAAACCAAACAAAATGCCGTACGCCGCGGCCATCCCTGGATTTTCCCCAAGGCAATTAATAAAACTACTGGAACCTTGCAGACTGGTGGTTTGGTTGAGGTCTATGGTGCGGAGGGTGATTACCTTGGCACTGGTATTTATAATGAGCATTCCCTTTATCGCCTGCGTGTTTTAGCCCAGAGCTGGGAGAATGTTGATAAAAAGTCATTGGCATCTATCATCGCTTGGCGTTTTTCGCAGGCACTCTCAATTCGTCAAAGTTTAAATCTTCCTAATGAGAATACGACTGCCTATCGTCTGTTTAATAGTGAGGCTGACGGCTTATCTGGTTTAACTATTGATCGCTTTAATCAGATTTCGGTTGTTGCAAGTTCTGCTTATTGGGTTGAAGCAAATAAGGAAATTATTAAAAAAGCGATTCAGGAACTGTTGCCTGGTGAAGAAATTATTTGGTTAGCCCAGAAAAAACCGCTTGCCCAAGACGGTTGGCGAGAGGAAATGGAAGAGGATCTGACTACCTCTGCCAAGGTGCTTGAAGCCGGCGTTTTCTATCAGGTTGATTTTTCGCAAGCACAAAAAACAGGCCTGTTTCTTGATCAGCGCGAAAACCATCAGCGCATCGCAGCTTTGGCCAAAGGAAAGCGAGTTCTTGACCTTTATTCTTATACTGGGGGTTTCGCCTTACATGCAGCTAAAGCCGGTGCAAGCCAGGTTACCGCAGTAGATAGCTCGGCGCAGGCCATTAGCCAGGCTAAACATAATGCCTATTTGAATAAGGTTGATAATATCGAGTTTATAGAAGCTGATGCACGGGATTATTTGGCACAGGCTGGTGACTATGATCTGGTCATTCTCGATCCACCGAAACTGGTGCCCTCCCAACAACATTTGGAACGCGCTAAAAAATATTATCGCTTTTTGCATAGTGAATTATTTAAAACCATGCGTTCTGGTACTTTGTTGATGACCTGTAATTGTTCATCTGCCTTATCAGCACAGGAATTTAGCGCGCTGGTTAGCTCTCAGGCGCCGGCGCAAGGCAAGCAAGTTCGACTACTTGGCATTTTTGGACCATCAAGTTGCCATCCCACTTTGACTGCCTTTCCCGAGGGGAATTATTTGACGGCAGTTCTTTTAGCCGTGGTTTGACCGTCTCTGCAAACAGTCAAGTAATTCATAAAAACTAAGTTCACAGGCCTGTAACATAACCAGCAGATGAAAAACCAGATCGGCGGCTTCATTGATCAATTCTTCACGATTTTTGCTAACTGCGGCAATCACGGTTTCTACTGCTTCTTCGCCAACTTTTTGTGCACAGCGATTGACTCCCGATGCGAGTAGTTCTGCCGTGTAGCTTGTGGTTTCATTTTGTTTTGACCGCTCTTCAATGAGTTTAATTAGACTTTCTAAAAAGCCAAGTTGTGATAAAGGCGCGGGTTGAAAGCAACTTGATAATCCCAAGTGGCAGGCAGGACCTTGTGGAATTGCTTGCACTAATAAGCTGTCGCCGTCACAGTCAAGGGACATTGATTTGAGTTTAAGACGGTGTCCAGAGGTCTCACCCTTTGTCCACAAACGTTGTTTAGAGCGGCTATAAAAGGTAACTAACCTGGTTTCAAGTGTTGCCTGCAGTGCCTCCTGATTCATATAACCTAACATGAGAACTTCACCGTTGTTGGCGTTTTGAATAATGGCTGGGATTAGTCCCTGCATTTTTTGCCAATCCAATTGACCTGGTTCTAAATCATTCATAGCCTGACCTCAATATTATTATTTCTGAGTTCTTGTTTGATTTCGCTGATTGATAAAATATTATCGTGAAATACAGAAGCAGCGAGAGCACCATCGACTCTTGCCTGTTGAAATACCTGCAGAAAATCATCAACCTTACCAGCGCCGCCTGAAGCAATTAAAGGCACTTGAATCTTGCTACGCACTAATTGCAATTGCGCCAGATCATAGCCTGAGCGCACACCATCTGCCTGCATGCAATTAAGAACAATTTCTCCAGCACCTCGATTTTGAATTTCTTCAATCCAGTCCAGTGTTTTCCGTTTTGAATTTTGACTTTTGGTTTCATCACCTGTGTATTGGTAAATGTAAAAATCATCATTCACCCACTGACTATCAAGGCCTATCACCACGCATTGGGTTCCAAATTCAGAACTTAATTCGTCGATTAAATCAGGGTTTTCCAAGGCTGGACTATTAATCGAAATTTTATCCGCACCCGCATTAAGGATTGCTCTTGCATCATCTACAGAACGAATGCCGCCGGCAACAGTAAAAGGGATATTAATAGCTCCAGCGATATGACTAATCCATTCTGTACTAACACGGTAATGTGATGAGCTGGCTTTAATGTCATAAAAAACCAATTCATCTGCACCCATAGCCGAATATTTTGCGGCAAGTTCCAGAATATCGCCAACAACACGGTGATTGCGAAATTTCACACCTTTAACAACCTGATTATCGCAAACATCAAGACAGGGAATAATGCGTTTGGCTACCATGACTATTGCCTCTTTAAATAGGAAGAAAGATCAAAATCACTTTCATAAAGCATGCGACCCAGGATAGCAGCAGTTAAGCCAATTGAAGATAATTTTTCCAGATCATTAACATTACGAATACCGCCAGATGCTTGCCATTGCATTTTAGGAAAACGTGCCAGAGCTTCTTCGTAAAGCCAGAAATTCGGGCCAGACATCATTCCATCACTTGCAATATCGGTGCAGAGAATCTGGGTGATGCCACGGTCCTGATAATAATTTACCAGATCCCAGAGACTGCTATTGGTTGTTGTTTGCCAACCATGAATAGCGGCTTTTGGCTCTTTACCTTCGATTTGAACATCCAGGGCTAAAATAATCGTTTCAGCTTGAGCATATTTAATTATTTGCTCGGTCAATTCAGGATTAGTAACGGCAATTGAGCCGATAACCAGTTTGTTAATCTTAGCTTCAATACAGCGTTTAGCAGTATCAAGACTGCGAATGCCACCGCCAACCTGAAGGGAAAGATTCGCATCCTGCATGGCTTGGATTAACGCTAATTGCTGAATTTGTCCAGATTTGGCACCATCCAAATCTACAATGTGCAAATGCTTTGCGCCTTGAAGGGCATATTTTTGAGCCAGGGTAACCGGTGAATAATCGTAAATAGAAAGCTCATCAAACTGACCTTTTCGCAGGCGTACACATTGGCCCTGTTGTAAATCAATAGCGGGAATTATTAACATCATCTTTCCTCGGGTTTTAGAAAATTATTAAGCAATTTAAGACCAAGTTCTGCCGATTTTTCAGGGTGAAACTGCATGCCCGTAAAATTCTTATATTGAACAATAGCAGTGAAATCAGCACTATATTGACAGCTGGCTAGGGCATAATCACTCTCGAGTAGAGCATAACTATGAACAAAATAAACATAATCCTGGGTATCTATTCCCTGTGCAAGCCTTGTTTTTTTTGTCCATTGCAGCTTAGACCAACCCATGTGGGGAACAGGGTGATCAGGGCGTGTTGGCAAACGCTTTATACGCCCGGGAATAAGATTCAAGCAATCGACCTTACCTTCCTCAGAGTATTCAAATAGTAATTGCATACCAAGACAAATGCCCAAAAGAGGTTTGGTCAATTGACGAAGGCTGTCTATCAATTGATGGTCTTTTAGTGCCCGCATTGCCGCCGGTGCTGCTCCCACACCGGGTAAAATCACATGGCTGGCCTTGTCTAAATCCTTAAGATCGTGAGTCAATTTATAGTCATAGCCTAAACCTGTGATGGCATTGGTTAATGATCTAAGGTTATTGCCCGTTACATCAATGACAGCAATCATAAAACCCCCTTGGTTGAGGGAAGGTCGGTATCACAGACCTGGCAGGCTTGGCGCAGAGCACGGCCCAGGGCTTTAAAGCAAGCTTCAATCATGTGGTGATGATTTTCGCCTTTAACCTGAATATGGAGGGTCGCGCCCAAGCTGCAAGCAAAGGAATTAAAAAAATGCGGGACCATTTCAGTGGCCATGCCGCCAATAAATTCACGGCTAAACTTAGCTTCAAAAACACAGTGACTTCGGCCGCAGAGATCAATAGCTACAGAGGCAAGGGCTTCATCCATCGGTAAAGTAAAACCATAGCGAGCCAATCCCCATTTATCGCCTAAGGCTTTTTTGAAGGCTTCTCCCAAAGCGATGGCCGTGTCTTCCACAAGATGATGTTCATCGACTTCCAGATCGCCTTTGGCCTCAATTTCTAAATAAAAACCACCGTGTTTGGCAATTTGCTCCAGCATATGACTGAAGAAACCAATGGGCGTATTGATCAAGCTTGGCTTATCTAAATCCAGATTCAAAGTGAGTTCAATATTCGTCTCTTTAGTTTGTCGGTTGATTGAGGCTGAGCGTTTATTATTCAAAATAGCTGTCGCTATTTGCAGCCAATTCTGGTTTTGACTAATAGGAAGATAGGAAAGGCCAAGGTTGGTTGCTAATCCCTTGTCTGTTTCTCTATCACCAATGACCCAGGAATTAGACCTATCAATCTCATTTTGCACCAGAAAAAGATCCAGCAAGCCCGTTTTAGGTTTTCGGCAATTGCAACTATCGTACAGAAAATGCGGACAGATAAAGATTTCATTGAAAGTTATACCCTGCGAACTTAATAGATGCAGGAGGAAGTCATTGCATAGTTGAAATTGAGTCTCTGGAAAAGAACTTGTACCTAAACCATCCTGATTGCTTACCATTATCAGTTGAAAACCTGCTTTTACCAGCGCATGCAAAGCAGGGATGACCCCTGGTAAGAGACGAATTTTAGCTAATTCATCCACTTGAAAATCAGCCGGCTCCTCGATTAAAGTGCCGTCTCTATCAATAAATAATATTTTTTGCATAGCTCTCCCCTCAAAGCCTAAAACTGGCTAAGGCAGTTAGCAATCGTTGATTTTGACTGCTATCCCCCACTGTGATTCGTAACATTTTTTGCATTGGACCGGCTGCAAAATAACGCACGGCAATGCCAAATTCCTTAAACCAAAGTACCAAGGCTTGAGCATGAGGACTGGCAATGAGGATAAAATTAGCATGGGTGGGATAGACGGTTTCGATCCAGGGTGATTTTTTTAACTCTGCATTTAGCATTTCACGTTCTTTTAAAATGAGTTGAATCTTTGGGCTAAACCACTCTTTATCAGCTAAGGCAAGTTGTGCCAGATTGATAACTGCTGAGGGCAGGGTATAAGGTGGTATTGCATTTTGCATTGCTTTTATTAGCTGTGGTTGGGCAATAATTGCGCCTAAACGTAACCCAGCCAGGCCATGCGCTTTTGATAGCGTTCGTAAAACAATCAAATTATCGAAAGAGGAAAGTAGGGTGGAAGCAGAGGGAGTTTGGGCGAAATCAATGTAAGCCTCGTCGACGACAATCGCTGCCTTGTCTCTAAACTGTTCGCAAAAGGTTGCAATTGTAGTTAACTTAAGCAAAGTACCTGTGGGATTATTTGGGCTACAAATCATGATGAGTTTACAATTTGGCCGCCAAAGCGAAATTAATTTGTCGCTAGAAAGATGAAAGTCATTTTCGAAATCCAAGGGGCAATTAATGGTCTCCACCTGCTGTAATCGTGAGTAAAACTCATACATAGGAAAGGTTGGCGGACACTGCATAAAACTATCTTGGCGAGCAGACAAAAAGAAGCGCATCAGAAAATCAATAGCATCATCGCTACCTCTTGTTAATAACATTTCTTCTTTTCTAACTTGAAAACGTTCAGCAATTTGCGTCTCTAATTTTTTCTGCTCTTGCCTGTCAGGATAGTGATTTAAAGGCAGTTCATACAGCGATAAAGGTGTCCAGGGTAGTTCATTAGCATGTAAACGGCAGTTAAGATCGTCGCCGGTAGGTGTGTAGGTTTTCATTGTCAATAAATCGGGGCGAATTAGGTCTAATACGGACATGTTGATACTCCAGAAATCGGTTTTAATCTTAGTTTTATAGCATTGGCATGTGCGTCCAAGCCCTCAATAAGCGCTAGGATTTGTGCTGTTTCGCCAAGATTTTCAAGGCCCTCTTGGCTGATGGACTGTAGGCTTATGGCTTTCAAAAAATCGCTAGTACTAAGTCCACTGAGATTACGAGCCTGTCCATTGGTGGGTAATACGTGGTTAGAGCCTGTTACATAATCACCCATTGACTCAGCAGCCCAGGGGCCAAGAAAGATAGTGCCAGCAGAATTAATCCCAGAGATAAAAGAGTTAGCATCACTGCGGTTAATAATTAAATGTTCAGGCGCATAATCATTGATTATTTTGAGTTGGCTAAGGCGATCGTTGCTGACTATAATTCTGGCGTAGGCTAAGGCTTGTTTAATAATTGCTTGCCTTGATAGTATTTGTAATTGCTCTGTCAGTTTTTGATTGACTTTATCGGCAAATTCACGACTTTCACAAATTAAAATTACCTGAGAATCAACACTGTGTTCTGCCTGGGCAAGTAAGTCAGCAGCTACAAAATCGGGATTAGCCTGCTCATCAGCAAGAACCATAACCTCTGATGGACCTGCTGGCAAGTCTATGGCAGCACCAATAGGATCAGCTGCAACCTGTATTTTGGCTTCAGTTACATAGGAATTGCCTGGCCCAAAAAGTTTATCTACCTTGGCAATCGATTCTGTACCGTAAGCCATGGCAGCAATCGCCTGAGCGCCACCTATCTGATAAATTGTATCGATGCCACAAAGACGAGCGGCAACCAGTAAGTGGGGATCAATCATTCCTTTGCTATTAGGTGGGGTACAAAGAATTTTAATCGGACAACCGGCTACCGCTGCAGGTATTGCTTGCATTAAGAGCGATGAAACCAGAGGTGTGTTATTACCGCCGGGTACATAGAGGCCTACGCTTGTAATAGGTCGATAAATGCGCTCGATGGTAATGCCTCTGGCTGTCTCTACCTGCTTTGGAGCTGGCATCATTGCCTGATGGTAGGTTCTTATGTTTTGGATAGCCTGCGTTAACGCATTCATTGCCTTTGGATTGATTTCAGCTTTATTGAGGCTATCAATCGGAATTCGTAACTCCTTTAACTCAACGCGATCATATTCCCGACTAAAAGCGAATACAGCTTCATCACCGCGAGTTTTTACTGCATCAATAATATCTTGTACGCGACTTTTAAAGGAAAAAGCCTGCTCAGGCCTGCCTAGAATTTGTTGCTGCTCTTGCAGGGATAATGATTGCCATTCTTTAATTGCTAACATCAAATTCACTCCAGCATTTTTTCAATAGGCAGAACAAGGATAGAACTGGCGCCTAAGGATTGAATAGTTTCCAAGGTATTCCAAAAAACGCCTTCACTGGAAACGACATGTACCGCAACCTTATCCGGATTGCCCGGCAAGTCCATGATGGTGGGTGATTCAGCTCCTGGCAAACTTTCACAAATGCGTTCCAGTGCATTTTTTGGAGCGTGAAAAAGGATATATTTTCGTTCCATTGCCTGTTGTACGGCTTGAATACGTCTGCCTAGCATCTTGAATAAGTCGTCTAAAGCAGGATCAATAGCTTTGTTGGTTTTAATAAATATTGCCTGGCTAGCCAATACGGTATCGACTTCATAAAGTTTATTATCTTCAAGTGTTTGACCACTTGATACCAGATCACAAATGGCATCTGCCATACCCATACGCGGCGCAACTTCAACTGAGCCGGAAAGAACCAGCGTTTCAGCACAAATCTGGTGTTTAGCAAGGTATTGGTTAAGCAAGAGAGGATAACTAGTTGCTATTCGCTTGCCATCAAGAGAACCCGGCCCACGATAATCAAAGCCGGCAGGCACGGCAATTGCCAAGCGGCAACGGCAGTTTCCTAAGGCTAAAATAGTATTATAGAGGTTATTTTTTGTGGCGAGTTCTGCTTCTAATAAAACATTTTCACCAACGATGCCGCCATCACAGAGTCCATCAAAGATGAGTGTTGGGATATCATCATCACGGACAAAGAGTAAATCAATGGGAAAATTATCGACATGGGTAAGTAAGGCATTGTCTTTAACGCGAAATTTTAAACCACAGCGCTCTAGTAAATTAAGCGATTCCTGTGCTAGGCGGCCTTTTTTTTGTAAAGCTAAACGTAGACGAGTATTCACGACTGCTCCAAGCGTTCTGCAATTAAGATATAGCCGCCTGATCCTAAACTTAGCGATCGTGCGACGCGAGTTATAGTAGTGACAGAGACCCCAGTTTGTTCGTTAATTGTTCGATAGGGTAGGCCTTGGCGAAGTAGAGGAACTACTTCCCAGCGATCCCTCATCGCTTCAAGCTCTGCGGGTGTACACAAATCGGTAAAGAAAGCTAAGGCCTCATTTTCATTTTTAAGCAAGCTAATGGCATGCATAAGTTGATTTCCAGGTTGCTGTTTCTGAGTTTGCTGTGTTTTCATGCTAATGTATTAGTGTAGTAGAACATTAACACATGGTAATGCCTCCTCATTTATTTGTCAATCTTTCCTTGACAGTTTTCACGCTTTAGGCTGAGATTGTCTTTTTCTATTTGGAGAAGGGAATGCTTCTGGAAAGAGATAGGTCCTGCTTGGTGCTCATTGATGTACAGGAAAAATTAATGCCGCTGGTACAAAATCCAGATGCAGTTTTGGCGCGATGCCAGTGGCTTATGCTTCTGGCTAAAGATTTGGCTGTTCCACAGCTTGCTTCTGAACAATATCCCAAAGGGCTAGGTCCAACAGTTGAGTCGCTACGATGCATGATTTCTGAAGAAGAATTGATTGAAAAAGTACATTTTTCCTGTTTTAAAGCCCTGGAATTTAAGCAACGCTTGGATGCGCTAAAGAAAAAGCAAATGGTGTTGATAGGAATTGAAGCACATGTTTGTGTCTTACAGACTGCTTTGGATTTGCAACAATCAGGCTATGAGGTTTTCGTGGTTGTCGATGCAGTAAGCAGCCGCTCTGAGCTTGATTATAAATACGGTCTTAAAAGGATGAAACAGGATGGTATTCATTTAATAACCTCAGAAATGGTATTTTTTGAGTGGATTGGTCAGGCGGGCACAGCCGAATTTAGAACCTTGAGCAAGGCCTATTTACAATAAAAGGGAGTTAGGAATGAATTTAGATAATCAAATCGCGGTAATTAGTGGTGGCTTTTCCGGCATGGGTAAGGCCTGCGCTCAAAAACTAAGCAGTCTAGGGGTGAGGGTTGTTGTTTGGGATCGGCATATTGATAAAAACACTAGGGAAAAGCTGGCACTTTCTATTGTCTGCGATGTAAGTTCTGAAGAAGAAATTGAAAAAGCCTTGGAGCAAACGATCAAACAGGTTGGTATTCCAAGAATTTGTATCAATTGCGCAGGAATCGCACCAGCAAAACGCATGGTGGGAAAGGATGGGGTAATGCCTTTGATGGATTTCAAGCATGTAATCGATGTTAATTTGGTAGGTACTTTTAATGTCATGCGAGTCGTGGCTAATGCGATGTCAACGCTTGAGCTTGAGACGGATTCTGAAGAAAGAGGGGTAATTATAAATACAGCTTCTGTGGCTGCTTTTGAGGGTCAAATCGGCCAAATAGCTTATAGCGCTTCAAAAGGCGGAGTGGTCGCAATGACCTTGCCGGCCGCGCGCGAACTGGCACAATATGCAATACGGGTGAATACCATTGCCCCGGGTTTATTTGCAACGCCTATGCTATTAAACATGTCGCAAGAAGTCCAAGAGAAGCTGGCCGCGACAATCACCTATCCTAAACGATTCGGTAAGCCAGAAGAGTTCGCAGCCTTGGCTTTACATCTTATTGAAAATACAATGATTAATGGCGAAGTGATCAGGTTGGATGGCGCATTGCGGATGCAAGCACGTTGAAAGGTTTAAACACACAAAAAGATCTCCTCTCCTACCAACGGCTGGGGAGAGGGGAAATATAAATCTTTTTGTACATTCTAAAATTAGGCCATCTCAAAATCGGCAATCATTTTTGCCGCAATTTGATCACTTAAAATGTGATAACGTCCGCTTGCAATTTCTTCTTTAAAAAAATCCACCCGCGCCTGATCCACTTCTGGTAGACAGGATAGCAAGGCAGCTATTTGTTTGATATTAGCATTTAAGCTATCATGATTGCTTTTATCAGCGTTTTTATGCTTGAAATTGCTAGTACCATTAAGTGGCTTTACCATAACATTACTCTCAATAGCATCTATCATTGTTATCGGTTCCTGTCCTGAAATCTTTAGAAAATTGTGCAATATATAACCTATATCATATCTGTAAACGAAAGTCATCATGAATATTATTAGTTAAAAGGGGAAGTGGTTTGGTTCTGAAATTTGTCTTTATTCTCAATTTTTGTTTGTTAGCCCTCACTATTTCTCATGCAAGCAGCCATCATCCACAGGAATTTCTGCGATCTATAGAAGGCTCAAAAGATGAAGGGGAGCAAATTGTGGCTCATTTTTGCTCAAGTTGTCATGCAGCTAAACCCATAATTCAGCTAGGCGCACCTAAAATTAATGTTAAAAGCGATTGGGAGCCAAGAATTAAACAAGGATTAGCCACCTTGTTAACACATACAGAAGAAGGATTAAATGCCATGCCACCGCGTGGTGGATGTTTTGAATGTAACGATAAACAACTTTATTTGGCTATTTTAGCAATGTTACCAGAAGCCTTACGGGCTCTCACTTTGAGCGAAATAAAAGATCATAAATAACGCAGTTAGTAAAAAATAATTATAGAAAACACTAAATTTATTCATATTCCTCCCGATAACAATAAAAAAGGGAGGATTACTGATGAAAAAGCAACTAATCGTTGGCTCGTTAGCAGCACTTGCGGCGTCTTGTGCATCGATGGATCGATCAGTGCCAATTGTCGATGATGCAGGCCATACCCATTACACTAAGGGTTTGGATTCCGATCATAGGGGTTCTTATGCTTTCCCCGCAACTCGCGAGGCAACAGGCAAAAAGGTCTTTATTTTTGACCCTAAAGCAACTGCCTGGGCTGCTTATGATGCGCAAGGTCACCGTGTTAAAACAGGATCTGCATCAGGGGGTAAAGATTTTTGTGAAGACACCGGTAGAGGTTGCCGTACTGTCACAGGAACTTTCAAGGTGTATTCCAAAAAAGGTGAGGAATGTACTTCAAGCCTTTATCCTATAGAAACCGGCGGTGGGGCGCGTATGCCTTATTGTATGCATTTTAATGGTAGTTATTCTATTCACGCAGCTTATGAAGTACCCAATTATAATGCCAGCCATGGGTGCATAAGGGTATTGCCAGGTGCTGCAAAATGGTTGAACCAGGATTTTATGGATGTTGGAACAACTGTAGTTGTTAAGCCTTACTAAAACTGTTTAAAAGAGAGATCAACGTTTAGTTGATCTCTTTCTTTTATTAACTCACAGAATTATTCAAAAATTTCCTAAGCAAACGATTAATCTGCTCAGGATGCGCCGTCCCTTTGGTTTCTTTCATTACTTGGCCAACAAAGAAAGCAAGCAGTTTTTCTTTTCCAGCGCGATAATCGGCAACCTGTTGCGGGTGGTGTTCAATTACATCGTGAATTAGGTTCTCAAACAAGGATTCATCGTTATCCAGTGAATAGCCTTCTTTTGCAATTATCTCATCAACAGAACCTTCACCTGCCCACAATTTAGCGAAAATCTGTTTTGCAATCGAACCTGAAATTTTTTGTTCACTCAGATAGTCTAATAAAGGTGCAAAGGAAGACACTGAGAGGGGAGATTTTTCAAAACCGAGGTTTGCTTCATTAAGAGCAGCGGCAAAACTGCCTTTAAGCCAGTTGATGATGGTTTTTTCATCGGCTTTGCTTGCATTTTTTAATTCATTAAAAAAATCATAGCTTGCTTTTGAGGATAGCAAGAATTGAATATCCTCATGATTCAAGCGGCCACTTTCCTTTAGCCTGTGTTTAATAGTCTCAGGCAGGATTGGCATTTCTTGTTTTATTTTTTGTAAATCCTCTGGCTTAATTTGAATCGGCAATAAATCCGGATCGGGGAAGTAGCGATAATCATTTTCATTTTCTTTGGAGCGCATGATTTGAGTCATATTGGTATCAGGGCAGTAAAGTCTCGTTTCTTGCTGAATTTTTCCTCCTGATTCAAGTACCTCTCTTTGTCTGTTTTGTTCATAGGCAATTGCTTTTTCAATAAAACGAAAAGAATTAAGATTTTTAAGTTCGGTACGAGTGCCTAATTGTTTTGAACCCTTGGGTTTTAAAGAAATATTAACATCACAGCGAAAGGAACCTTCTTGCATATTGCCGTCGCAGATTCCTAAAAATCGCACTAAAAGATGCAGGGTTTTAAGGTAGCTCAGCGCTTCTTCGCTCGAAAAAAGGCAGGGTGCTGTTACAATTTCGAGCAGCGGAGTGCCGGCGCGGTTTAGGTCAATACCGGTATATTGCGCATGTGCCTCATGCAAGGATTTGCCAGCATCTTCTTCGAGATGGGCTCTGTCTATTACCACATCTTTTTCGCTGCCATCGCTAAGCTCTATTTTCAAACGGCCATTGGCAACGATTGGGCGCTGAAACTGGCTGATTTGATAGCCTTTCGGTAAATCAGGATAGAAATAATTTTTGCGTTCAAAATAGGAATGGTTATTGATGTCTGCATTGATTGCCAATCCAAATTGCATCGCCATCTTTACTGCCAGCTGATTTAAGACTGGCAAAGTGCCAGGGAATCCTGCATCAATATAACAGGTCTGGGAATTGGGATTGGCACCAAAGTTGGCAGCCGCCCCAGAGAATAATTTGGATTTAGTTTTTAATTGGGCGTGAACCTCAAGCCCAATAACGGTATCCCATTCCATAAATCACCCTTTAAAGCTTGTACTGGCTTGATGCCAGTCCGTTGCTTGTTGAAAATAGTAAGCGCTGTTGAGCAGTTCTGCTTCAGCAAAATGTCTGGAAATTAATTGCATTCCAATGGGTAAACCCTGACTAAACCCGGCGGGAATTGAAATTGCTGGTAGCCCTGCTAAATTAGCAGCCACAGTAAACACATCTGCCAGGTAGTTTTGTACTGGATCCGTTATTTTTTCACCCAGTTTAAAAGCGCAGGTTGGGGTGGTTGGGCCCAAGATAAAATCAACCTTATCAAAAGAATCCAGAAATTCTTTTTGAATTAAGCGTCTTATTTTTAAAGCTTGTAGAAAATAGTCATCAAAATAGCCCGAAGAAAGCACGTGGGTGCCAGTGAAAATTCGGCGTTTGACTTCAATACCAAAGCCTTCTGTGCGGGTGTTGGTAATTAATTCACGCAAAGAATTGCCCTTTACAGAGCGATAACCAAATCGTATTCCATCATAGCGCGATAAATTCGATGAGGCTTCAGCGCCGGCAATAACGTAGTAACAGGGTACCCAAAGCGGTTGTAGGCTTAAATCAAGTTCAATAATGGTGGCGCCGCCTTGCTGAAATATTTTCACCGCTTCTTGGATAGCTGTCTGTATGTCCTGATCAACACCTTTTTGAAAAAAACAGGAAGGTAAACCAATGCGCAACCCTTTAATTGATTGCTTTAAGTTGGCGGAATAATCAGGAATATCCCGTTTAACAGAGGTGGAATCCTTAAGATCAAAACCGACCATCGCCTGCAGGACTAGAGCCAAATCTGAGGCGCTGTTTGCCATTGGGCCTGCTTGATCAAGACTTGAGGCAAAGGCAACCATACCGTATCGCGAAACTAATCCGTAAGTTGGTTTGATTCCTGAAATACCACAGAAAGCCGCCGGCTGTCTGATGGAACCGCCAGTGTCCGTGCCTGTAGCAAAGGGAACCAATCCGGCAGCGACGGCCGCGGCAGATCCGCCAGAAGAGCCGCCTGGTACATGGTTAATATTCCAGGGATTTTTTACGGGACCAAAATAGCTGTTTTCATTAGCGGAGCCCATCGCAAACTCATCCATGTTGGTTTTAGCAATAAGAATGCAGCCTTGTTCTTCCAGTTTATCAGCCAGGGTTGCCTGGTAGGGTGAGTAAAACTCTTTAAGCATTTTGGAGCCGCAGGTAGTAGGCATCGCTTTGGTACAAATGATGTCTTTATGCGCCATCGGGATGCCGGTAAGCGTTTTTGCCTGACCTGCTTTAAGTAATTTATCTGCCGCATCAGCCGCGATTAGGGCCTGTTCTTCATCAACTGAGATAAAGGCGTTTAAGTTTTTATGTTGTTGGATGCGATTGAGATAGTGTTGCGTTATTTCTCTACTGGAAAATTGTCTTTGGCGCAGTCCCTGGATTAATTCACTCAACGATAATTTATGCATAACTTACTGTCCTGAATCAATGACTTTAGGGACCTGATAGTAGCCATCCTCAAAAGAGGGCGCAATTTTAGCCAGCTCAGCGCTACAATCTTTCTCAGTGATTTCATCAGCCCTAAGTCGTTGCGACAGATCGAGGGGATGAAATAAAGGGGCAACTTGAGTTGTATCGATTTTGCGTAGTTGCTCAACAAAATTCATTATCGAATTAAGATCTGCAGCCAGCTGGTGATTATCTGAGCCGCAATCGAGGTAGGCTAGAAGAGCTATTTTTTCCAGGTCCTTTTCATTAAGCGCGGGCATGTTTCATTCCAAATAGCAAAAAAGAGCAGTATACCTTGGGTGCTATAAGAAACAAAGATTTTGATTTTTCGAAAGAGTAGGTTTTAGTAGGAATGAGGTAATTCTTAGTCTTAGCTGATTATTAGAAGCCCTGAGAGATAGAGTTTATGAATGAACAATCTGTAATCAGCTACTTACCGCACATAAAGCGCGGTAAGTAGCTAATGAGTGTTTGCTGAGCACTTTAATTGTACATGAGAGGTTCTGAAGTATTTTTCGGATTAACCTTAGCATCCAAAGCCGCAACAAACTCACTTATAGTATCGACTTCGCAATTAACAAGGCTATTTGCCTTTCCAGCTTTAATAAAGGCTCTTAATTCCTTGCCTAAATTACCATTGCGCAAAGTAGAAAGATGAGATGCCAAATCGACTTTTTCACCTTTTAAAGCTTTTTGTAGCACAGTTACGGCTTCTAGTTTTTCCTCGAAGCTTTTCTGAAAAAATTCCGGGATATACGAATATAAATACTTTTTAGTTTTACCCTTTTCATCAACTTTTTCAGTTCGGTTCGTCAAATAATTATCAAGAAGAGTTACCAAAGTCTTTTTCATGCTTACAGGTTTTATATTAAAAAATGTCGATTTATTATTGCTATTTTTAGTTTGAGAGATAGCTTCGGAAGGCTGTATTTCATCAGACTTCTTATCTTGTGCAGGCTGTCTTATGTATTGGCCTAGAGCTCCTGCTTCTTTTAAAAATACAGCGATTGAATCTTTCTTATGTTGAATGGCTAAAGATAAAGGGGTGTTAACTTGTTTATTTTTACCAAGAGTATACTCTTCAACATGATTTACATCAGCCCCCAAAACATCTACGAGATAGCTAATTATCGGTAAAGATCCAAACTTAATGGATGCCATCAAAACGTCATTATAATCAAAGGGTGCATCGGGATTTGCCTTAACCAATAGTTTAGCAATCTCAAAATGACCCATTGAACAGGCGAGTTGAAAGGTTTTTTGTGTTGCTGTAGCTCCTGCTTCTAATAATATATTTATAATTTCAATATTACCCAGGACTACTGCTTCATCTAATGCTGTTCTAAAGGGACCGTAATTAATCGATATACCTTTAACCTTGACAAGCAATTTAATTAACTCAATACGTGGAGGAGCGTGAGTTACAGCAAGTATTAAGGCGCTATCCTGCCTATTTAAAGTATCTTTACGTGAGTAAAGTGAATTAACAACCTCGGGTCTTAGCGCAATAAGAGCTTCAAGCAATTCGCTATCATTATTCGTAATGCTGCTTAACAGTAACTGATTAGAGTAATATTTAAGAATATCATCAGTTGAATATAAAAGATGATTTTTAAAAGCTATAATAATAGTTTTTTTAAGATTCTCTCGCTCTTTAGAGCTGGGAAGTTTTTCTAATTCAACAAGACAATGTTTGAGGATAAGCGCTACTCCAAGTTGCTCGAGGCTACGTTCTACCTCATTTGATAAAAATTCTAGATTATTGTTAATTTTCTTTCTTAATATTTGAAGTGTCATCTCTATAGCCTTGTTCGTTAAGATACCAACATTCTACCAGTAAATTATTAAGGCATTCTTAATGATAATCCAACACTATGAGTTTTTTATTGCACTGGACAATTTTTCTTACACCTCCGTCATCCTGAGCGCAGCGAAGGATCTCAAGAACTAAGCCTCAGTCTTCTTCATTAGGAGATCCCTCGCTGTTGCTCGGGATGACGGGGGTTTTATAAATTTTTTTTCTGTGTAAAGTGGTTTTTTTTTCAGACTCCTAATCTTGCAGTACCCAGATATTAAAGTAGAATGAATACCAATTATTTATGCCTTGGATTAAAGATGTTAGAGCAAGTTAAAACCGCGGCTGGTGTTTTTATTGAATACAGACAGCATGATTTGGTCTATGAAAATGCAATTGAGCCTCTTATAGATCGTCTGGATACTCAGAGAGGTGCGTTATTTGCTTCAAGCTTTGAATACCCAGGACGTTATACCTGCTGGGATATCGGGTTTTTTAATCCACCCTTAGCTCTTATTTGCACAGCGCAAGAAATTCGTGTTGAGGCTCTAAACAAACGCGGTGAAGTTTTAATTGCTATTATTTCTCCCTTGCTAAAAGCGTCCAAGGATTTGCTGATTTGCGAGCAATCTGCAGAAAAACTTAAGATAGAGATTAAAAAAACAGAGCGCCTGTTCAGTGAAGAAGAACGAAGTCTCCAACCATCAATTTTTACCATATTGCGCGAACTGCTGGCCTTTTTTAAGACAGAGGAATCTTATTTAGGGTTTTATGGAGCCTTTGGCTTTGATTTGATTTTTCAATTTGAAAAAATGCAGCAACATAAGAACCGCCCGGCAGAGCAGCGTGAAATGGTTTTATACCTGCCTGATGAAATCTATGTGGTTAATCACCGTAAAGAAATTGCCTTTATCAGACGCTACGATTTTCAGTATCAGGGCAAATCTACCCAGGCTCTGCCTCGTGATGGGGAGTTTAAG
This sequence comes from Tatlockia sp., assembly GCA_013812775.1. Classification (GTDB taxonomy): domain Bacteria; phylum Pseudomonadota; class Gammaproteobacteria; order Legionellales; family Legionellaceae; genus Tatlockia. Next base: position 4,779 of record JACCSX010000150.1, on the reverse strand, counting down.
GCTTATGAGCCTAGGACTGAGCCAGATAAAAGTTGTGATCATGAACCAGGCGAATATGCGGCCCTGGTTGAGTTGGCAAAGGAGCGTTTTGCCTGCGGCGATCTTTTTGAGGTAGTGCCAAGCCAAACTTTTTATGCCCATTGCAAAGAACAGCCATCAGCAATTTTCAGGCGGATGCGTCATGTTAATCCATCGCCCTATGGATTTTTTATCAATTTAGGGGCAGATGAATATCTGGTGGGCGCATCGCCGGAAATGTATGTGCGTGTGCAAGGTAAGCGGGTTGAAACCTGTCCAATCTCTGGCACAATCAAACGGGGTGCCGATGCGATTGAAGACGCAAAAAATATTCAGATTTTATTAGACTCAGAAAAAGAAGCCTCTGAGCTGACCATGTGTACTGATGTTGATAGAAATGACAAATCACGTATTTGCGAAGCAGGATCCGTGCATGTATTAGGGCGTCGGCAAATTGAAATGTATTCGCGCTTGATTCATACCGTTGATCATGTCGAAGGAACTTTGCGTGAAGGGTTTGATGCTGTTGATGCTTTTCTAACACACATGTGGGTAGTCACGGTAACCGGTGCGCCAAAATTATGGGCAATGAATTTTATAGAAAAACATGAAAAATCGCCGCGCAAATGGTATGCCGGAGCGGTTGGTTGGTTTGGTTTTGATGGAAATTTAAATACAGGGCTGGTTTTAAGAACCATACGAATCAAACAGGGTATAGCTGAGATACGGGTTGGCGCTACCTTACTTTATGACTCTGAACCGCAGGCAGAAGAACAGGAAACTCGCCTGAAAGCCTCTGCCTTTTTGGATATTTTGCAAAAACCCAATTATAAACCCCCTTTGGCAAATTCAATCCCGCAAAGCGGTTTGGGTAAAAAGGTACTGCTTGTTGATCATCAGGACTCTTTTGTCCATACCCTGGCTAACTACCTACGCCAGACTGGAGCAGAGGTAATGACGGTACGCTCTGAGTATGTGCTTGATTATTTGAAACAATCTACTTTTGATTTAGTGCTCCTCTCACCTGGTCCGGGTAGACCTGTTGACTTTAAATTGGCAGAGACAATCGCAGAAGTGCTAAAACGTAAGCTTCCCTTATTTGGCGTATGCTTAGGCTTGCAGGGAATTGTTGAATATTTTGGCGGAACCCTGGAGGTTTTAGCTTATCCCATGCATGGTAAAGCCTCTATAATTCAGGTAAAAAATGAATACGGACTTTTGGCCGGTCTAGGGTCCAGTTTTATTGCCGGTCGTTACCATTCGCTTTATGCCCGTCTTGACAGGGTGCCGAAAGAACTGGAGATAACCGCTTTAACCGAGGATGGAATTGTCATGGCAATTGCTCATAAATCCTTACCAGTCTATGCAGTCCAATTTCATCCTGAAACCATTCTTTCCTTACCAAACCAAGCCGGATTGCGCATTATCTCCAACTTGATGGGGATGATTAAAGCAAATGCGTGAGAAATTATTAATTGTTTATGCTGTAGCAATTCTTTTAGGCCTAGTTACAGGGATTGTTGGCTCTTTTTTTCAAATTGCTATTCATCACCTGGATGACTGGATTAAGCAAGCTCTTCTATTTATAAATAGCCAAGGTGGGTCTGTTGGACTATTTTCGGCACTTATTTCGATGCTTTTTCTATTAATAGCCTGGCTTATGGTGCGATATATTGCTCCTGAAGCAGCAGGCTCTGGTGTTCAGGAAATCGAAGGTGCAGTCTTACACGAACGCCCTATCTTTTGGCGTCGACTGCTACCTGTCAAATTCATTGGCGGGGTTTTGGCCATTTCTTCTAAATTAGTGCTTGGCAGGGAAGGTCCAACGATTCAAATGGGCGGAAATTTAGGAGACATGTTCGGCGAGTTATTTCATTTTTCAGTTGAGAGAAGGGATACATTAATTATGGCAGGCGCAGCTGCCGGCCTTGCTACGGCGTTTAATGCACCCTTGGCAGCAGTGTTATTTGTTATGGAAGAATTGCGTGGCGAATTCAACTTCACCTTCACCAACCTTAAAACAGTAGCAATCGCTTGTATAATGGCTACTATAACTTTGCATTATATAGTGGGTTCCGGTCCTGCAATTCCGATGAATGTATTCGCCTTGCCAAGTCTTAAATCGCTATGGCTTTTTTTTCTGTTCGGGATAATAGTCGGTTTTGTTGGGCTTTTATTCAATCATACCCTTATGCGAACTTTGTATTTAACTGATAAACTGACTAAATGGCCGCGGATTTTCTATTTGTTGCTGGTAGGCGGCATTGTCGGATATCTAGCCTATTATCAACCCGATATTGTTGGGGGAGGCTATCACATTATTGAAAGGGCTGTTGATTTACCGCCTAATTTATCTGTACTTCTATTAATCCTGGTTCTTCGTTTTTTAACAACCATGATTTGCTATTCAACCGGTGTGCCGGGTGGTATTTTTGCCCCCATGTTAGCTATCGGCTCTTTGCTTGGTAGCGCTACGTTTTTTATTTTAGATCATCTGATTGATGATCTATCCATTCATCCTGGCATGTTTGCTGTTGCCGGAATGGGAGCCTTATTTGCTGCAGCCATCCGGGCGCCGATTACAGGGATTATTTTAGTTGTTGAGATGACACAAAACTATTTATTAATCCTACCTCTCATGGTTTGTTGCTTAACATCAACAACGATAATGCAACTTGCTGGCAACCCGCCTATTTATACCCAGCTTTTACGGCGTACTTTGAAAAGACAGCTGAGTAATATTAAGACTTAGTCTGCTCGCCTTATTTTCAAGGTTTGCAAAGATCCGTTCGGGCTGAGGAGGCGTTTATCCGTCTGAAGCCTTACTTGGGACTTGGGTGACTCCTAGCTCCTTGAATGAAAGAAAATCGAGGCTTACGGTTCGAGACGTCGCTCTCGCTCCTCCTCACCGCGAACGGGGGGCCGCCAGCCTCGATTGATATATGGGGAGTTCTTAGCCCCTGTCTCTAATCAATACGAATAACAATTTTGCCAAAATGCGCAGAGCTTTTCATATGTGCATGCGCCTGCTCAATATCTGTAAATTTAAATTCAGAATCGATAATTGGCTGGATCTCTTTATTTAATAAGGGTGTCGCCCATTGCTTATGTGCCGATTTCCAAAGTGCTGCCTTTTCAGGAATGGATTGTGGACGTAAAACAAAGCCATTAATTCTTAATCGCTTTCTCATGATTGGTATAAGATCACATTCGACCTGATGGCCTAGCATACCGGCAATTTGCACCAGTCGTCCTTTCTGTTTCAACAGTTTAAGATGTTTAGGAAAATAAGGGCCGCCAACAAAATCTACAATTAAATCAATTGATTGCTCTTCCACTAAAGCAGCAAAATCTTCTGTTTTATAATTAATAACTCTTGTTGCTCCCAGATTTTTGGCCTTCTTTATTTTTTCATCAGAAGAGGCAGTTGTAACAACCCGTGCACCTTTATACTTTGCCATTTGGATGGCAAAACAAGAAATTCCACTGCCTGCAGCATGAATTAAAAAATTTTCATTTTTCTTTAATTTACCAAGTAAAAATACGGTGGCATGAGCGGTCATCAGGGCCTCAGGAATAGCAACAGCATAGCCATAATCCCAGTTCGACGGTATTGGGGCTGCGAGTTTTTGATGAACACAACAGTAATCCGCATAGCCGCCGCTACCTACTAAGCCATATACTCGATCGCCTACTTTAAAGGCGTTGACATGCTCGCCAATAGCCACAACTTCACCGGCGACTTCCAAGCCGGGAATAGTAGACTCGCCTGGAGGAGAGGGGTATTTCCCCTGGCGTTGCATTAAATCTGCACGGTTAATTGCGGTTGCTTTAACGTGGACAAGGAGTTGTTCTTTGCCACAGACAGGGATTTCCTGCTCGCTAATAATCAAGCGGCTTTCTGGGCCTGGGTTTTCAATAGCAATGGCACGCATAATTTATTTCCTGGATGGTTTTATTTAAAATACAGAATTTTAATGCAAACAAACAGATCCTAATTCATTTTAAAACCTAGTTGGAAAGTTGGATCATTTTATACCTAGTGATAAAAGCCAAGGATGCACACCTTTCCAAGCTCTATACTTTCCTGCAAATATCTAAAAAGCATCTCGCTAAATGAAAACCCTTCGTTATATACTTTCGCCGAGTACTCTTATTTGGTTTGTTGATGGCAAAATACACCAGGAACAAAAAATTAGCTTTACTATTGGTTCTACCTCAGCTGCTGATTACGCTTCTATTTTTTATCTGGCCTGCCTGTTCCGCTCTACTCCAGTCGCTTTTTTTTAGCGACTCCTTTGGTTTGCACAATCGATTTGCTGGATTGACTAACTATCTTGATTTAATAGGTGATCCAGCCTATGGCAGGGCGCTGTTGGTAACCTTACTCATCGCCCTATTTATTACTCTGATAACAATGAGCCTGGGTTTGTTCCTCGCCGTACTAGTGCAAGGTCGGCATAAAAGCCAGAACATTTATAAAACCCTATTACTCTGGCCTTATGCAGTTGCTCCTGCTGTAGCGGCAATATTGTGGCGTTTTCTCTGTCAACCAACAATTGGCTGGTTATCGCAGGGCTTACAAATGCTGGGTTTTGAATTTAATTACCTTATCCATCCTAAACAAGCCCTGTTTGTTGTGATATTAACGGCTAGCTGGCAGCAATTTAGTTATAATTTCCTATTTTTTTTTGCAGCGATTAAGGCGATTCCTAATTCAATTATTGAAGCAGCTATTATTGATGGCGCCTCGGCCTGGCG
>JACCSX010000096.1 GCA_013812775.1 Tatlockia sp. | reverse complement strand
GAGGTCGACCAAGGTGTCTACCTTCTTTTTTTGCAGCATCTATCCCCTCTCTCTGTCTTGTTCGCACAATAGAACGCTCAAATTCTGCAAAAGCACCCATTAGATGGAGCGTTAATTGTGAGATAGGGTTGTCTTCGCTTGTAAAGGTTAGGTTTTCAGCGTGAAATTGAATGGTCACTTCTTTTTGAACAAGTTGGTTTACAATTTCTTGTAGATGGCGAAGATTTCGCGCCAGCCTATCAATAGAGTGTACGTGCAAGGTATCACCCTTGCGTAGATAATTAATACATTCTTGCAGCTGAGGCCGGTTCTTAATGCTTCCGCTCATTGCGTCCATAAATTCCTTATCGAGTTTAATGCCGTCAAGCTGCCTTACCACGTTTTGATTTTCTGATGAAACTCTCATATAGCCTATCTGTTGTCCTGTCATAAATTCTATTCGCGACCAAATAATAATGTTAATAAATAATAAACCTTTAATTATTAATGTAAATAGATTGGTTTTTAATATTTATTGACGCCTTAAATTGTTGATTTTTCGTTGCTTTGAAAAGTAAGTAAAGGTATAACTTTATTAACAATACAATAATATGGACTAACTAATAAGCGATGATTTTTTGTTTGACTCGTTATACAATTTTATCCGCGGAAAACGGGGATGAAATTATTGTTTCAGATTCTATTCAAAAATAATTCTTCATTTGTATTTAATGGGTTATCTAATTCATAATAAAATACACGTTAGTTACTCTGTTTATTTTTAAAATTTACATTATTCTATCCATGCTTTTAAAGAAAAAGGAAGATAGATGAAAAGCCAAATAGTCATTTCAACTCTATTGCTAGGTTTGCAAATTAATAGTGTTCATGCAGGATTATATAATACAACTGTTCATAGCAGAGCAAACTGTTTAAATAACGAATCAATTACTTGGTGGCAAGGTCACCCAACCAACTGGAAAGTAGTTAGTATCCATAAACATTACCAAGCTGGAACGCATCTAATCGATACTGGATATAATACCAATGATCGTGTTGCCGCAGTCCATTGGGGGGAAGGCGTTCACGGTGGCTTTGTCGTGTGGGGATATCATTACCGAAAAAACTATCATGAATCAGCGCCTTTCGAAACCACATATGCGGAAGGTTGTAATATTATTGACGGTTGGGATTAGGGGAGCATGACAATGAAAAAAAGACTGATTTGTGTCGCACTAATGGTAATTTCAGCAGCTACTTATGCTCTAACAGCAGATGAAAAAGCGGATCAAGAAATAGAAAATATGAAAATATTAGAAAAAATGGGTTTGCCACTTCCCGGATCTGGAATCAAGGTAGTACCTCGTTCTATGATGAACCTATCGCCCGAAGAGATTCAGCAAGGCGATAAAGAAATGGCAGAATTTAAAGAAAAAGGGTATGTAAATAAATACATCAATCGTCCTCATGAATTATTGAGTATGAATGAGTCTCTTGTTAAAAAAGAGCTTATGAAATCAGAAGGTAGAAAGAATCCTACTAGCACTGGCCTAAGTAGAGACGTAAATCAAATTAAACTCGCCTTTAAGTTCCCTGTTAAAACTCAAATGCTAGCAGCTTCTTCTCAAGACATTAAAATGTTAGCCGCAGCTCCTAAAGGCGGATTTCATGAGGACAAAGGGGGTTGGTCTGGTGTATCACAATTCTTTATTTATAAAAATATAGGCACTTGTTCTTACAGTGTAATGAATGTTAAGGCATCTAACACCGCAGCCTTATTAGCGCAAGAAGATGTAACCTACACAATCAATAACAAGGCGACCATTTTGATGCCAGTAGAAGGGAGTGAAAATTCAGGATATATCTATTACGTCAAATGGTATGATGATGTTAATTTTCATGAGCTAGAATGTGCCAACATGCATTATTCAACAAAGACCAACGAAGCAGTTATTAGCCTGGCTCAAAATCTTGATAACCATGGTTAGCCACGAATTAAGGATTATAAAAATGAAAAAAATTAACGTAGTAACTGCATTGGCATTCATTTTAAGCACTTCTAGTTACGGCGCTATAATGAAAGGGGCGACTATTTTAGAAGAGCACTCATGGATTACCGGAGGCAATGAAGGTAGTCATCCAATCGAAGGTCATATAGTGCACTTACCAAAGGGGATAATGTCAGCTAGTGCTCTTGCATCTACCAGCGATGTATCGGGCCAAGTTTATAGTAATATTTATACATCGGGTTATCACAGTTATCGTATTGATAATAATTCTGGTCAAAATCAAGAGTATACAATCAATCTATCATTATGCGCTTACGGTAATAGTTGCTTCCGCAATCAACGGCGAATTAACCTTCAAAAGGGCGGGTATTTTTATGATAATGCAGGAAGTAGTTTGGCCTGCTCATTTGATAGAAGGGGAACTTTCAGCTTAGAAGCAATTACTGATGTTGCTGGTGAAAGTTCAGCACATGATAATAATTCAGCTCTTATTCATATAACAAAATAGTTGGCTATTGATTCCTTTTGTGATTGCTTTCCGAATTAGAACATACCAAAAATTTTTTTCCGCTTAGCTTTGTTACTACCATGCTCAAGCAGCTTTTGATTGCTGCTGAGTGTTTCTATTAACATCTTTTTTTCTGCTGTAGCTGTCTCTAGCTGTTTGTGCAGGAATTCGTTTTGTGTGTCTTTCTCGGCTATGCGCCTATCCTTTTCTGCTAACATTTCTTTAAGGTATTTATTTTCAGCCTCAATAAGAATATGTGCGGAACTATTCTCGATATGTGCATCGTTATGCGGTATTGTTCTCTGCGTGTGAGTGTCTGGAAATACACGATAGAATTCAGATTTATCTATTAAATACCGTCCGTCATCACTTCTTATAGCTGAAATATTCCCGCGCGTTATAAGGTTTTGTATATGTCTTGAGCTAAAGCCAGAAATCTCCGCAGCTTCTCTCGTACTAAGCAAGGTATCGTTCTTCATTTTCTTTGCTTTCGTTCCGATCATTCTTTGTAATTCTCCTTTTTTCGACTTTTGTTCTTCAGTGCCTAATCACAGGCGCACAATTAGTTTGCGCTTTTAAAAACAACAATAACAACTAGGATAAGCTCATCCAATAGAAAGACAAAGATAAATCCCGTTTAAATAGAACACACCTTTCGCACAAATGTGCATATTGTGTAATTAATTGATTTTTAACAATATTATATTTAAATTTGATATTTCTTGAAATCACTAAATGATTTTTTATTTGGCCATGAAAATTAGACCTAAATTTGTTAATTAAGAGCTATATTTATACATAAAATATGTATGCTAAGCGTATATCCCATGTATGCTAAAAATGGTTTTCTATTGCCATCATTGTGTCATAGTAGCATACGCGATGACATACGTTTAGCATACATCCAGTTCATAACTTTAGCATACATGCTAATTTTGAATTTTCTGTAAAAAAGATTATTTATGCCTATTGTATAATAATCAATAAACTTTCTTCGCTAGTTTTTGCATGCATTAGTCTGTTATTAGGTCGGCGCTCCAATTGCTTGAATAAAAACTGCATTCTTGAAGATTAAATATTTCTAAAGGTATTTATTTTCAGCCTATATAAGAATATGTGCGGAACTATTCTCGATATGTGCATCGTTATGCGGTATTGTTCTCTGCGTGTGATTTTCTGGAAATACACGATAAAATTCAGATTTATCTATAAATAACGCCCGTCGGCACTTCTTATAGCTGAAATATTACCGCGCGTTATAAGGTTTTTTGTGTGTCTTGAGCTAAAGCCCAAAATCTACGCAGCTCTTCTCGCACTAACAAGGTTTCAATCTTTATTTTCTTTATTTCGTTCCGCTCATTTCCTATACATTCTTTTGTCGTTCTTCATAATAATCTTAAATAACCGGTGTTTTGTATAATGTTGTATAATGGTGTATAATTACAACAGGTATATATGAGGGATATAAGTATGGCTATTGCAATTAGATTGCCCGAAGAGCTAGAAAATAAATTGTCTGCTTTAGCTAAGAGAACAAAACGTTCAAAAAGCTTTTATGTAAGAGAGGCTATTGAAAGCTACTTAGAAGACGTGGGCGATTATTATCTTGGTATGGAAGTATTGGAAAACCCAGGGCGTATTTATTCACTAGAAGAAGCAAGGAAGGCATGTGAGCTGGACGATTGAGTTTTCAGAAGTAGCTATTAAGCAGTTAAAAAAGCTTGATAAGCAGACAAGATTAAAGATTTTTGATTATTTAGAAAACCGCGTTTCCACAGCGGAGGATCCTAAACAACATGGTAAAGCACTAGCCTATAATAAGGCTGGATTTTGGCGTTATCGTGTTGGTGATTATCGTATCATTTGCCAACTTAAAGATGAAACAGTAACTGTTTTTGTTCTTTCTGTAGGTCATCGAAAAGAAGTGTATCGTTAAGTCAGCTGAGATTTAAACCCTTATTATATCTCCCTGTTTACGGTGTTTTTTTGACTGGCGGGATAGGTGTTTTGTGGGACATTTTATAAAAAATGCACAAAACACCCAAAGTACGTGCCCGCACTTATCCTCAACCTGACGGTCTGCGGAGCGAAAGAAAAATGGCAGCAAGTACAAATAAAACAACTTGAAATCAGGTTGATTTGACATGTTTGCGGAGGTTAGAGAGTTGTCATGGATTTACCAATTAAGAAGCTTTCTTTTCTAAGGAATCCCAAAAATTTTCCATCGATGCTTGTAATTGAGCATAGGTACTCGCTACTAGTTCTGGAGATTGTGGCTTTTCTTTCAAGGCCTCATGAAATTGGACTAAAGCCTTATCAAGTTGAGGCAAAATAAGATAGACGACTCCACCCCGTGTTTTATGTAATTCTTTACGTAATGTTTCATCATCATGTTTAGCGTAGGCTCTAGCTAATTTTTCTTTTGATATTTTAAGATCAGCTGCAAAGACAGCAAATAGGGGGTCTAGACGCAAACCGCCGGAATTTCCGGATAGTTTTTAGTCATATGTCGACCACGCTGATCTGATAGGACTAATTTTTTAACAAGTTCACTCAAATCCATCATTTTTCCATCATTAGAAAAAATTAAATGGCCTTGGAAGTGAATATGCCGCCATGCAGCTGGAGAAATTTTTTTAAGAAGAGCTAATCCCTTCTTGTCGCCTTCCGCTTCATATCGCAACCGCATCTCAGATAAGATCGCTGAGTTGAAATGAATAATGGCGTTGGCAATAAACCTACCACATTGATTGCTAATTTCGATTTCACGCTCACCTCTGCCGATAAGCTGTTTTTTTCCATAAGCCGAAGCAATGGCAGCGCGTAATTGATGATATGATTCTATACGGTTTTGTGAACGGTGAACATCGCGCTGTAGCTTTCTGTCTTGTAAATATTTGAGGGTATAAATGCTGCGAATCAATTTATCATACTCAAATATTGCCTTGCGTGTGCGATTGTCAGTGGTGTAATTGCACAATTTCTTGATCAAAGTGCTTTGGCTTATTTCTTTTAGTCCAAGAGCGGTGATGATAGGTTGGATGTTTGGCCACTCTTCCTCGATCAGCTGGCGATCAATTTGACCAATTGGGCAAATGGGCCAAGTGCTGTATGACGCTGGATCATCAGCACAATATAGATGCTTTGTTTGTGTTTGTAGGTTGGTAAATCGAGGAAATAGGCTTCCGCCAAACCAGTCCATGATTGCAAAATTGCCCTTATTAATGATGTGCATATCCCCACTAATAGCATTTGGCACGATAGAACTGCTATTGTTATACCAAATATCAAAAGCGTAGTAGCTTTCATGTTCATGAGCACCAATAAATTCAACCTGCAGTGGAATATGATTGGCAAGCATAGTATAAGCCACAACACCTTTGCCTTTTCTAAAATATTTCTTGGATCGGCGAGCTTTTATAGTTGGGGTTTCAACCTCAAATTTTTGTCCGTCCAGACCTGCAATCAGGATTGCCATATCCAATGAATAAAAAGGAAATATTGGCATTTTGGAAATATCATCACTGATGAGATCGTTCCCTTTCTTCAATGTTTGCAATCGGAGGCGGGATTGATACGTATCGAGTAAGCTATTATAGGGAATATTCGAAATTTCCGCCATATTAACATTGCCGTTATTGAATGCTTGCGCGATAATGGTGGCATCTAGACTATTTTTATCAATAGGTATTTTGGCATATCGTGGCTGTATATGCGTAAAAACCGATGAGTAATAACTGCGCCCATTAACAAATCGGAGTACATCAGCAATATCACATAACGGTAATTGATCGTAAAAATGATGATGTAGCTTCTCTTCGCGTTCATCTTTGGATTTTTTAAAGTGTAGTGTTTTAGTCTTTTTATCAAAAGATAGATGTTTAAGTTTTCCCTTGCTGAGCAATTGATTGAAACTTACCCATTGAGCCCTTAATTCTGCAAACTTCTCATCTAATAACTGCTCAATTGGTTTTTTCAATGCAGGAATGTCCAAAGGCTCTAATAGTGCGCTTTTTTCACGGGCTTCATCTAATTCTTGTCTTAACGATCGATTATAAACGCTGTCCTCCAGATGGATCGAGCCAGACTTAAGCCGTTTTTTCAATTGGCGATATATCCAAAATTCATAACGGTCGGCATTAAGCTTTTGTTGACCTTTGGCATTTTGGTTAACAAGATAGGCCTGTAAACGCTTTGGTAGTGTGCCTTCAGGGCAATCACTTATTGTACGTTTATTTAATTGTTGCTTGAGGTTAAATACATTTTTAAGCCAGTTTATGGCATTAAGCCAGGGGCTTTCTTCCACAACACTTGAAAAATCAAGTGCCATCATCAGCGGGCGCAGATGATTTTTAAATCGAGGGAAATGTTTGTCAACAGTTTTCCATTTGAAGTCGATTTCTTTTAGAGATTTTTCAGCCAGAGCAGATACTTGTTCTTTCAGCTTTTCTTTGCTGATAATTGTGTTAAAGGCTTCATTGCGTACATCACCAAAACGAAGATCATCAGACAGATCATCCGCAACAAACAGTCGAGCTAACCGCTTCATAGCTAACAGTTCTGTATGTTGGCTCATCACATGCTGAGTGTAAGCTTCTTTGGCCTTTTTTTTAAGGTCATCCTCAAATTGTTTAAGATGAAAACAAAACGCGTCCTTTAAATTGTCGTTTAGTTTCCGATATCGTTGCCATATATAACAAAGTAGATAAAGATACGCTTGCTCCGGCTTTATCTTTACCCGTAACTCATAAATGTCATAATAATCTACAAGGCTTGCGTAGTATAGGATATTTGCATGAGAAAGTTTAAGAGTTGGCAAAATCAATTTTGCTTTTTGGTATAATGGCTTAATTTTTATAAATTTCTCACGTTCAGCGTCCATCATTCGTGCCTTAAAATCTTTGGCATCCAATTTTAGGTCAGCTAATTCAGACAATGTCTCTTCTTCTTGAAGCAACCCTTTTAAAAGCAATTTATCTGATTCGTTCAGTGCCTCATTAATGAGTATACTTAATCGATTTCTTTCAGTATTCAATGCTTGACTTACAATGTCTTGCAGCTTGGAGTAACCGGGTCGCATAATCTTTTTTTCACGCAGAAATGCCAGTAATTCAAGGGCAATGAACTGGGGACTAATATCTTTACGTAGAAGCTCCATCGATTGACGCAGCAATAATGGCTCAAATTCATTTGACCAAAGCTTGTAATTAAAGTGTTTGGCTATGATTTGGCATTGAGCATAGTATTGATGCTTGGTAATTGTCTCTAAATGAAAAACTTGATTAGGAAAATATTGTTCTAGGATAAAGGCAATATCCTCTTCCGCCTCTTGCCAGTCAATACGAAAAAAAAGATGCTTTGCTTTGAAATAACCTAGCTGAAGTACGCAATGAATTTGCGCTGTTAAATGTGGACGACCCCGCATAAGTTTTTCTTCATCAGCAGTTAGATTTAGGTATTCTAAACGTTGCTGATCATCAAAATCAGGCGACTGATAGAAAGCAGCTTGCTCTGCTTCTCCTAAAATTGTTAATCTTTCGCTTTTTGCACTCATATGGCAATAAAAATTAATTGTAAATAATGTTCGTTTTCAGAAGCGGTGGACTATATCATATAGGTGCGTTGTAAGCGATGTAAAAGTCCATGGTATTAGTGTATAAAAGCACCTTAAGACAAAAAACAATGAAATTGAGTGAAAACTGTATGATTTATGGATATGTGCGAGTAAGTACCCAAGAGCAAAGTGTGGACAGCCAGAAAAATAGTATTAGCCGTTACTGTATTGAGCAAAAGCTTATGGTTGATGAATGGATAGAATTGGAAATGTCCTCCCGAAAATCGACTACGTTGAGGCGTATTGATGAATTACTGGATAGATTATCGCCCAACGATATAGTTATTGCTTCCGAATTATCAAGACTCGGGCGCTCAATTAAAGAAACACTAAACACCATAGAAATCATTGTTAATGAGAAACAATCTCGGCTCGTGCTCATTAAGCAAAACCTTGATTTAAACCCAGACGCTCAAAATAATATAACGAACAAAATTCTAATTACCATCTTTTCGATGTTAGCTGAATTAGAAAGGGACTTTATTTCTGAACGTACAAAAGAAGGCTTACGAGCACGGGTTGCCAAAGGAATCAAGCTTGGTAAACCCAAAGGAATTATACAAGCATCAATGTATGATAAAGACAGGGAGAAAATTTTCCACTTGTATCAATTGGGTGTGCCAATCCAAAAAATTATTGAAACTCATTTAGGCTATGGTAAGTATCTGTCTCTAAAAGCATTTCTAAATAAATCCAAGCCCACAAGTCAACGAAACGAAAAAACCCGAATTGACCAAAAAAATTACACAGAGTAAAATAAGTTTTTTTGTAATAATTCTGTACCGGAGAAATGATTATGTTTTCTAAAAAAGATTTTTCAGCCCCCTATAAACACGAAGAAACAAGAGTTTTAAATAAAGCCGAAGAGCTATTATTTCAAGCAGTTAAAAAGAGCAATGATCTTAATGCCAATCCTGTTATTGGTTTATTTTCAGAGGGATTAGCAGGTGAAGAGGAAAATCCGGATACAAAGCCAGACTTAAACATTAAAGACAGCGAGGGTAACACATTACTACATTATGCAGTAAAACGCAGACTTGAGACTACGGTTTCTCGTTTATTATCTAAAGGAGTATTAACAGAAGTTAAGGACAGTAAAGGGCATACACCTTTGGTTATTGCATTTGAAGCAGTGACTTTTATAGATACAGATATGGATAATCTCTGCTATAGACCTCATGAAATCATTGAGGCTCTTGTGAACCATGGTGCTGATATTACTGCAAGGGATGAGCATGGAGATACTTGTCTACATAAGGCTGTACGCAAAAACAACTATTTTGCTCTTCGAGCTTTACTCTCTTCTCGAACTGACTTCACTTGTTTGGAAGTTCTCGGAAAAAATGGTTTATTTCCAAATCCTTTTCATCAGGCAGTTTTTATGGGCAAAGCTCTTCTTGTTGGCTATTTTCTCGAGGAATTAAAAATTAATCCTAATTTAAAAAATCCAGAAACAGGAATGACAGCCCTTCATTATGCAGTGCAGGAAAAACAAATATGTATGATTGACACGCTTATTAAAGCAGGGGCTGATTTTACGCTAAAAGATAAGTGGCAAAGAACCCCACTGGATATCGCAAAAAAAATAAAATGTAATGAGATAAGCGAGAAGCTTGAGGATTATTGTTTGTCTGGAAATGTCGAGAAAACAAATTATAACGTTGCAACTAGTAAAAATAATCCAGTATTATTTTTCAATTCTAATTCTGCCATAGATCAAAATTCTAACCAAAATATTATACTGGGAGAAGGTTTGTCTTTGGATTTTAAAACCGACAGCTCTTCATTTATCTCATTATTCATTAGTGTCAATGGGATTAAAACAAATGGTATGTTCATTAATGAAAAAGATAAGCAGGAACTTATTTCATGCCGCCATGATTCTACCAAGTTAATCTCCTTGTTAAAAACCCGGGGAGGAACCGCTAAAAAAATTGTGGAACTCATTGAAACCAACCTATTAGCCACGAAAGATAACCAACCGTCAGTAACATCGTTCCAATAATCGATAATATAACCACTCAGACCAACATCACCTAGCATCGTCCTTTAGTTTAAAGGATGATGCAACAGTTTTTAAAACATTCAAGTGTGATAAGGTTGATTCATATCAAGCATTAAGTAATCGGAAAAATTGACCGGTTTCGGGCTAGACTCCCTACCTACATCGAACAGCTAGAAGCTGAATTAGCTAAAGATTTTAAAAAGACGTTAAATAAACAATATTATAATTTGTGATTAATAAGGGGTCGGAAATTCCGGCGGTTTGCGTCTAGACCCCCTAACTGCCATGCTTTTGCTGATCTGGAATTTGGATTTTGGTTAATATAGTTAATGATTTCTAATTCTGTTAAATCTTCTTTATCTAACAGTAGATTCCAACTTTTAAAAAGAGAATAAAATTGTGC
>JACCSX010000045.1 GCA_013812775.1 Tatlockia sp. | reverse complement strand
CGCTGCCGATAGATGATAAATAAAATAAGAAAGAATTGCAGGGCAATTGCCAGAGCAATGCCCTCGATAAGAGACAAGCGATCAATAATTTGGAGCATTTTAGTCCAATTTGCTGAGTTCAATAAGTTCATCATACACAAAAACAGGCTTTTGTTGGCCAAAATCTGTCAGACGCGTATAGCCGAGATAGTAAGGGGCTTTATAGTCAGATTTCAGATTAGAGTCAAAGGAAAATTTAAGTGTATTCAATCCTGTTGACAGCCAGGCAGCTGTTTGAACTGTCTGAAGAGGGTGCCGCTTACCTTTAGAGTCAGAGCCATAAAGCACGGTTTGCAGGGCGTAACGGCTATCTGTTGCAGCTTCAATTTTTGCAGAAAAATTGAAAGAATCAGCGGAGGTTCTTGATATCGATTTTACTGCGGCCGATGGAATGACATAGGAAAATGCAGTATGGGTGTGACGATAAATGGTCCTTTTACCCGCACTTCCTTCAACCTTGGTGTCAATATGCCAGTTTTCGCCATTGTCATTTTTTTCAGAAAGCATAGTGTATTTTGCTTCATAGGTATTATTACTAAGAGCCTTGGCATCTAAAACAATTTTTCTCCCACTAGGAGGGGTTAAAGTGACTGCGATACTATCTATCACATATTTTATATTTGCATCACGCAGGCGTATGGTAGCTGTTAGATCTTCTCCATAGCTATAACTGGCTTTATCAGTTGCTATATTAAGCTCAGAGCTAGAGTTGCTATCATAAACCTGAATTATAAAAGAGCTATCTTCATCAGCTTGAGCTGAAAAATCTGCAGTACTTGAAACGATAAATTTTCCAGAGCCCAGTTCTTCTTTAAGTTGTGAAACTGCCAAGGTATTGTCTGCAAAAGCAGTCTCTTTTAAAGCCTCATCCTTTGAAAATAGTGAAGATGCATCCTCTAAACTTAATCGAGCACCCTTGGAACTTTTGATTTGGAATTCCGAAGTCGGTTTTTTGTTGGGATTTGTGGGGGATATACGAATTAAAGCCCCTGGTGCCTGGGTATAAATAGCCACACCCTTGCGAAGTTGTTGTAGGCTGGCTTCAATCTGGTATTTGCGGCTTGACTGCTCGTGCAAGGTTTCATGACCAAGCGCTTTATCCTCGATAGGCCAACTCAGGCTTAGGGTTTCATGCGTTAAATTAGCGCAAGCTGGACATTCATAAGGTCTAAGGGTTGATTGATTTGGCAGTGTAAAAGCCAGTGCTGGTCCTGTTAGTAATAGAGCTGAAAACATTAGGGTTTTAGATCTCATTGGGATACTCCTTGAGCAATCAGGTCATTACGAAGAATTTGTTCAAAACCGGAGCAAGAGTGGCGACTTTGATTATGATTTAAGGGCGCAGAATCAGTGGTTTTTTCCCAATCATAAAACCATATCGAGCCGGCCTGATTTTGCGAACTGCAATCCAGATAACCATCAGAGCATCCTTCCAGGTATTTTTTGGTAACTGATAAGCCAGCATTAAAGAAATATCCGTTACAGTAACTTGTGGAACTAAAAGGGGATGCGGCAACGTTAGAACCTATGACTGCACGAAAGGGAAGAGGCAGGGATGGACGTCCCTTTGTACCAAATAGGGTATTGTCATTATAGAGTGCCATATCGACTAAGCGTTGTTGTTTAACTGCGTTACTTTGATAACCCAAAAGCCAGCCAAGACCTGCTTCAAAGTGGGAGCCATCCACTGCATCATCGGCAAGTATAGTACCGCCGCTGGAAGGGGCTAAGGCATTCACCTGATGAATAATTTTTACTAAGCGCATAAATCGTGGATCATAGGTTGGATTTGATAGAATCCAACGAATAACGTTACCGCCGTTGGAGTGAGTATAAAGAATTAGTTTGGTGATTTTTTTGGAATCGATAAATTCGAGTAGCTGATCAGCAACGCAACCTGAGGCACCTTCATCCCACATAAAATTAGTAAAGTCACAATGCAAAATGGTTTTATTCTCAGGTTTGGGAAGGCCACTTGCTACCGCATTGGTGAAATCAATTTTCCAATATTCGCTTTCCGCATCCAGGCGGTGATCGTTAGTGCCGTGCAGAAAAGCAATCCCAAAATTCTCTGTTGGTTTTACCGAGGAATAGGCCCAAGTGGATGAAAATATTAAAAATATATAGCCGATGAGTCGTATCAACTGCTTTCTCCAATATGTTCTAATTTGAGACACAACTTATAACATAGGCAACCGACAAGCTTCAATAGCTAAACATTATAATGTTAGAATGGACCTGTATATAAATAAAAGGGTAGAGATGAACGAGGCTGATTTCAAAAAAATTGATGCCCTGCGTGAACGCATACGATTATATGATCACCACTATTATGTGCTTGATGATCCCTTGGTGCCTGATATCGAATACGACCGCTGTTTTCGGGAATTGCAGGCTTTAGAAGTACAATTTCCCCAATACTTAAGTCCTGATTCACCAACGCAACGAGTAGGCACAGGACCTGCGGCGACCTTTGAACCCATTGAACATAAACAGCCCATGCTTTCGCTTGGAAATGTCTTTGATGAGGAGGAACTACAAGCCTTTTTTAAGCGTGTTGCGGATAAATTGGATTGTGATAAGGAAACTCTGCTTTTCACCTGTGAACCTAAACTCGATGGTTTGGCCGTCAATCTAACTTATGAACATGGGCGTTTAAGCTATGCAGCAACGCGTGGGGATGGTGCGATAGGCGAAAACATTACGGCTAACATCAAAACCATTTCTGCCGTTCCCTTAAAGTTAAGAAGCGATAATCCTCCGGCTTTAATTGAAATTCGTGGGGAGGTTTATATGCCAAAAGCTGGTTTTGAAGAATACAACGAAAAAGCACGTGCCAAAGATGAAAAAACTTTTGCTAACCCACGCAATGCTGCCGCTGGTAGCTTGCGCCAGCTAAATCCAGCAATTACCGCTTCCAGACCTTTAGCAATTTATTGTTACGGTATTGGTGCTTGTGAAGGTTTGCAATTGCCTGAAAGTCATTTTCAACAACTAGAGTTACTTCGTGTTTTTGGCTTTCGCGTATCATCCGAGATTGAAGGGGCTCAAGGTTTTGCGGCTTGTTTATCCTATTATGAGGGCATGCTTAAGCGTCGGCAGGCTTTACCTTATGAAATCGATGGTGTGGTTTACAAGCTTGATAATACAGCTCTCCAAAAACGTTTAGGCTTTGTGGCGCGTGCACCACGTTTTGCCTGTGCTCATAAATTTCCAGCTAGTGAAGAAATGACTTTACTGCAGGCGGTTGATTTTCAAGTCGGTCGTACAGGCGCTTTAACCCCGGTGGCTCGTCTAAAACCTGTTTCTGTAGCCGGTGTGACGGTTTCTAATGCCACTCTTCACAATATGGATGAAATCCAGCGCAAAGATATTCGCATTGGCGACTGCGTTATTATTCGCCGCGCCGGTGATGTTATTCCTGAGGTGGTTTCAGTGGTTTTAGAAAAAAGACCGGCTGATACGCAGGCGATTCATTTGCCAGGCCACTGCCCCGTTTGTGGTGCTGATGTAATCAGAGAGGAAGGAGAAGCGGTCGCCCGTTGTACAGGGGGTTTGTTTTGCTCAGCTCAGCTTAAACGTATGATGTGGCATTTTGCTTCACGGCGTGCTTTAGCTATTGATGGGTTAGGTGGCGGGTTAATTGATCTTTTGGTTGATTATAATTTAGTGAAGGATGTTTCCGGGCTTTATAACCTCAATTTGGAAACGCTGATTAGCTTGCCGCGGGTGGGCAAGAAATCGGCGGAGAATTTATTGTCAGCAATCGAAGATTCAAAGAAAACAACCTTTGCTCGTTTTCTGTATGCCTTGGGAATTCGGGAAGTTGGTGAAGTCTCTGCCAGAGTGCTTGCCCGTGAATTCGCTCATATAGACTCCCTTAAAGCTTCTTCAGTTGAACAATTAATGACTCTGAAAGACATTGGCCCGGTCGTCGCCTATCACATTGCATATTTTTTTGCGCAGAGCCACAATATTGAAGTGATTAATAAACTCTTGGTTTTTGGTATTCATTGGCCGCAAGAACAAGTTAAAGTCCTGGATGCCCATCACCCATTTTATGATAAAACGCTGGTGCTCACTGGCACTTTGGCAAGCATGGGACGTGATGATGCCAAGGCAAGGTTATTGGCTATTGGTGCGAAGGTAACAGGCTCTGTTTCAGCCAAGACAGATTATGTTGTTGCTGGCTCTGAAGCAGGGTCAAAGCTTGATAAAGCAACGGACCTTGGCGTGCGAGTTTTGACTGAGGATGAATTTCTTGCGCTTTTGGGATGAAGAACCCCCCACGGCTCAGTTATAAAATTAATTAGGATTGATACATTGAATGGACTTAAGCAAGTGATTGCGCTTATTTTACTAGCCTGCGCTTTACCGCTTCATGCCAGTAATTGGGTATTTAATAATCCATATCCGAAAAGCGAAGCACATCAGAAAATCTACTATTCTTCTTTTAAGGAACAACCCAAAACACTCGATCCTGCTCGATCTTATACCTCTAATGAATATCAATTCATCAGTCAGGTTTATGAGTCCCTATTGCAATATGATTATCTTATTCGTCCTTATCAGCTAAAGCCTTTAACGGCGAGCGCGATGCCTGAGGTGCAATATTTCGATAAATTCAATCGATTATTGTCAAGAGCCGAATCTGGGGAGATAGCATATAGCCTTTACACAATTCGTATAAAACCAGGTATTTTCTTTCAACCGCATCCTGCTTTAGCCAAAAATGAAAGAGGTGCATATCGTTATTTGAATTTATCAGACGATTATTTAGAAGAAAATGATATCAATAAGTTATCCGATTTTCCGCACAGAGGAACACGAGAATTAAAGGCTGATGATTATATTTATCAGATTAAACGCCTGGCAAATCCCGCTGTCAATTCACCCATTTACGGCTTGATGTCTGAGCATATTGTTGGTTTTCGTGAGTATGCAAGCTCTTTGACTTCACAAGCCATGTCCGATGGATTTATCGATTTAAGAAAGTACCCATTGGTTGGTTTGCAAAAAATTGATGATTATACTTTTACGATTCGCTTAAAAGACCAATATCTACAATTTATATATTGGCTTGCCATGCCTTTTTTCTCGCCTATTGCCTGGGAGGCTGATTTATTTTATTCCCAGCCTGGTATGGATGATAAAAACTTGAGTTTTGGTTGGTATCCAATCGGCACTGGACCTTTTATGATTTCTACAAATAATCCTAATCGGCGCATCATTTTAAGCCGTAACCCCAATTTTCGACAGGAATATTTTCCTGACAAAGGGTCTGCAGAGGATGTGCAGAAAGGTTACTTAGACCATGCTGGTGAATTACTTCCTTTGATTGATAAAGCTGTTTACACCCTTGAAAAGGAATCTATACCACGCTGGAATAAATTTCTACAAGGATATTATGATGCCTCTGGTATCTCTGCGGATAGTTTTGATCAGGCGATTCGCATAAGCCCTAGCGGCGAGCCTGAATTAAGTCAGTCTATGATTGATAAAAAATTGAAATTGACCCAAACAACAGATGCCAGCATTTATTATCTCGGTTTTAATATGTTAGATAAAGACGTAGGTGGCAATTCTGAGGCTGCGCGGAAATTGCGACTTGCTATATCGATTGCCGTTAATCATGATGAACATATTGCCATTTTTTTAAACGGCCGAGGTAAGGCAGCGCAAGGGCCGATTCCTCCTGGTATTTTTGGTTTTAAACAAGGTGCTGAAGGGATCAATCCCTATGTCTATAGTTGGGATGGTACTAAGGCAAAGCGCCGTTCTATTGCCGATGCCAAAGCTCTTCTGCGGGAAGCAGGTTATCCGGAAGGCCGTAATCCGGTAACTGGTAAAGCGCTGGTTTTAAATTATGATGTACCAATCACAGGCGGGCCTGATGATAAGGCGCAATTGGATTGGATGCGCAAGCAATTTGCGCTGATTGGTATCGATCTGAATGTTCGTGCAACGCAATACAATCGTTTTCAAGATAAGATGCGCTCTGGTAATGCCCAGATTTTTAGTTGGGGCTGGAATGCTGATTATCCAGACCCAGAGAATTTCTTATTTATGTTTTATAGTAAAAATGGCAAGGTAAGGTTTGGCGGAGAAAACGCGGCAAACTATAGCAATGAGCATTATGACAAACTCTTCGAAGAGATGAAAAATCGTAGTAATGACGCTGAACGACAAAAAATTATCGACGAAATGGTTGAACTACTAAGGCATGATGCGCCCTGGATTTGGGGAGTCAATTCAGAGACCTTGGATTTAAACCAGCAATGGGTATCTGCAATCAAACCAAATACTATCTCTAATGATACGCTCAAATATGTTGCCATCGATGTTCCTCAGCGCAACAAACTGCGAAATCAATGGAATAGTCCGATATTGTGGCCAATTGGTTTGTTATTGTTATTTATAGTACTTTCTTTAATGCCTTTGTTCTTTGCTTATAGGAAAAAAGAACGAAAAATCGCTGCGAGGCTTAAACCATGATTTACTATTTATTGCGACGAATTTTATACGCTATTCCAATTTTATTAGCTATTAATATAATCACCTTTGCTCTGTTTTTTATGGTTAATTCGCCAGATGATATGGCTCGAATGCAATTAGGGCAAAAATATGTAAAACCGGCTGCAATTATACAGTGGAAAGCCCAACGTGGTTATAACTTGCCTCTTTTTTACAATGCGGATAAATCAGGTATTCAGCAATTTTCGCAGACCCTTTTTTTCCAGAAATCTTTGCGTTTATTTGTTTTTGATTTTGGTATGTCTGATGGTGGAAGAGATATCGCTTATGAAATTTCACATAGGATGTGGCCAAGTCTGGCGATAGCAATTCCTATTCTGATTTTAGGCATGTTTGCTGATATTATTTTTGCAATGTCCATGGCCTTTTTTCGTACCTCTTATCTTGATTTAACCTCTGTGATTTTTTGTATTGTTCTTATGTCAATTTCAAGTCTTTTTTTCATCATCGGCGGCCAATATATCTTTGGTAAGGTTTTACGTTTAGTACCCATTTCTGGTTATGATAATGGGTTAGATAGTATTAAATTTATTATCCTGCCAGTTATTGTTGCGGTCTTTGCAGGCCTTGGAGCCGGTTCGCGTTGGTATCGCAGCTTGTTCCTGGAAGAATTGCACAGGGACTATGTTAAAACAGCGCGGGCAAAGGGTTTGTCTGAGGTCCGAGTTTTATTTCATCATGTTTTAAAAAATGCCATGCTGCCAATTCTGACGGGTGTTGTTGTATTAATTCCTTCCTTATTTATGGGCTCTTTGGTCCTCGAATCCTTTTTTGGCGTCCCAGGACTTGGTAATTATATTATTGATGCCATTCAGCAGCAGGATTTTGCGATTGTGCGAGCAATGGTGTATTTAGGATCGGTGCTTTATATTATCGGATTAATATTAACTGACATTTCTTACACCTTTGTTGATCCCAGGGTGAGGTTTAATTAATGGAATTATTATGGACAGACACATGTTTTTTGGCCGTCTTGTTTATCAGCCTGGTAATAACCCTTATTAGTCTAAGGAAAAAACATGTCCGCCGTGCTTTTTTGCGCATTGGCCATAATCCTTTGGCTGTGAGCGCAGGAATTATTCTACTATTTTTTCTTGCTATTGGCCTGCTCGATTCTATTCATATACATGCAGCAGGGTCTAAGAGTGAGTCTGAAATTACGGCTATTGAACATAATTCGCTGTTAGACAGGATCCTGTCTCCACTTGGTAATAGTTATGAAAAAACCTATTCCGCGCCACTTGCTTTAAATCTTTATAGCGTTGAAACAATTTTTATTAAAGGCATAGCCCAACAAGTTTATCCCCGTTTGTTCTATCCTTCTTCCCATATCTCTAATCAAACAATTAAATACGAGCTGGTCCGAAAAATTATTTTTAAGGCTTTTCTGTTGAGTTTATTAACCGTTTGCCTGCTTTGGTTGGTTTTGGTTCTTGTCAATAAAATCAGGCATGGCCATTGCAAAATTCTACCGGGCAAAACGGCGGCGAGTGCTTTAGTTACCTTATTGTTTTGTCTTTTTGTTGTTTTCGCCAGTTTTTGGATATCAAGACATTTGCATCTTTTAGGAACTGGAAAAATTGGCCAGGATATTTTTTACTACACCGTAAAATCTATTCGAACCGGTTTGATTATTGGCATTCTCACCACTTTATTTATGTTGCCTTTGGCTTTAATACTGGGCATTTCAGCGGGCTATTTCGGTGGTTTGGTGGATGATATTATTCAATATATATATATCACCTTAAGTTCAATTCCCGGCGTGCTCCTTATTACTGCTTCTGTATTGTCCATGCAAACTTATATAGCAAATCATCCTCAACAGTTTACAACGCTTGGCAAAAGTGCTGATGCGCGCTTGTTAGCGCTTTGTTTGATTCTTGGAGTAACCAGCTGGACAAGTTTGTGCCGTTTATTAAGGGCAGAAGCTATGAAATTAAGAGAAATTGACTATGTGTTAGCGGCGCGAGCCTTAGGTTCCAGTGCGTTTACTATTCTTCGTAAACATCTTTTACCTAATGTTATGCATATTGTTTTGATTACTCTGGTTCTTGATTTTAGTTTTTTAGTTCTTGCTGAGGCTGTTTTGTCTTATGTTGGAGTTGGCGTTTCGCCGATGACAATTAGTTGGGGAAATATGATTAACGGCGCACGCCTTGAATTAGCAAGAGAGCCAATAGTCTGGTGGCCGATGCTAGCGGCTTTCGCTTTAATGTTCACCTTAGTGCTTGCTTCAAACCTCTTTGCTGACGCAGTTCGCGATGCCTTTGATCCGCATCAGGCCGGAGGTTGAACAGGTTATAGTACGTGTCTCGTCGTCTTTCAAGCCTTTAAAGAAACTCTTTCAATACATCCATTTGATAAGAAGAAGGTTTAACTCGCAGCTTATAATCGCCCCAACCATGTCCAGTTGACCAGATTGTCCAGCCTGCAAAACCAAATTCTTTGCCTTCTGATGAATTATCCTTCAGGTATTGCATGAAATTTTTAAGAGGAGTCCGGCAACTATCAGCATCTTTACCTGTTCCAAATTCAGTGACTACTGCCTTCAATTTATTTGTTGTTAAATAATCAACAAACTCATTTAAATTAAAACCACTATCGCCAGTTGTTGTTAAATCCTGCTGGCATGTATCCTCGGTACCACTGAAATTAGAATCAAAATACTGGTGGACATTGATGAAAATTTTAGACAGGTCGGTTATGCCTTGCTTGTTAAAATTATCACGAGTAAACAGTGTTGCATTTGAGTAGGTTTGATTATCAGATCCTTGCCATTTATGGCTTGCCCATGAATGTAAGCCTGACCAGCTGTTCCCTTCAACTAAAATATTTCCATCAAATTTTTGTTCTCTGAGCATTTTGATGAGAGCAGTCTGAATCGTAAATACCTTGTCCTCGGGAACATCAACCGGTTCATTCATCAGATCAAGCATAATGAACTTTTGATCAATCTTGGGATCATTTTGAATAAGCTTTGCCAACTGTCCCCAAATTTGCTTATAAACAGTTTCATCAGTGATTAAAGTTCCTTCAGGCCCATTAGGACAACCACCAAATGGCGGGCAGCCAGAATATTGTTCACCAAATTTTGAGTAGCGCATATAAGCATGTAAATCGATAATGGTATTCACTTCTGCATGAGTCAGGGTTTGCAGCAAAGGACGTAGATAATTATCAAAATAAGCAAGGTTGATTGTGCCTTTACCTGGGCCGTCCAATTGTAAATACCCCCAGCTTACCGGAACACGCACGGTATTAGCGCCTGCCTTAATAAATTCGTTTGTATCCTTTAAATCCGAATAGGTAGTACTCGCATCTTTTTCATAAAGATTGGGAATAACTGTCGGGTTAATCACTTTATCAAACTCAAGACCAGATAGATTAATACCCCTAAATTGCTCGTTTGGATTTGGTTTTGCTTTCTCTAAGTTAAGGTTTGCATCAATTGGCGTATATTCGATTGCACCTGTAATGTGACCTCTACTATCAATGGCTCGTTTATTAAATGCTACATGCACGCCTTCTGGCGGTGAATAACTGTCTATGAAATTGTTGCCGCTTTCACTCATCTTAAAACCGATATAGCCAAGGTAGCTATTATCCGGCTTGCAACCATCAAAACGGATGGTCGCGCCAACATAACCCGGTTTGCCTGCATCTGCGGATTTTCCAGGTGGCAAGATTAAGGTAACTACCTGATTCTCATTTTGAATACAGATATAGGGTTTAACGGAGCCATTAGGACCAACACCATCGATGTCATTTGTCATAGATACGGCAAAGGCAATACCAGGAAGCAGGGTAGCGATAGCTGTTAATTTCAACATATTAATCTCACAAAAATGATATTATTTTGAGGAATGTGTATAATAACCATTCAAGCACGTTCAATTAACCTGACATTAGTGACAGGTTTCAGATGAGGACTCAATGAATTTTATCTGCCAGCGCATGGCTTTTGCCGACTCAATTGAACAATTAACAGAAATAACTGCTCACTATTTCATGCAAGAGGGGATAACCAGCCTTGCCTTTACCTATTATCGACAACATACAAAGACCGGTTCAAAGTTGATTTATAACTGGGCAAGCAAAGCCTTACGGCCCTGGCATCAATATTATATCGATGAAGGCTATGCTGATATCGATAGAACCCTTGAGTCATCCGCGCTATCACTTCTTCCGCTTTATTGGGATGTGAAGAAGCAATTAACTCAATCAAAAAATAAAAGGGAAGCTCGAATTCGGCAGGAATCTATTGAATTTGGTATTGATAAAGGACTTAGTATTACTATCTATGGTCCGGGCGGGGATTTTTTGGTGTTGGTTATTCATCAACGTATTAATGAGAAAGGATTAGAGCAATGGGAGGAGAAGCAGTATATCTGGCAGGCAATTGCTCAGTGCTATTTCCATTATTTAAGGCATTTTTTATTATCTGAATCAATTAAAGGGTTAAAACTGACGCGACGCGAGCAGCAATGTCTGCAGTTAACATCGCAGGGTATTCGACTTGATGAGATTGCGGAAATACTTGAAATTTCTCAGCGCACCGTAAATTATCATATTCAGAATGCTAATAAAAAATTAGGTGTATCAAATAAATACTTAGCTATTATGCGTTGGCAGAATTTGGAAAAAGAGTAGCAGCCCCGAATTTGAATATTGGCTGAACCGCCTACGCAGCTTAAACAGACTGTTGCTAAGAAGAATAACTAAAATCTTCTACTTGCTCTGTCTACACG
>JACCSX010000317.1 GCA_013812775.1 Tatlockia sp. | reverse complement strand
CCTTATCCAGGATGGTAAATTTAAGAGTCTATTTTTCAAAGAAGAGCAAAGACAACTCGTATCAGAAGAAAAGTCTCTTTTAAATTATATATAATCTACTTCTTTCACCTAGTCTGCCAATTTTTTGACTGTCAGGCTAGATGAAAGACCTTTATTCTCAGTCTTGCTATTTGATTATTAACTGCCTATTTTAAGATAGGGCTCTTAATCAATCGGATGAAAACATGCAAAAGAAAATCGGCATTATTATTGGTAGCCTTCGTAAAGAATCCTTCAGCCGAAAGCTTGCTCTGACTCTAATAAAATTAACGCCTTCTGCTTTTGATACAGAAATTATAGAAATAGGCCAGCTTCCTCTTTATAACCAGGATCCAGATGATGAGGGCAAGCCTTTATCAGAGTGGACTTCCTTTCGTGAGAAAGTAAAAAGAGTCGATGCTTTACTCTTTATTACCCCTGAATACAATCGCTCCATTCCAGCACCCCTGAAGAATGCAATTGATGTAGGATCCAGACCCTATGGAAAATCGATCTGGGAGAAAAAGCCTGCTGCTGTGGTGAGCTGTTCACCTGGCGCTATAGGCGGTTTTGGTGCTAATCAACATTTACGGCAGACCTTCGTTTTTCTGGATATATTTTGTATGCAACAACCTGAAATGTATATTTCAGGAATTGATAAGCTCTTTGATGAAAAGGGAAAGGTAATTAATGAGAAAACAACTGAATTCCTAAGCCAGTTTATGACCAGATTTGGGCATTGGATTGACCAATTCTAGACATATAGAAAAAGGCGAGTGAATATTGTGCCAATTACTTCTGAGATAAGCATGGCGATCATATAACCCGACCACAAGCGTTTTCCTTCCAGACCCGATGCTTCTTTTAGTGCGAAAAAGCAAATAACTAATTGCCAAATAAAGCAGGTAAAAAAGATAAAGGCAGAGATTGAGCCCACAAAGCTAAAATGTAATTCAATACCTTTTGATATATCCTGGAGATTTATTTCCGGGAATATTAGATTTTCCATGGCAGTAAAAATCACTGAAAGGTACATAGGATAACGTGCGAGCGCTACAGTCCCCAAGAAATCAATGAAACGAATTTTCTTTTGACGAAAGAATAAGGCTGTTATAAAAAACAACGATGCAAGTGTTAGCGTCCCAATCATATTTTGATAAAATAATAACCAAAAACTGGGCTTCATAAATGTTTTAAGGTTATGAGCTAAAAAATAGCCAAGACTGCCATCGTAATAAATATTGGCAAAGGCGCCAACGATGCTCATAATCACCATTAATATCAGGCCAATTAGAAGTGCTTTAGAACCTGCGATTTTTTGAAAAGGATTAATTAATACAGAATTTTCAATATCGCCAAAAACTGATTTTTTGTTTAAAGCTTCAGAAATTAATTGGTAGTCGGTCACGGAAATTTTATTTTCCTGAAGCATCGTTAAAAGGCGTTTTTGTTCCTTATTCATCATAATCTCACATACGTTTCAGCATAACAGCGGCATCTAAGGCAGAAATTTTACCGTCTTCAAGTAATTGGAGAATTTCTTCTTTAGAACCCTCTTTGTTATTTTCCAACTTTTCCAAGGTAACAATGAGTGTATTAAGGCGGTTTCTTAAAGTTGGGTAAGACACTTTGTGGATAACAGCCATATCCTTAAGGCTTCCAGAACATTTTACAAAATCCAAAATAAATTGGAGATCATCTTCAGGAAGTTTTAATAGAGTTGGTATATCAAATTGACCTTCAAATTTTGTACCGCAGTCTGTGCATTCGATTTTAACAACATTTAAATTCGAACTAGTACAAGATGGACACTGTGTAACTATTTTCCCCATAAAACGCTCTTGCTAAATGCCTCTGTTGTGGTGAAAGCTGACTATCTTAGCAAAAGGACCTGAAAAAGCAAAATCTTCTTTTTTAATTAATATTTCTTCAATAAATAAAATAAGAACTAAATAAAATTAAAAAACATATTGATTAAATGTAGATTTGCCCATATTATTTTTCAACTTGAAGAGCCTATAAATTTTACAGTCTGCTTAAATCAAAGGGCATCTAGTTGAAAATAAACAGGAATCTGATGACTCTGAATCCAAGTTTATTTAAATAAATTTAATGAGAGGTGTTTTTTAATGTACTTTTATCGATATCTAAGAAGAAAAGCCAGAGCAGTTAGTAGGTATTTTTGGTCAGATAAGAAACAAAATCCTCAAGTAGACGAAGTATCCGAGGAGTTATTTGTAGAGGAATCTGAAGAAGAAACAAACGATCTACCCCCAGAAGAAGCTCCCAAAAAAGACTTTCCCTGGCGGAAAGCATTCGAATTAGTCAAAGACTATTTCTTTAACTCGGATGAAAAACTGGTTGCCTGGTTGCTGCTTTCAGTAATTATCATCTGTGTTGTGGCGATGGTTGCGCTAACCTTTACCTTTTCCTGGTGGTGGTCTGGTTTCTATGCGCTTCTGATGGCCAAAGCCGCTATAGGTCCTATCCTGATAAGTCTCGGTTATTTCGCTTTACAAATCACAGCGATGGTTGGTGCCTATGTGTTAAAGAATTATCTTCTGGATCAATTAACGTTGCGATGGCGTGACTGGTTGACTAATAAACTAGTTAAACAATTGTTCACTAGCAAAAATAACTATCTGGATTTACATCGTTTTTCCAAGAAAATTGAAAATCTTGCGCAACGTATTCAGGAAGATGTGAAAAACTTTGTGTCTCTAACCCTTAACCTTGGTGCTGATTTTTTAAAATCGGTCTTAAGCTTTGGCACTTTTGTTGGCATCTTATGGGTAGTAGGTGGCGCTTTGACCTTTGTATTGTTTGGTCTTAATATTGTCATTCCTGGTTATCTGGTTTGGGTTGCACTAATTGTTGCCGTTGTAGCCACAGTGATTACCTATTTTATAGGCAGATCACTTGCTGAAACTAATAAAAATCAAGAGAAAGCGGAAGCTGAATTTAGGGATGAATTATCAACGCTAACTGATGAGGCAGAAAATATCGCGGTAGAACGCGCTGAAAATTATCATCAAACTTTGTTGGAAGAAAAACTTAAATACATTAAAGAAAACACTAATGAAAGAGTAAAAACAGAGACAAAACTCAATGCTTTTCAAAATATATACTCTAATATCGCCCAAATACTACCTATTCTAGCCTCAATACCGCTATTTTTTCTGGGGCTTATTGACTTTGGAAGCATGATGCAAGTTGGGATGGCCTTTGGAGAAGTGAATGGCGCTTTAAGCTGGTTTGCCAACACTTATCAGGATATTAGCCAATACCAAACAGCTATTGAACGTATCACCGAAATGCAAGAAGCCTTAGAAGAAGATGGCTTGGATGCTAACCCTAAAAATATTTTGAGACGAGAAAAGGATAATAAGGATAGAGTTAATAATAAGGATACTATTAAGTTAAAACATCTTGATGTCATGTTACCTCAAGCCGATAGTACAAGGCTTATTATGCGTGATTTGAACCTTAAGTTTAAAAAAGGAGAGGATGTTCTTTTAAGGGGTGGCAATGGTACGGGTAAATCGACTATTTTCAAAGTAATCAGAGGAACCTGGCAATACGGCGAGGGACAAGTGACTGTGCCTAAAGGTGAGCGTATGTGTTTTTTACCGCAGACACCCAGCATTCCACCCAATGTTAGTTTAAAGGGACTTTTAGCCTATCCTAAGCAGGCAGGCGATTATGAACCAGAACAATATGCTGAGGCGTTTAACGCTATAAAAGATGCAGGTGGTATGGATGAATTTATCTCGGAACTGCAAACAGGAAAGAGAAAAGACTGGCAGTCCTTATCAGGCGGACAAAAACAGCTTATTTCGATTGCAAGAGCTATATTAAAAAATCCTACCAGACTCTTTTTAGACGAAGCTACCGCAGCGATGGATGACGAAAGTGAGGCCATTGCGTATAGAGCTCTTAAGGAAAAATTACCAGAGGCGACTATTGTAAGTATTGCGCATAAGCACGATGTTCAAAAATATCATTCAAAAACTATTTACTTTGCTAGAAATAAAGATAAAGAAACCGAAGT
>JACCSX010000296.1 GCA_013812775.1 Tatlockia sp. | reverse complement strand
ATCCAGGAATTCCAACACAAGAGGAGATCGCTGGATCCCGCGGACAAGCCGCGGGAGGTAGGGATAAGGATTTTTTTCCTTAACTTAATGGCAGTGTCCCCAACCCTCCCCCGCGCTCACAGCAGATTTCCTACAAACATTTCTGTCGCGTGCGAGGGGGCTTAATCCTACTAATTGATTAGAGTGGGCCAGTATTCAATCATTTTTTATTACAAATCGCTGTTAAATTTTTGGTGGATCACTTAACCCCTGTCCTCCCGCTGTGCAGGAGGATAAATATCAGGGTTAGATTTCTTAGTCCTTATTTTTTTTCTTCTTCTTTTTTATCTTCGTCTTTCACTTCTTCGAATTCAGCATCTACAACCCCGTCTTCAGTTTTTGCTGATCCCTGAGCATGTTCTTGGCCGGCATTTTCCTGAGCTGGTTGTGATTCAGCAGACTTTTTGGCATATACACGTTCTGCCATTTTACCAGAAGCCTCTGTTAAAACTTTCAACTTGTCTTCGATTAATGCCTTATCACTGCTTTTTACTGCCTCTTTCAACTCAGCAATAGCGGTTTCTATGCCTTTTTTCTCATCATCACTCAGTTCACTTTCTAAATCTTTTAGGGATTTTTCAGAGTTATGGATAAGGCCATCAGATTGATTACGAAGGTCTGCCATTTCCTTGAATTTTTTATCTTCATCAGAATGGGCCTGCGCATCTTTGACCATAGCGTCAACTTCCGCATCACTCAATCCACTAGAGGCTTTAATTACAATGGATTGGGCCTTGCCAGTTGCTTTATCTTTGGCTGATACATTTAAAATACCGTTGGCATCAATATCAAAGGTTACTTCAATCTGCGGCACACCGCGTGGCGCTGCTGGTATATCTGATAAATCGAAACGACCTAGTGATTTATTGGCAGCGGCTTGCTCACGTTCACCCTGTAATACGTGTACAGTCACAGCAGTTTGTCTGTCATCAGCCGTTGAGAAAACCTGATTGGCTTTAGTTGGAATCGTCGTATTTTTTTCAATTAACTTTGTCATTACTCCGCCTAAGGTTTCGATACCCAGAGAAAGAGGAGTTACATCCAACAATAAAATATCTTTTACATCGCCAGATAACACAGCGGCCTGAATAGCAGCACCAACGGCCACCGCTTCATCAGGGTTAACGTCTTTGCGGGGTTCTTTGCCGAAGAAATCTTCCACTGTTTTTTGTACCATGGGCATTCTGGTCTGACCGCCAACAAGAATTACATCGTTGATTTGTGAAATATTCAGACCCGCGTCTTTGAGCGCTATTTTACAAGGCTCAACAGTACGCGCAACCAATTTTTCAACCAGGGATTCCAGTTTTGCACGAGTTAATTTGATATTTAAATGTTTTGGTCCCGAAGCATCAGCAGTAATGTAAGGAAGATTTACATCCGTTTGCTGAGCAGAAGACAACTCAATTTTGGCCTTTTCAGCGGCTTCTTTCAAACGCTGTAAAGCTAGAGGATCTGAATGCAAATCTATACCAGTGTCCTTTTTGAATTCTGCAGCCAGGTATTCAATAAGGGCTAAGTCAAAATCTTCACCACCAAGGAAGGTATCACCATTGGTAGCTAATACTTCAAATTGATGCTCCCCATCGACTTCTGCGATTTCAATAATTGAAATATCAAAAGTACCACCACCAAGGTCATAAACAGCAATCACTGAATCGCCGCGCTTTTTATCCATACCATAGGCAAGGGCTGCTGCAGTTGGTTCATTGATAATACGTTTGACTTCAAGGCCAGCGATGCGTCCGGCGTCTTTAGTCGCTTGACGTTGAGAATCGTTGAAATAAGCAGGTACAGTAATTACGGCTTCTGTAACTGTTTCACCCAAATAATCTTCTGCTGTTTTTTTCATTTTACGCAAAACTTCTGCAGAAATTTGTGGAGGCGCTATATCTTTGTCATTCACTCGTACCCATGCGTCACCGTTATCTGCTTTAATGATTTTATAAGGCACCATTTTAATGTCTTTTTGCACAACAGCATCATCAAAACGACGGCCAATCAAACGCTTAACCGCATATAAGGTATGGTCAGGATTAGTTACCGCCTGGCGTTTAGCTGCTTGTCCAACTAAAACCTCACCATCTTTAGTATAAGCAACAATGGAAGGAGTAGTACGCAGCCCCTCGCTGTTTTCAATAACACGTGGCTTATCACCTTCCATAACCGCTACGCAGGAATTTGTTGTACCCAGGTCTATGCCGATAATTTTTGCCATTTTGTTCTTGCTCCGATTCTATTATTTTGACGTAATATTTCTCATATGGGGTGAAATTTAATAATTTCAACCTTTTATTTATGTTTAGCTACAATTACTCTTGCTGGACGTATTATTCTGTCATTCAATTTGTAGCCTTTTTGGAAGACAGTTACAATTGTGTTGGGCTCAACCCCTGGTGCATCCAGCATAGACATAGCTTCATGTTCTTGGGGGTTAAATTGCATTCCTTCTGGATCCAGCTGTTCAACATCCATCTTTTTTAATGCATCCAGGAATAATTTCAACGTTAACAGTAAGCCTTCGCGCATATTTTCATCTGTCTTGCCCTCAGTGAGTTGTATGGCTTGTTCCAGGCTATCAACAACGGGTAGAAGTGATTGAATTGATTTTTCCTGGCCATAGCGATGGGCATTTGCAATATCTCGCTCAGTACGACGGCGGATATTATCGACTTCGGCCATTGCCCGCACAGCCTTTTCCCAATTTTCATGGGCTTTTTGCTCGGCAAGGGTCAGCTTTTCTTCAAGGGCTGTATAGCTGGGGTGCTCTAGTGCCGCCTCACCACCTTCTCCACCTTCATCTTCTTCAGGCTCGTCCATAGGCTCATTTGTTTTCAATTCACTTTCTTCTTTGAATTTAAGCCAGTCTTTTCCTTTATCCTTCTCTTTTTTACTCATAGGTATCTCCCAAATACGTCGTTGGTGACTTTAGCTGGGGACTAAGAGGAAAAATTCAAGGCCATTCCAAGATTATATTTGTATTACTTGCACCCACTGTTCATACGTCGCATACTCTCTAATATAGATAAGCAAGGGGTTTTGTTTTATGAAAGAGTGGTCAGATGTGTCCTGGCAGAATTTTTCTTATGAGCAGGCAGCCAAATATCCTGATGAAAATCAACTGCAACGCGTTGTCGAGCAATTGAATCAACTCCCCCCACTGGTTACCAGCGGCGAGGTAAAAAATTTAAAAGTTGAAATTGCAAAAGCGGGACGTGGGGAAGCCTTTATTTTACAAGGCGGTGATTGCGCAGAATCATTCAATGATTGCCGCTCTGACATTATTAGTAATAAGCTCAAAATACTGTTACAGATGAGCCTTATTTTAATCCATGGCTTACGAAAACCAATTATTCGCATTGGTCGTATTGCAGGCCAATATGCGAAGCCCCGCTCATCTGATATTGAAACTGTCGATGGTGTAACCTTACCAAGTTATCGTGGTGATTTAGTCAATTCGCAACAATTCGATGCGGCTTCCCGTATGCCTAATCCTAAACTAATGCTTCAGGGATATAGTTGTGCTGCCATGACTCTCAACTTTATTCGTGCCTTGCTGGATGGTGGTTTTGCTAATTTAAACTACCCGCAACGCTGGGATTTGCGTTTTGTTGAACATTCCCCTAAAGCCAAGGAATACAACGATATTGTGCGCTCTCTAGGGGAGTCTTTGGATTTTATGGAGGCAATTGAGGGTTATCGCTCATCTAATCTTAATAAAGTTGATTTTTATACCTCCCACGAGGCTTTGCATCTTCACTATGAGCAAGCCTTGACGCGACATCTGCACGACGGACTCTGGTATGATTTGTCAACCCATTTACCCTGGATTGGTATGCGTACGGCCAAAACCGGCAGCGCTCATTTGGAATTTTTACGTGGCATACAAAATCCAATTGGCGTCAAAATAGGACCTACTGCAAACAAAAAATGGCTTCAGGAGGTTATTGAAATTCTTAATCCTAATAAGGAGGAGGGGCGCTTACTGCTTATTACAAGATTGGGCGCAAAAGACATTAATAAATTACTGCCTCCCCTTATTAAAGCAGTTCAAGAAACAAAATGCCCTGTAACCTGGTCTTGCGATCCTATGCATGGAAATACAGAAACCACTGCTGATGGCATTAAAACCAGGCAATTTGATAATATTTTATCTGAGTTGAAACAGGCTGTTCAAATTCATCTTGCAACGGCCAGCTATTTAGGTGGCGTGCACTTTGAATTAACCGGCGAGAATGTAACCGAATGCACTGGTGGTGCCCGTGGTTTGAATGAAGAAGATCTGAAACGTGCCTATCGCAGTCTGGTCGATCCCCGTTTGAATTATGAACAATCACTGGAAATGGCTATCCAGCTGAGCAAACATTTTAATTCGTTTCGAGATCCAGAATAATTTTGGGATGGGTTCTATCCGAGCACTACGCCTCTGAAAACACTTGCTTTAGATAATCAGGAATTCTCTGCTCTAACCAAAAAATAGGTTTGGCAGGGATTTTGCCTGAAATAAAAGCAGCATGACCACCCTTTTGGCTTAATTCCAGAATAATGTCGTTTGATAATTGCTCTTCAGTGGGCACAACCTCCGGAGTCATGAATGGATCATCCATAGCATGGATAATTAAAGTTGGTGTCTTGATTTCAGTCAGATAATTTAGCGATGAGGATTCACGATAATAATGATGAACATGGCGAAAACCGTGTAGAGGTGCTGTCACATTTTCGTCAAAAGTCCAAAAACATTGCCATTTGTGCGCATCTCGTAGTGCTACAGGCATGTTTTCTTCTGAAAATCGAGTCTTCTTTTGTTCAAATACTTCCCTTAAGCGACGCAATAAATAGCCCTGATAAACTCGCGAAAATCCAGTGCTTATTCGATCAGCAACCAGCCGTAACTGGAAAGGAACTGAAACGGCAACGGCTGCATCAATGAACGACTGCGGCCCTTTTTCCCCTAACCATTTGAGCAGAACATTTCCACCCAAAGATACACCCACAGCAGCTTTTTTAGTCTCCGGCTCCCGCTCAGCTAAAAGTTTGAACAAGTAATCGATATCACCGGTATCGCCTGAATGATAGGCCCGCGCCAGGCGATTAGGCTCTTTGCTTGCGCCTCTGAAATGCATTAATACTGAACGCCAGCCGCAACGATTAAAAGCGCTCATCATGCCCGCAGCATAAGTGGAATCCATAGAACCACCCAATCCATGCAAAAAAACTATTAGGGGCCTGTCCTTTGCTAAGCCATTAATAGCCCAGGCCAAATCAATAAAATCCCCATCGGCTAATTCAATCCGCTCTATTAAATCCACTGGCGATTTGATCCGGCGCATTAATGTTGGATAAAGGGTTTGAATATGGGCATTTGGCAACCACCAGGCAGGCTTAAAATCGCTCTTAATTATCATAGGAAATCACTATGATAAATTGGACTAAACTCATGAACTGCATCGATCATGGCGGCAACATTTTCTGGGGGCACATCTGGGGTTATACCATGTCCGAGATTGAAAATATGGCCACTACCATGTCCAAAAGATGCCAAAACCTGTTTGACCTGAGTTTTTATACATCCAGGATTAGAGAGTAAAACCGAAGGATCGAGGTTACCTTGCAAAGCCACTTTTTCACCAACCTGAGCGCGAGCAGCACTAAGTTCACAGGTCCAATCCAGGCCAATTGCGGCACACCCTGTTTCTGCCATTTGCCTTAGCCACTGCCCACCGCCTTTAGTAAATAAAATGATGGGGATTTGCGGATGCTTTATTTTTAGATCACTAACAATTTTAGCCATGTAATTGAGTGAAAAATCCTGGTAAGACTGCGTTGTTAAAACGCCTCCCCAAGTGTCAAAAATCATTAAGGCATTAGCGCCTGATTTTATTTGTTCATCAAGATAAAGAGTGACAGTTTGGGCAAGCTTTGCCAAGAGCAGATGCATCGCTTCGGGCTGGGTATAAAGCAAGCGCAAAATCTGCTTAAAGTCTCGGCTGGAACGGCCCTCCACCATGTAGCAAGACAAAGTCCAGGGACTGCCTGAGAACCCAATCAAAGGTAAGTGCCGCGGCATTTCGCGCCGAATCAGAGACATGGCATCCATGACGTAGGCTAACTCTTCTTTAGGATTGGGGATAGTCAAAGCTTCAATAGCCTGTATATCGCGTATTGGCTTTCGAAAACAAGGGCCCTCACCTTCCACGAAATAAAGCCCTAAGCCCATTGCGTCAGGGATAGTAAGGATATCAGAAAATAAAATGGCGGCATCAAGCGCGTAGCGTCTTAAGGGCTGTAATGCGACTTCACAGGCAAGTTCTGGATTTTTACAAAGATTTAGAAAATCACCGGCTACGGCACGTACTTTACGATATTCCGGTAAGTAACGACCCGCTTGGCGCATGAACCAGACAGGGGTGCGCGGCACTGGTTTGCGTTCTAAGGCGCGAATAAACAGGGATTCCGTGATTTCACTCATGTAGACTCAACAAAATGATAAAAGACGGATTCGATTTTAGCATTAATTCCTTGCTCTCTTAAACTACGATTGCTATTCTGATTCGCAAATTCCTTCGGAGCTTTCAATTTGGACTCTTTGCATATTAAAGGCTTAACTGTAGCTACCCGCATTGGTGCTTATGCCTGGGAACAACAAATAGAGCAACGCCTTTTAATTGATATTATCATACCCGCTGATTTTAGTGCTTGTGATGATCTATTAGGAAAAACCATCGATTATGACAAACTTTGTCAGTTAGTCACTACTTATGTTGAATCGAACGCTTTTCAATTAATAGAAACCGTAGCGGACCGCATTGCACTCTTAATTAAAACGGAATTTCAGGTAGAACAGCTCAGCGTCTCTGTTTCTAAACCGCATGCAATTAAAAATGCGGCTAATATTCAGGTTACAGTGACAAGATAATTCAATCTTTGTGTAGCATTTAAACAAGAACCTCTTTAAAATTGGTCACCAATTTTTTACCGCTGGGTGCAATGTCAAAAACAATAATTTTTCAGCATTCTTTTTTCCTTACAGGCATTATGTGTTTCGAGGGTTGTGGGTCTATTATCCGTCTGTTACTGGAAGATAGTTTTGAAGAATTTAAACAACAAAATTTATTGCCAACGGATGCTCGATTAATTATTGATCCCAAACCCCATGGTTTTGGCATTCATCGCCTGAAATTAATGATTGAAACTGAAAGAAATGACTTTGTTCTGGCTGAAGCCGCTCATGATTCTATTAGTACCGAATTTAAACAAAATTTAGTGAGACCGGATCAATACAGTGGGGAACCATCAACTTTTGCATTGGTAAATCAGGAAGAAGACACAGAAAAAGAGGCATCGAATAAAAAAAATTGGATAAATATCCTGATTAATGTCTCTGCCATGGTACTGATTGTAGTTTTATCGGTCGTTTTTCCTCCTTCAATCCCCTTAACTATTATCTTAACTGCCATTTCTTTTTTATCTACTGCATTTACGGCCAGGGAATATCTGCTCAGTTTTTACCGGAATTTACGCAATAAAAACATTGCGAATATGACAACAACAATTACCTTAGGTTGGGTTTTATCCTTGGCACATACTCTCTTTCACGTGATTGCCATGCCTCTCGCAGTCAGCTTTTCCATGGTCTTCATGAGCTTTATTATGCCAGTCATGTTAATAACCTTTATCAATGGGATGGATGAGATAAAACGTCTGATTTTGAACAAATCAAATAAAATGAATCTTGAAGGGCTTAAAAGTTTATTCCCGCAAATGTCTAAGTCCTATACTTGTTACCAACTTGACAAAGAAGCATCAACTGCCATGACGCAATGGATGAACACTCTTATTACTCCAAAAAATGCGGACTCTGAAACGATTGAAGAACGATTGAATAGAACCAAAGTCACCAAAGAATCGATTAAAGCCCTCTTAAGCAAAACTGAGCTTGGCGAAGAACGAAAAAATTTATTGCAGGAAGGCATGATTATTCAAATCAAACGTGGTGAGTGTTTTCC
>JACCSX010000240.1 GCA_013812775.1 Tatlockia sp. | reverse complement strand
ACAAATCTTTTAAAAAAAAGTTGAACAGAATGAGAAAGCGACTTGCCAGGACATGCTTGCGATTAACCGAAGAGGTGAAGATAGTAAATTTAACTTGAAATAAGGTATCAACACTGTAAATTTTCCGCTAATAACTTGTCCTGGCTCTCCAATCCATGATATAAAAAAGAACAGATTGATCTTTAGTGCGCATATTTACTCCAGCAAGCGATTTTATAAAATGAGCAGGTGCCAATATGGTGAATAGTATAGAAACTCCAAAAACGATTAAATCTTCGTTTGAATTCCACAGCAACGAAGATCTAAGGTTTATGGGAAATCTTTATACTAAAACCAGCAAAGGTGCTCAAGTTCTTTTAAAAATTGCAAATACTGAAGAAGATAAAAGCCTTAAGTTAGAAGCCTTGCAGAAGCTTCATGCTAAAAGAAAACTGTTATTAGATACGGCAAGACTGGCAGAACAACGTAAGGGTTTACCTGTTTTGCTGGATTTTTATCAAGATGAATTAGCTAAAACTAATCCTGCGATGTTTCGATTTTTAACTGCAGAACAAAAACTTCAAATAAAAAATCAACTGTTATTTACTTATTTTTTGCTCTTTGCCCAATACCAACTCGATGCGGCTGAAGGTAGGAATTACACCCTGAAAAAGCACCAGGAAGACCTGGATCTCTGTTCCAAACGTATTCAGGAATTAGATCTCACTCCACAACCTGCCAAAAAAATTGATTTTCAGGATGATCTACAAATCGAAATTAGCTTTTACACTAAGTGCTTATACTATCTAGGTCTGACTATCTTGGCGGAGTGGATTGTCGAAAGATTAGACGAATTCATGGAGAATAAAACCGGCACACTTATCAGTTGGATGTCAGAAATTAACTTCAAACGGCTATACTGGATCTGGGGTGGTGGCATGCTTGCCTCGGCTCTGGACATGATGCCAGCCGATTTTTTCAATACACTTGACGCAGGTAAAACTCTGGCAATGCCTTCACCGGTTACCGGCTATATGAGCTTTGTTCTCTACTATGCTCGTCTTGGCGTCAATCTGTTTTTACTGGTTAAACATACCCTTGGCCCCTGGATTTGTGAAGGTGAAGAAAGCAAGATACCAGCGTGGCAGCGATTTACAACCCAGTGGAATCAGCGAAAATTTGCCATTCTGAATGATTTATTTTGGGGACCAATAAATATGGTCTGCTTTTTCTGGCTGATCGGCAGGAGCTTTCTTGGTTTTGCTGGAAATATTGCGACCGTATTCTTATTAGCATTGGACTTAAGTTTATCCATCTGGCGTCATTGGGAAGAAACAACCCAACACGAGGCGGACATGCTTGCTCTAAACCGTGATAGAAATGATCTCATTAATCAAAGGGATGAACATGCTTTACAAAAAATGACGGCTTTAAAAAATGACGAAATCCAGCTCTGGCAAGATAAACAGAAAGGCTTGGAAGCGCAGTTAAAGCGACATGATAAAATGCATGCCAAAGTGAAATTTGACTGGAAATATAAAGATCTTAATTTTTTTAATGATTGCTGCTACGCCCTGGGTTTGATGCTTGCCTTTTGTGTGGTTATTTGCTTCTTTTGTCCACCCTTTGCCATTGCGCCCCTAAGCGCTGCAATTATTGGACTTATTGGCGCCGTCCTCTGCTTCCTCATCACTACTATTTATACAGCAAGAAGCAGCCAACTTGAAATTAGCAAAACCCAAGACCAGTGCCAATTGACCCGCGCTGAATGCAAGGATTTATTAGATGCATTTACGAAAGAACAGGATTCAATGTTAAAAAAACAACTTTATTTAGAAATAAAAATGTTAATGTCACAAACTGACTACCAACGAAAAGTCGCGGATTTTCAACTGAAAAAAGCGATTCGCTCTGTTTTAATAGATGCTTTATTTCCTTTTGTGGTTCTACTTTCATTGGTTTTTCTACCAACTGGCCTTGGGCTTGGGATAATTGCCGCAGCATTGGCTGTTGCCATCATTTCTTACGCAATAATTAATCTCTACGAGCCAAAAGCAGAGGAATTGCCAGACTTTGATAAAGAAGAATATAAAGAATTCAAGCAAAATCCTAACCTTTCCTTTTTTGACCCGAAAGAATCTAATACATCAGGGGGCTTTTTTAAGGGAGAGGTTTCACCGGATTATGCCAAGCTGGCAGTAGAAGTAGATGTAAAACTCGAAACGGCTATGGTTTTTAATTAGCATTGTGCTCCTTAGTGTACTTAACTTTGCCACTCTAGCTCTCTGGAACATTCAAAGGCACACTCTAAAAGATTTCTTTTAAAATAATTTCCATAAATTTTTTAATCGCTTATAATGTCGCGCGGTCCAACAATTGAATTACAAGGGATTTTCAAATGGAAAAAATAACATCAACCCTAATGAGGTTGTCTTTGCTCTATGC
>JACCSX010000201.1 GCA_013812775.1 Tatlockia sp. | reverse complement strand
GGCCATACGAGCAGCATAACATCAATAGCTTTTAGCCCTAATGGTAGCGCCGCTCTGAGTGGATCAGAGAACGGAACGGTACTCTTGTGGAATTTAAAAACATTAGAGTATAAAGAGCTTAAAGGTCATATAAACTGTGTAAACTCAGTAGCATTTAGTTATAATGGCACTTATGGCCTTACTAGATCATATAATGGAACTACACTCTTATGGAATTTAAAAACATTAAAGTCTAAAGAGCTTATTGGTCATACTGGCAAGATACTATCAGTAGCTATGAGCCCTACTAGTAATTATGCTCTTACTGGATCAGATGATACCACTGTGCGCCTATGGAACTTAGAAACGTTAGAATCACGCGAGCTTAGAGGCCATACTGATCGGGTAGCATTAGTAGTGTTTAGCGCTGATGGCAACTATGCTCTCACTGCAGCAGGTAGCACTATGCACCTATGGAATTTAAAGACATGCGAGTTTAAAAAACTTGAAGGCAATTCCGGGCTTATAACCTCAATAGCGCTTAGCGCTGATGGCAATTCTGCTCTTAGTGGCTCATATGGTAGCACAGGCTTATGGAATTTACACACATTAGAGTATAAAGAGCTTAAAGGTTATACAAACTGTGTAAACTCCGTAGCATTTAGTCCTAATAGTAACTATGCTGTCACTGGATCAAATGATAAAACTGCACGTTTATGGAATTTAAACACGTTAGAATGTAGGGAGCTTAGGGGTCACAGAGCCAATGTAGAATCAGTAGTATTTAGTCCCGAGGGTAATTATGCTCTTACTCAAGCAGCAGATAACAGTGCACGACTATGGCATATACCTTGTTTAGAAAGATTTTCCCTAGAACAGTTGCTTTTTGTTATAAAACTTAGCACATTAGCTCCTAATTTAGACAACTTACAAGAGCAACAGGTGCTTGCATCTTTTGAATCAGTTATAGATATAGTGCCTAGACTTTCTAATGAAGATTACTCTTCTAATATTCTAGTTAAAGCATATGTCGATCTTAAACGTAGACAATTACTGCAAGCAGCTGCTTATGACGATATTGACACAGTAACAGCTCTTCTTAAAAAAGGTTTTTGCCTAAACACATGTGATAAAGCAGGTAATACCTTATGGCATTATGCTTTTAAAGGTTCTGCTGGTAAAGCAAGTGCAAAAGTTCTTGAATTTTTAGCTACATTAGAAGGCACAGAAAAAGGCTTTAAGAAAGCAAATAAAGCAGGAATACCCTCTTTTGTTGAAGGCCTTATCTATAATAAAGACTTTACTCAACGGTTTATAGCTACTTATTGCAATAAACAACCTCAATGGAGTTATAAAGATATGTTATCTCATTGTTCGATTCAATAACTACCTTAAAGATTTTTTTAGGGGAATTTGCTTATACCCAGCTTATGCCAATCTTCTTCAAATTTAGCCATGCCCTTAGTTGTTAATGGATGGTCTGCTAACGACTCAAAAAGTGTTACTGGCAAAGTAGCTATATCAGCGCCCGCAAGAGCTACTTGATGTACATGCGAGACACTGCGTAGTGACGCTGCTAGAATTTGAGTCTTAACGCCGTAGGTGTTATAGATAGTGCGTAAATCTTTTATAAGCTGTAATCCATCAGAATCAATATCATCAAGACGACCAACAAAAGGTGATATATATTTTACGCCAAGCTTACCCATTAAAAGACCTTGAACAGCTGAAAACAATAAAGTAATATTAATACCTACTCCTTCAGCAACAAGTTTTTTAATAACAGGTAGATATTCTGTGTAGCAAGGAATTTTTACCACTACATTAGGTGCTATTTGTGCGATAGTTTTAGCTTGCTCGTACAATGCTTGAGGATCACGTTCAGTGACTTCTATGCTTACGTCATGAGGATAAACTGTCTTACAAATAGTGACAAGCAAATCACGCAGATTTCCGCTTTCTTTGCTTAGCAAAGTTGGATTGGTAGTTATACCATCTACAAGACCCGTTTGTATACCTTTTTTTATACTATCAACATTAGCTGAATCTAGAAATAGTTTCATGAACTTGTATCTTTCAAGATTAAGTATTTCTACTTTGTTCGCACTAAAGCTAGTGTAAAATAAAAAGAGCGACTACCGCAATAGTCGCTCTTTTTATTAAAATGTTAGCAAGTAAGTTACGAAACTATAAAGTTAATAAGCTTATCTTGAATGT
>JACCSX010000159.1 GCA_013812775.1 Tatlockia sp. | reverse complement strand
AATCGGAATAGCCTCGTCCTCATATCTATTATCATTTGTTTAAGCTCAAAAAGTTCCACATGTATGGCCCCATACCTATTATCAGCTAAATAACTTTCTATTAACGTCAGGGGATTAGACTCTTTATTGCCATAGCACAAAGGATCAGCACCAGCATTTAATAGAATCATGGCTTCATCTACACGACAAGCTTGTATAGCATAGAAAAATGCCGTTGCACCCGAGGCTGAAGTACAATCCAAATCAAGATTTGCTACAGCTTCAATCAGAGTTTGCACATTAGAAATAGGGTCAAAAAAACGATAATTTTTATACTGTAACGAACTCGCAATTTGTAACACAGTTAAACCTTCTTCTCCCTTGCTATTAAAATCAAACTTATTTTGCTTAGCTAAGCCTACAAATAAGGGAAAATGCGATATATTAGTCCTATGAAAAGTGCATCTATTTGCCACGATATGAGCAGCTGTATTGCCAAGTTTGCTTTTTTG
The DNA here is from genome assembly GCA_013812775.1 of Tatlockia sp. Classification (GTDB taxonomy): domain Bacteria; phylum Pseudomonadota; class Gammaproteobacteria; order Legionellales; family Legionellaceae; genus Tatlockia. The sequence continues at coordinate 2,039 of JACCSX010000159.1, read as the reverse complement.
GTTGAAATTAATCCCTTTTTTTACTAAAAGATTTAATTTCTCCGAAAATTCTTTAGAGCTTAAATCCTGATCAAAGGTAAGATGATGCAAAAGTGTCCAACCATTTTTGTCACTAAGTTCAATGTATTCAGGATATTTCTCTAATTCTTTTATAGATAATTCTTGTTCATAACGAATTAATATTGATGTAGATTGGATTTAATGGAATTCTTAATAGATTGCTCATCAAACCTTTTTTCAAATCTAAGATTTATTTCATCTTCCGATATATCTTTACAATCAGGAGCGTCTAATTTTACAAACTCTATCAGTGCCTTGAATTCTTGAAATTTAGTATTTCTATATTTTTGGAAAAGTTTTGACTCATTTTCTATTTTTACTTGCATTTTAATCTCATGACTTATTAATAAGTGTCATATTAAAGATAAGGAGTTATATCAATAAATTGATCATATTGAATAGTATTACTATAACATTTGAAAGGCGCATGGGCAAAAAAGTTGTTCTAACATTAAACAATTAGCTCACGAACTACAGAAGTCGCATAGCTACCAGCTTCTAATCTAAACCTTAAATTTAAAGTAGACTCATCCAGCCAATCCCATTTTAGCTGCTCCACTTGTAACCTGAGCGGGCGATAAGCTCGTTCTAAGCCCTGCTGCTCAAGTGCGAGACACCAATTTTTATAATTAGCCAAGGCCTTTTCCTGCAATAATAAGGCATCTAGACTTGCTCGCTCCTCTCCTCTTCCCCACATTGGAGCAGCTGGAGAAATATCGAATTTAGCTAGCCTTTCATTAATGATTTCATCAGCAGCCAGGATTGGAAAAATAGAGTTTTTTCCTGCAAGTTGCATCACATCGCCAGCTAGACCTTTATTCCAATTAGCCAGGCAGACGCGTTCATTCAGGATTTTATTAAACAAAAAAGATCGTGCAGCTGAATAATAAATACCGCGTAGAAAGCGATTTTTTATCTTAACTCCACCCAAAAGCATAGCTTCTGCCTTAGGCAAATTTTGTCCCTCTAAACCAAAGCGTTGTGCTCCAAAATAATTGGGCACACCTAAGGACTGTATGCGCAGTAGGCGGTTTTCAATTTCTGATTTCTGCGTTAATTCTCGCAAAACCAGGGTAAAATCATTAGCAGCGAGCGCTCCTGTCTTTAGCTTTTTAAGATGACGTTTGGATTCCACTACTCGCCATCCTGGCCCTTCTAATAAATCGGGTTCATTGAGTTCCTCGCCGGGACAATGTACGCAAAGCCATTGTGTTGTTAAGGCATGTCTGTCTTTTAATCCCGCATAAGAAATATTTTTTTCCGACTTTCCGAGAGCACGCGCTAAAGATTTGACCAGTTCTTCAGTATTGATACCTCTTTTTTCTATACGTAGAAAAAGATGCTCACCTTCACCAGTCAATTCAAAACCGAGTACCTCATCAACTTGAAAATCTTCAGGCGAGGTTTTAATTAAGCCGCTTGCTTGAGGCTTGCCATGGGCATAAGCTAATTCTTCAAAATTATACATCTAATACTCTTTTTGTTTGCGTCATCCCAAGCGCAGCGAAGTATCTTTGACCGCGGCAAGGTGGCGTGGTAGTCTAATTTTTCCCGTGAAAATCTGTCTTAAACCGGATTGGAACTATCAATAAAATAGTATTCAAGTTCATATTTATCGGCTAGATGATTGCCCAAAGCCTGAATACCGTAACGTTCAGTGGCATGATGGCCACAAGCAAAATAATGGATACCCAATTCCCTCGCCTGGTAATAAGTGCGCTCAGAAATCTCGCCGCTCAAATAGGCATCCACACCTAGATTATAAGCCTCTTCAATAAAATCCTGTGCGGCACCAGTACACCATGCAAGCCGATGTATAGGCTTATCAGTACCCTGTATATATAAAGGATCCCGCTCTAATTTTTCTTGTAAAAGCCTTGTGAAGTTCATTGCTGTCATCGATTTTTGCAATGATCCTGACCACAATAAATCTCTGGTTTTACCTATTTTATGTGTCTTAATCGAATTCAGCTCGAATA
>JACCSX010000145.1 GCA_013812775.1 Tatlockia sp. | reverse complement strand
TACTAAGTCAGGCGACTGCAGCCACGAGCATGGATATTGATATAGCTAATCAAAGGGCTATTCTTTTCCATGTGAATGAATATCGCGCCAAGCATCATCTAAAGCCTTTGCAAATGAATAATCAAATGTCTGAAGAAGCCGCAAAACATAGCCGTGATATGGCAAGGCATGCTATTCCTTTTGGTCATAAATATTTTGATAAACGGATTCATCGTTTGTTTGTTGAAATTAAAAACTGTCAAGCTGGCTCTGAAAATGTTGCTTACAATTATAAAGATGGTAAAGATGTAGTGCGTAATTGGTTAACCAGCCCAGGCCACCGCAGAAATATTGAGGGAAATTTTAATTTGACTGGAATAGGCCTTGCTCGCGATACAAAAGGTAAATTATATTTTACCCAAATATTTCTTCGAACAAGCAATCCGACTTATGCCCAAGGGAATTTGAGAACAAAATAATGGTTTAACCTGTTATAAGTCAGTAAAAAATTCAAAAAGGCTTACCGGATATTCAAACGATATCCGGCAAATTTTAATTATCAGGTGCTACAATTATCCGTTTTTTTTGCAGAAATTATCCTTGATAAGGTTATTATCAACTCTCTGGTTCAAATCCCCTCTTCTGCAAGCGATTTTTTAATCGATGGTCTTTTCTCTAATTCAATAAAATAGGGTTGTAAATTAGTTAACCCCTGTAAATCAATATGCATGTTTTTAGCCCATAAGAGTATGACAAAGAAATAAGCATCAGGCATAGTAAAATGGTTGCCTGTTAAATAGGGCTGATTAGCAAGTTGAATATTAAGATAACCCAGCTTTCTTTTAATCATCGGAATAAAGAGTTTATCTTGCATTTCTTTAGAGATAGCAGGATTAAACAAATTACCAAAACTTTTATGAACTTCACTTGAGATATAATTTGATAAGCCGAGCACAACATAGCGTTGCAAATCGCCGATGGGCGGGCATAATTCTATTGCTTTATAATTATCAACGAGATATTGCTGAACAATCAGATTTTCGGTAATTATTTCCTTATTATCTAATTCCAGGGCTGGAACGCTGCCTTTGGGATTAATGGTTAAAAAATCTTTATCTTCTGCTGTTCTTTTAGTTTTCAGGTCAACTGATTCATAATCACAATCAATACCGATTTCATTAATAATAATGCGAACTGCAAGGGAGCAGGCACTTTTTGCATAAAATAATTTCATTATTTTCCTTAATTTTTAACTATCCTGCTTAATTTACTACAGTTTAAAGGATTAAGTTCATAATGATATAAATTTCCCAGTATAATATTTTAAACTTGTATGCAGATTGTGCTGTGGGGGTTTATTGAGCGCTTACTAATTTTTTCCTAAGATGAGATTTCTGAAAAACTTTCCTCATGTAACCCTTAAATGGATTTGCTCTTCTTCAAAATTAATGCGCCAGATAGAACCATTAAATAGGTGAAAGCTATCAGGGCGCAGAAAAAACCTAAGAGAGTATTACTGTGATATCTGTATAGATGATTTGCAAATTCAATGCCTAAGGCCTGGATACACATTGAAATCATTGACATTAAAGCCGAGGTAGTGCCTTTCCCAACGGTCGTAGAGAAAAGAATAAAGCGATTTATTGGACCGACAGTAAGACCTAAACCAAAAAAATACAGGATAAGACCGGGCATTAGCCAGATAAAATAATTGGTAGCTGAAAAAGGTAAGATGAAAGTCAAAGTCAAGCCAGCAGTCAGGATAATGGAACCCTTTACTAAAATATGTCGAAGGGTATTGTCTCGAGTCAGGCGCTGTAAAAACCAGTTACCGATTATGGATGCGCCGAAAATGGGTAATTGCCAAACCGCATATTCCATTACCGAAAGTTTTGCATCGCTTATTAAAATAACGGGTGCAAGCGCTATCCAGGCAACACAGGGTAGAACCAAAAACCCCAATGCAATCGAACCTAACATAAATTGTGTATTTTTTAGCAAATTGAGGTAGTTTTTAGCAATAATTCCGGGGGCTAAGGATACTCGTTTAATTTCTTCGCCATCCCGTTTAATTTGGCCAACTGGTTCTGGCATAAACCGCCACAGTCCCCAGAGGGCGAGAAGTGCCAGGACAGCAATGATGATAAATATTATGCGCCAACTAAAATAGATAATAAAAACTGAGCCTAACAAAGGGCCTAGGAGAGGAGCAATAGTAGAAACATTCGCCATGATTGAAATTAAGCGAATCGCATCCATTTCTGCAAAAATTTCTTGCAAAGTAGCATAGCCAATTACTGAAATAAAACATAGGCCCATACCCTGAAAGAAACGGGCAACCAAAAATTGGTTCATCGAATTGGAGCTGGCAATTGCTATCGTACAAACAAAGAAAAGAAGGGCGCCAAAGAGCATCACAGGTCTGCGCCCGTACCGATCGGAAATGGGCCCAAGAAATAATTGCAGGCTGGCACCGCCTAAAATATAGACTGTTAGAGAGGTTGCAATAGCTGATTCAGGACCATGGAAGGAATCTACAACCTTGATCATCCCCGGCATGATCATGTCATTAGCAATATAGGTCAGGAACTCATAGAGAACTAAAAAACAAGCGAAAATCAGGGCTTGCTTGCGGCTGATTTTGATTAAGGGTAGAGCCATTTTTATATCTCTAATGCCAAAAAATAATTCAATTCTGCATTGTACAACTAAGGATTATAGCAAAATTAAATTAGAGATGTTCAAATTTTGTAGGGATCACTTAGCCGTTATCCTGAGCGCAGCGAAGGATCTCAAGTACTGAGCCTCAGTCTTCGTCATTAGGAGATCCCTCGCAGTTGCCTTCCAATTACCTTAAGTTTTAGTTGACAATTTTTGATGAAAATACAATTAAAAGATTGTTTTCGATCCCGTTCGCGGTGTCCTTCGAGTGCCTCAGGATGCTCGGGGCCCCTGCGCCAAGCCCAATTATTGGGCCTGCTGTGAAATTAATGGCGCCGGTCTCGAACTGACGTATCCCCACGAAATTTGAGTAACCCATTTATTAAAATGATATTGCGCTAATTTAATCAATTTGCACAATCAGCCCCCTCGCCCGCGAAAGAAATTTAAATAGGAATTCTAAGG
>JACCSX010000104.1 GCA_013812775.1 Tatlockia sp. | reverse complement strand
TGAATTGTATTTTTTTACAAATGAAACAGATTCAATTAAATACGAAGCAATTCAATCCGATATTATTGAACATGTTTACGCGATCATGCCGCGTTTTGACTTGCGTGCCTTTCAATATGCAAATAGTTCAGATTAAATACTATTTGCACTTATAAAAATATAATCAGCTCGTAGTTGCGTATTTATATTTCAAGTGATTTATAAAGATTCACAAAGAATTTTATTTGATCAACTCATGAATCTGTGGTAGCATTTTCCTTTTTTTCAAGAGAGATAGAAGATGCCCTTTGTTTATAATCCACACAAACACGTTAAAATTTGGCTGAGCACTAATAGGGATCTGTTTATCAACCCCAAAAATCAGTTAAGACTAATCAGAATGCGAGAACTCAACCCAAATGATGAAATTACCCTGGTCTATGATAGTAAATTGCTTTCAGAAAAATCGTTAGCGGATCTTTTTATTTTTTGTCAGAAGCTTGCAATTAAACCGATTGATGTTCGTGACATCTTTAGTCAATGTCAAACTGTTGAAGAAAAAAACTTAATTAATGATTATGAAAATGAAATAAAAACCATCGATTCTGATCGAGTTATTGTCGTATGCAGGGATATTTTAAGTTGGTTAAAACCTATTTATGAATTGGGAACTTATACTGATTTCGATGCAGTCATTGATACAAGTCAAATAACAACAATCGAAGTCGATAAGCCTCTGTTATTACCAATAGGTTCCTTTGAAAAAGATGAGCATGAAAACTTTATTGCCCTCAACAATAATATAATTGCAGTGGTAAATTCTGAGGCAGCTTTACCCCTGATACAAAAGATTCAGCGAGATATTCACCAAGCCTGTTCTCAATATGAGCAAGACCATTCTTATCATGAAAAGTTATTAACTATAGAAGAGTCAGAATTTTCTGCTTTCAAACTCGAGACCAACATACTTCATAAATACTCTAAAGGTAAATCGATGCAGGATGCTCGTAAAGAAGTAATAAAATTCTGTTCTGACAATAAATCTTTTTGTAATCATCTCTTACCGACATTGCAGAAAAATCAGGAATCTATTCTTCTCGTTGCTCGCCTCGCATTCGGTGCCCAAATACAGCAACTGCAAGCAAAGTCCGCAGAATTGATGATGGATGTTCTTTCATTCACACAAAAAAATATCTCACAAATAAATAGTGATGAGCAATTACAAGCAATAGTTATGAAAAAAATGGAGCGCAATATGAACTGGTTGAAGTCAAATACACCTACGCTTCAAAGAATTAGTGAGTTATTGTCATTAAATGATGACAAACTTACTACCTGTATTCGCGAAGGATATAGAGAGCTCTTTATCAGAGATAGTGTCATATGCACTACAGGACCAATTAATATTAAATACAGCCTTTTCGGTAATGAAATTATGCCGAAGAACGAAATTTTAGAAAAGGCAGCTCCCTATTCTTTTGCTCATTATGGATTGAATGTGCTTTTTTCTGCCAATGATAGTTTAGAATTTTCAAAAGATGAATTCGAGTTAAATGCCAAAGGTGAGAGCGATGCTTCGTGGCTAGCAGATGGAAAAAATCAAATGTTAGAGGACGATAATGCGATTGAAAAATCAATTGATACTTTACAAAGAGCTACTCGGAGGTATAAAGCCTATGAGGAATACAGCTATTTAAAAGAAAATCATTCTGGCTTTTTTAAGACTGTAGATGTCGAAGAGGAAAAAGAAATCGCTCAAAGACTTATTTTACAATAATATATGTGCTTCATCTAACCTTTCATAGGTTGCTTGAAGCACCCCTACTAACCATCTTTAGTAGCAAGTTTGATTCGGTTAAGATATTCAGAATTTACTATTTTTCGAAGCTCATTATTACCCAATAATCTTCTGTAATGATTGTGGTTCCAATCGTCATTTCTGAGAGATTTAATGGGGATGTTGTACTGTAACAACATTTCTCTAAATGGTTGCTCAGACAAACAACTTCACCATTTTTATCTAAAATTGTAGCGGAGCCAGGGCATACGAATTCCCCATCGTTTTCCAAAGTAATGTCACTGCAAGCGAGCCAACATTCATTTTCGAATGCTCTTGCGATGAAGTGGCTTTTCCTATTGAGGTAACTAAGCATTCTGGCATCATTCGCAACCCTGTTATACATAGGGCAAAAAATGAGTTGGGCGCCTTTCAGAGCAAGGATATGAGTAGGTTCATGATAGGCACTATCAATACAAATTATAATGCCATATCTAATCCCTTTTTTTTCAAAAATAGGAAATTCTTTTCCCAAGGAAAAATAATCATAAGGTGGATAGGTATACGCTTTAGAATACTTACCAATGTGCTTGCCATTCTCGATAACCACCACTGAATTAAAAACTTGATTGCCCTGCCGCTCATTAAGTCCAAGCAATAAAGTTGTTTTATTAAATGGCTTTAATTTTTCGAGTATTATTAGATATGCTTCGGTAGCTAGATCTATTGAATTAATCAAAGCATCCTTTTTTGACTCAAAATAGCCATGTAAAAATGATTCTGGCATGCATAAAATATCAATGCCCCTTGATTCTGCTATAAAAAGCTGTTCAATAGTTTTTTCTAAATTAGCGCTGGAGTTACCTTGCTTTATTTCCCCTTGGAACACAGCAATTGATATTGATTCATTAACAGTCACATTTTTTCCTTATTACTTAAGCTTGATTTAAAGTTTGATTACCTTTGGAACTTTTGAAAATGTAATAGAAAACGAGTAGGTGATTACAACTCTAACTACTTATTAAACACTCCATGTTTATCGACTCAGGCTAAGCTGGCAAGCAAGAGGAAACTGGATAGAAAACTGCGAGTGAGCGCGGGGGAGGGTTGGTTTTGGACTTTTTGTTCATTTTTAATTAAAAATGAACCGTTCAAATGTTGCCTTTCAGCTCCTTATTCAGAACTACTTTCAATTAACTCTAATCCACCCACATAAGGCTGCAAGACTTTAGGAATATGAATATTGCCGTTTTTATCCTGATAATTTTCCATAATGGCTACTAAAGTACGACCTACTGCAAGACCTGAGCCATTTAGAGTATGTACTAATTCCATCTCACCTGTCTCTGGATTACGGGTGCGAGCCTTCATTCGCCTAGCCTGATAAGCTTCCGTATTGGAACAGGAAGAAATTTCTCGATAGCAATTTTGACTAGGAAGCCAGACTTCTAAATCATAGGTTTTCGCAGAGGTAGCGCTCATGTCGCCTGTACATAAGGTGAGCACTCTATAAGCCAAATTTAAGCGTTGAAGGATAGTTTCGGCATGACTTGCAAGCTGATCCAGCGCCTCGTATGAGCATGCGGCTTTTGTAATCCAGATTAGCTCAACTTTTTCAAATTGATGCTGTCTAATCATTCCCTTAGTGTCTTTTCCATAAGAGCCTGCTTCACTGCGAAAACAAGGAGAGTGGCAAACATGCTTTATTGGCAAATTTTCTGAATCTAAAATAGTATCACGCACGGTATTGGTGACGGATATTTCTGAAGTAGGGATTAGATAATAATTATGGTCACCACTAAGCTTAAATAAATCATCTGCAAATTTCGGAAGTTGACCAGTTCCTAGTAAACTATCGGCATTGACTATATAAGGAACATAAATTTCCTGATAACCGTGTTCCTGAGTGTGTATATCGAGCATAAATTGGATTAAAGCGCGGTGTAGTCTGGCTAGCTGAGATTTCATCACCACAAAACGACTGCCTGTAATTTTTGCAGCCATTGCAAAATCCATTAATCCTAAAGCTTCTCCCAGCTCGTCATGAGATTTAGGCGAAAAATCAAACTGCGGAATGGTTCCCCAACGGCGAATTTCCTGATTATCATTTTCATTAGAGCCTTCAGGTACTGACTCATGCGGCATATTAGGCAAAGTTAAGGCTATTGCCTCTAGTTGTTCTAAGATATGTTCTAGCTCTGCTTTTTTGCTATCCAGCTCCTGACCCAGTCGATGGACTTCTCCTCGCATTGCTTCAATGTTTTCACCACGTGCCTTTGCTTGCCCAATGGTTTTAGAACGCAGATTACGTTCATTTTGCAGGGCTTGTGTAGCAACCTGGAGCACTTTTCTTTGCTCTTCAAGCGCTATATAGGCATCAGCATCCAAACTAAACCCTCGTCGCAATAATTGTTCAGCAACATAATGGGTTTTATCACGGAGTAATTGAGAATCTAGCATTTTATCTGACAATCCCTCGACTTGACTGGTTTAATGCATCAATCATAGGAATGACTTCATGGCAATCAATTTGCATTAACTCCAATTCGGCAACCGCTTGTTGCACTGTTAATCCTTTACGAAAAATAATTTTATAAGCACGGCGTAAATGCTCGATCGCGGAGGCCGAAAATCCCCGGCGTCGTAAACCAACCGTATTAAGACCGCAAGCCGATGTCGCGTTACCAGCAATCATGACGTAGGGTAAAACATCCTTGGTAATATAAGTTGCGCGCGCAATAAACGCATAAGCGCCTACATGACAAAATTGATGTATAGCAGCATAAGCGCCAATGGTCGCATAATCATGAACAACGACATGCCCAGATAAAGCTGAATAATTTATCATGATAATATTGGAGCCAAGCAGGCAATCATGACCTATATGTGAATAGGCCATTAAATAATTATCATTACCAAGACGGGTAACACCTCCGCCTTTAACTGTACCTCTGCTTATCATGCAATATTCACGAATAACGTTATTATCGCCAATTTCAAGACGAGTAGGTTCACCTTTATAAGTTGTATCCTGTGGTTCATCACCAACAGAGGCAAATTGGAAAATCTTATTGTTCTTACCTATAACGGTAGGGCCTTGAATCACAACGTGTGGGCCAATCCAAGTACCTTCCCCTATTTCAACATCAGCACCAATCACAGTGCCCGGGCCTACTGTTACCCCATTGGCTATTGTTGCTGAGGGGTGGATCATTGCACGTTCATCTATCACTTTTAATTTCCTTCGCTGCACTCATTAAATCAGCAGAGCATACAAGTTTGTCACCGACAAAGACTTCGCCATGCATCCGCCAAAAATCGCGTTTTTGACCAACTAATTTAACATCTAAACGCAATTGATCGCCGGGGATAACTACTTGCTTGAATTTAGCATTATCAATACCCGCAAAAAAATACAAAAACTCATGTCCTTCTTTTGCTGTACGCGATAAGTTGGAGAGAATAGCGCTGGCCTGTGCTAAAGCTTCCAACATTAACACGCCAGGCATAATTGGATTCCCTGGAAAATGTCCTGTAAAGAAAGGCTCATTCATAGTCACATTTTTGATCGCAGTCAGATAATCAAATTCCTTGTACGCCACAACCCTGTCTACCAGAATAAAGGGATAACGGTGCGGTAATAACTCCAGAATTTTAATTATGTTAATGGGTTCATTCATACCTTACTCTCATCATTCATAATTCCTCTGTTTGCTCATAAAACTCTTCCTTTATGAGCTTTGATACAGTCCTTTTCAATCTGATAAGTCGCATAATATAACGTTCAGTCCACGAAACGAGCGACATTTCGACGCCTGAATTGATGCTCAGTTACCACAATACCAGCAGAATAAACGCCCTGCCTTCGGCAAGGCTTTACAACCTCAGAACTTATCTCCACCATTTAAAACCATAAACTCCACAATGAATTCTGGTTTTCTGGTCAACTTTACTCTGCTTCAATCACATAGTTTACTGCGCATACAAGCCATCACCAGAAATTCTGCCCCGATAACTGTGTTCGCACCAACTAAAACATTCTTTCCCAAAACAGTCGTAGAAAAATTGATGTGCTAGGAATGAAGGCCTTTCTTATATTTAAAATTTTTCAGCCTTATTAACCATTTTGCCAATGTCCTTAGATAGAAATCAAAGGATTTACCACAACTATGGAGTCGTCTTAACAACTGTAGCAAGTTAGAATCATCTAAGGACAAATCTTTTTGAGTAGAGCGATTTAACTATGCAACGGTGGATAGACTGCTCGTCATTATCATGTAAGCAGCCATCCAGGCGATGAGTCAATTCAGCGAGGGTATGCACACAAAACTCACTGATTAAGCTATTTGCTTCAATACACTATCAGTAATATCCAACTTCTCAGAACTGAAAGGAGCGGCGTCTTTCTGTAGTACGATATCGTACTTATCAGTGGCTGCAACTTTTGCTATTGCTTTACGAATTTTGCCGTATAACTCTTCCATTGCTTCATTATGAGCAGTACTTAATTCTTGCTGATATTGCTGACCTTCTCTTTCAAAATTTTGCTGGATTCCGACAATTTTTTTCTCAAGCTCTTTCTTTTGTGAATCACTAAGTACAGTGCTATCACGCTTGAATTTTTCCATATCCTGTTTTAAACCTTCTTCCATAGCGAGTAATTTGTCGCGACGGGGTTTAAAATCATTTTCAAGTTTTTGCTGAATTGTTTTCATTTGACTAGAAGTTTGCATGATTTTTTGCAAGTCAACTACACCAATTTTTGCACCATCCGCAAATGCATTAAAACCACTTACGCTTAATACCAACGCGATTAAAATCCCAGTAATACGCTTCATTTGTTACTCTCCTAATTAAAAAGACTTTGATGCTAGCATATTTCGATTTAGGTTGCGATAACTGCAATAGAGCCTTTCCTCAAAATATGCCGAATAATTCATATATCCCTATTAAAACCCGGAAGATAAACTAAATTGGAAGAATTGTTTATCGTCAAAGGGTTGTTTATTTAAAGGCGCAGCAAGGCTAAATGCCAAAGGCCCGAACGGTGAACGCCACTCAAGTGACACCCCCGCTGAATAACGTATAGGACCAGCAGCTGTACCAGTATATTCCGAGGGTATCCCTCGAGCCCATACATTACCAGCATCTGTAAAAATAGTAGTTCGTACTGTATCTCGGCTTAAGGGGTAAGGCAAAATGAGCCCGGCATTCGCATTTAATAAAAGGTTTCCACCAAGTGCATTGCGAAAATTATCTTTAGGACCCAAGGAATAACTGTCAAAGCCTCGCACTTGACCAGGATAAGATATGCCTCCTGCGTAATAATTTTCAAAAAACGGTAAACCGCCTTCATTAAATGAATTACCGTAGCCAACATTTCCTAAAATTGTAAATATAAATCCTTTGACAAGGGGTTGGTAGATTCGCGTCATATAAGACGCTTTGTAATAGGACAGCGAGTGAGAGGAGGCGGGCAACGCTACTATAACACCAGCCTGCTGATTCCAACCTCTGGTCGGATAGGGCATTTGGTCATAGGTATTACGACCCCATCCCGCGGTCAAACGTATCTGATTGAAATTTCGTCCTTTTGCAGCCACGAAATTTTGAAAAGGTCGAACAACCCCCGGGGATTTAATTTTTAAATCCTGGTAACCATAGCCAAGCTGTAAGCTACTATATTCACTAAGTTGGATGTTGTAATTCACATCGCCACCGAAACGGTCAGCGGAATAAACAGAGATATCTTTTAAACGTTTAGGATCAATTGTTTGATAGTAAAAATTAAACCCACGACCCACACCGGTTTTAGTATAAAAAGGATTGTAGTAATTAAAAGAATAATCCCTTCCCCAATAACTTGCATTAAAGCCAAAGCCTAAAGAACGCCCGGTTCCCATAAAATTATGCTGATTGAATGCTGCATTAAATTGAGGACCATTGGTTCCGTAGCCTAAGGAGGCAGTCGCTTCAGCAGAAGGAGCTTCTTCCACCTCCACATCCAGATCAACCTGATTATTTGCGCCAGGAACCTGGGTTGTTTTTACATTAACATTTTTTAAATAGCCTAAATTACGCATTTGCCGTTCAGATTCTTTAATATTATGCAAAGACAGCAAAGAACCCTCATTCTGACGAATAACATTTCTCAAGACATAATCTGCTGTTTTGGTGTTGCCATGAAAATTTATACGTCGGACATAGACATGTCGACCCGGCTCAATAATGAAATTAATAAACACAGTTTTATTAGCTTCATCAATCCGAGGATCAGCATTGATTGCCGGGAATCCATAACCAATATCGCCTAAGGCTAAACCAATTGCAGAAATACTTTCAGTTACCTTTTTACGGGAAAACACTTCACCTGCCTTAACTTGAACTAAGGCATCTATTTTTGATTTAGGTAAAATCGTCTTGCCTGTAATCGCATAACTTGAAAAGCGGTATTGCGGACCTTCTTCAACGTGAATGTTGACAAAAACATCTTTTTTATCAGGCGCTAGTAAAACCTGAGAGGAAACAATCCTGAATTTCAAATATCCCCTGTCAAGGTAGTAGGAGCGCAAGGCTTCCAAGGACGCATCCATAGCTGCTTTGGAGTACTGATCTTTTTTGGTGAAATAAGTAAACATATTTGAAGAGGATAAAGAGATCACTGGTTTTAAATCATTGGTTGAAAAATCATGATTACCAATGAATTTTATTTCCTTGATTCGCGATACGCGCCCTTCAGAAACAGTCGCAGAAATTGCGACGCGATTTTCTGTCAGAGTCGTTACATTAGTTTCGATACGCGCATTGTATTTTCCGCGAGCATTGTAAGACTGCTTTAATTCTTTTGATAACCTTTCAAGTGATGAGCGTTGAAATACCTGGCCTTTAACCAACCCAAGCTGCTTTAACAGTTCTTTCATTTTATCAGCTGGGATTTCTTTATTGCCGTTAACTGTCACCGAGCCTATGGTGGCCCGCTCTATAACGTTAACAATCAGGCTATTTCCTCTCCTTTCAAGCTCCACTGATTGGAAAAAACCAGTATCGTATAACGCTCTGATTATTTGCGCGGTGGAGGCAGGCCCTATTTCTTCGCCAACCTGAACAGGCAAATAATTTAATACAGTACCCGTGCTTATACGTTGCAAGCCGGTTACCTTGATATCACGTACTACGAATTCATTCGCTGCACTTACCTGGACTGACCAGGCCAGTAAAGTTGACCAGCAAATACCCAATAAAATTTTTCTACTGACTTTTTTCATTATTATTTTGTCCAGTACATCTGATAAGCTTGGCGCAAAACTCAGGGTCGATCCCTATCATCCAGCGAGAATATAAATTGCAACCTTTTATAGGAACTAACAGGTCCTGTCAAGAAATTGAAACAGATCCATATTCTGAAATCCTATATTTTTTGCATAAAAACAGGGGGATTTGCGTTATATATAATCACCCACGTAAATTAAGTTGCGCATTTTAAAGTAAAAATTATTCCTATTTATATAAAACAACAATATGTGAGAAATTTATCAATTTGATAAACGCGATATGTCGTTACTCAAAGCTAACAACATTAAGCCCAGTAAAAAAACCAGCCCCAAATAGATTCCAACCGATTTTACACTATCTTTCAGTGGACGTCGGAAAATAATTTCAATAGCACAATACAATAAATGTCCGCCATCCAGCATGGGTATTGGTAATAAATTCAATACCCCCAAACTAATACTAACCAAGGCCAGAAAAGAGAGGTAATAGCTTAAACCACTACGTGCAGACTCACCAGCGCCTTGAGCAATACCCACAGGACCGCTAATACTTTGCATAGCTAATTTTCCTGTGGCAAAACGACCAATTAAAGAAAAGGTAGCTCCAGTTATTTCATAGGTTTGTTTAAAGGCTGTTCCTATCGCTTCAAAGGGCCCTTGACGCTCTATACGAAGCCATTGTTTAGGCCAGTCAATATTTTGCGAACGCACTCCAAGAAACCCTTCTTTTTGGCCATTATTGATCTTAGAGCCCATATGCAGGCTAACTTTGTTATCTTGCCCGGCTCTGCAAAAAGCGAGGTTTAAATTTCCTTCTGGATGCATTTTTACATACTCAACTAATTCCAGCCAATCGTCTAAAGATTTCCCATTCATTTGTTTAATAATATCGCCCTGTCTGAGACCGACTGCGGCGGCAGGAGTATCAGCTACTACCTCGCCTATAATAGGGGGTACCTTGGGTATAAAGGGTATAATCCCCAAACTACCTAAAGGATCAGGTTTCCTGGAGTCAATATGCCAATCAGCAAGCGACAGGGTTAAATTTTTCTTCTGGCTACTGTCGTAAGATTTAACCGAAATCGACACCTTTTCACCCGATCCCAGCAAAGGCATCAGTGCAAATTGAAAATCACGCCAAGAGGCTATTTTTTTCCCGTCCAGGCTCAGAATTTCTTCTTTGGGTTGTAGTCCAGCAAGCGCTGCAATGGAGCCTGGCTTTACATCATCAATCATTGGTGCCAAGGAACGGATCCCGATTACAAGCACTAACCATAAAGCGAAAAAAGCAAAGAGAAAATTAAAAATTGGCCCTGCAGAAATTATTGCAATTCGCGCCCAGATAGATTTGTTATTAAAAGCAAGATGGCGTTCATTTGCTGGAACCTCTCCTTCACTTTCGTCGAGCATTTTCACATAGCCACCCAAAGGAACAAGGGACCAGACATATTCTGTTCCTTTTTTATCATGCCAACGTGCTAAAACCTTACCAAAACCAAAAGAAAATCGAAGAACTTTAACGCCGCATAAACGAGCAACTATAAAATGTCCATATTCATGCACCGTAATTAACAGCAAAAGTGCTAGAAAAAAATAAAATAAGGTTGAAACCATATTTATAATCCCGGGGCCAGAAAAATTAACCCACAATTGAATAAAGGTAAGGCAGCAATCAGACTATCCAAACGATCTAAGGCACCACCATGTCCAGGCAATAAATTACCCGTGTCCTTGATTTTCGACCGTCTTTTTAGCATCGAAATAAATAAATCCCCAAATACTGAGATTAATGCAGTCAATATTGCAATTAAGAACCACCTGAGAGGATGCACCGGCTGAAAAAAATAATTACCGGCTAAGGCTACAAGCATCGAAAAAATAAAGCCGCCAGTAGCGCCTTCAAAAGTTTTTCCAGGACTAACCAGAGGGATTAATTTGTGCCGCCCCCATTGCTTACCTGCAAAATAAGCGCCTATATCAGATGCCCAAACAAGAAACAAAAGGTAAACTATCAAATCCTTGCCTAGATCCTGCTGAAAAACTTGCAGCATGGATTGCGCAAATAAAGGCAAGACTAATAAGCCCGTGAGAAAAACAATCCAGGGATAACCCCAAATGCCCTGGGATTTTGGATAGTAAAGAATAGCAATTATATTAAGGCCCCAGAGAAACATCCCCGCCATTAACCAATAAATATAATAAAAATGAGTTAACCAGGTCATGGTCAATACAGCAGCAATGAAAATTAATTTTAACCCAAGGTTTTTCACAGGTATTAAAGATAACCATTCCTGAGCACAAGCAAGCATTAGTATTAAAACTAAAGTGGTAAAAATCCAGCTATTGGCATAATAAATGGCAAATAGTACAAGAGGAACCAGCACTATAGCTGTCAAAAATCGTTGTCTTAACATATTAAGCCTCGTTCAATTGCTGGGATGTCTTGCCATAACGCCGCTCTCTTCCGCTAAAACTGGCAAGGGCTTTTTTAAACTCATCGGCACTAAAATCTGGCCAATGCACATCAGCAAAATACAATTCTGTATAGGCAAGTTGCCAAAGAAAAAAATTAGAGATCCGTTGTTCACCACCAGTCCGAATAAATAAATCAGGATCAGGCAAGCCAGAGGTAGAGAGAGATTCTGCCAATACAAACTCATCAATAGCTTCCACACTAAGTTCTTCTGCTTTGACTTTTGTGGCTATTTTTTTAATAGCCTGAATAAGATCCCATTTTCCACCATAATTAACAACGATATTAAGAATCAATTGCTTATTATTTTCGGTAAGTGTTTCAGAAACCTGCATTTGCTCTTGCAGGGTTGATGATAAGCCGCTCCTGTCGCCTGTAAACTGCAGTCTTATACCATGTTGATGCAAATCCTGTACTTCACGTCCCAGTGCTTCCACAAAAAGCTGCATAAGAAAGGCCACTTCATTTTCCGGCCTTGACCAATTTTCACTACTAAAGGCAAAAAGGCTTAGAACTGGAATCTGATAATGTAAACAACAACGAATGACGTTCTTCACCGCATCAGCTCCAGCACGATGCCCTTTGACTCTTAATAATCCGCGGCTTTGCGCCCAACGTCCATTACCATCCATTACAATGGCAATATGTTGGGGTAAAATTTCATTCAACCCAATTCATCCGACAACCCAAAATGGCGACTAGTCTAACTGCTTTGCAGCAAAATATTAAGTGCATCTTGGATCTTTATTAGATCGCCCCTTTAATCTGGTTCAAGGCTATGAATTTTATTTGATAGTTTTCATTCAATAGAAGCTGGATATACGAACATTTCACTATATAATCTCTTTTTTCAAAAGAGAGTTGAGATGCCTAAAAATATACCCCTCGTCTTATTAATCCTCGACGGCTGGGGTTACAGCACTAATTCCAAACATAATGCAATTGCTGCAGCCAATACCCCGCAATGGGATGAATGGTGGCTGACACAACCACATATTTTGCTTGATGCATCAGGAATTAAGGTGGGTTTACCTGATGAGCAAATGGGAAATTCTGAAGTCGGTCATATGCACATCGGCGCTGGACGTGTTGTTAATCAGGATTTCACGCGCATTAATCAAGCGATCGCGAGGGGAGAATTTGCTCTAAACCCGGTATTTATCAATCTTATTAACGACCTTAAAGTCCATGGTAAAACCTTGCACATTATGGGCTTGCTTTCCGATGGGGGCGTACATAGCCATGAAAAACATTTATTTGCATTCTTAGACCTTTGCGCTGAACTAAAATTCAATCAAATTTCTCTACACTTATTCCTCGATGGTCGCGATACGCCCCCACAATCTGCCCTGGAAAGTCTGGCAAGGCTTAACCAGCAGCTTGAACTCTATCCCGTTGCCAGAATCAGATCTATTTGCGGTCGCTACTTCGCAATGGATCGCGACAAACGCTGGGATCGTATAGCGCCTCTTTACCATCTATTAACTGAAGCAAAGAGCAGCTACCATTTCAACACGGCCGAGGAGGCAGTGGCTCATTTTTATACTGAAAGAAAATTTGATGAATTCATACCTCCGACTCTGATTGGTGAGACCCAAGTTATTGAAGATGGCGATTCCCTGTTCTTTTTTAATTTTCGTGCCGATCGTGCGCGCCAGCTTAGTCAAGCTTTTCTTGATCCGTCTTTTAATGAATTTATGCGCGACACCTGCCCCAATCTTGGCCATTTTGTCTCGATGACCCACTATTCAAATGGATTAGATTCTGAATGCGCATACCCCCTTATAGAACTGCATAATACGCTTGGAGAGATCATGGCCGAGCATGGCTATAACCAACTACGCATTGCTGAAACAGAAAAATACGCGCACGTCACTTATTTCTTTAATGGCGGATCAGAGCAGATCTTTGCTAACGAAGATCGCCTTCTAATTCCCTCTCCTATGATTCCTACCTATGATCTAGCCCCAGAAATGAGCGCGCCAGAGCTGACTGCTGCCCTTGCAGACGCTATTCGTAGCCAAGCTTATGATCTAATCATTTGTAACTATGCAAATGCGGATATGGTTGGCCATAGCGGTGATTTTAATGCGACGGTAAAGGCTATTGAATGCCTGGATAAATGCATGCGTCAGGTATGGCAGGCGCTTGACTCTGTTGGCGGCTCTTTATTGATTACTGCAGATCACGGCAATGCTGAGTCAATGTTTGACGAAAAGACCCAGCAAGCTCATACAGCGCATACCTGCCAGCCCGTACCGCTACTTTTTGTCGGTGAAGATTGGCATTTTAACTGTAAAAAAGGTAGTTTAATTGATATTGCCCCTACGATTCTTGCTCTATTTGGGATTGCCAAGCCTTTGGAAATGACTGGTAATATATTATTGGCAGAAACTTAGAAATTATTGACAGGATACCCGCTGACCGACTTAGATGTATCCGCAGTATCCAGAGATGTCTAGATAAACTCAAATCTATTTATTTAGCAAATGCTCATAAAGTGGAGACTCAATTTAATCGAAGAGTTTAATCCAAAATGGTGAGATTTATATGATGAAATATGTTCCTAAGTTTACTATCTTCTGGATACCGCGGATAAACCGCGGTAAGTCGGCATCGGGATATCAAAGGTCCACAGTCCTTATGAAGTTGCTGGTCATTGCCTTTTTATTCAAGGTGCCAACCCCTGTCTGGGCAGAAAACTCTTCTCTCATCCAAACCAAAAACAAGTTAAAGGCACTGGATACGCAAATCTTTAGACTCAAGCAAACCTTAAACTCCGCTAATGACAAACGTGGAATATTGAATCAGGAACTTTCTGGAACTGAAAAACTAATTGGTTTAAAGGTTCATCAATTGCAAATCATTAACTCTGACATGAATGCAAAACAACAAAAGATTAGAAATTTACAACAACGTGTTAATGAATTAAATAAACAGCTGGTTGCTCAACAGCAATTATTGAGCGAACATGTGCGAACACGTTACAAAATGGGCGAATATCAACCTATTAAATGGCTGCTTAACCAAGATGAGCCCTATGCAGTTTCTCGTTTGCTTACTTTTCATCAGTATTTTGTACAATCACGACAAAAGATCATCGATCAAATTGATGCAACCAAGCGAAACCTGACACAGAATCAGGACTCATTGAAAGCTGAACTGCAAAGCCAGCAACAATTGCAACACCATCTCAGCAAACATCAACAAAATCTTGAACAAAATAAACTCTACCATACCGCCGTGCTTCATTCGCTAAACAATGAAATTCAAACTAAACAACGTACTTTGTCTGAATATCAACGTAATAAAGAAAATTTATCAAAGTTGCTAAAAATAATAGCCTTGGAAAGTATCATTCAAACCAGCCAACCATTCACCCAGATGCGTAGGAAATTACCAAAGCCTGTTCAAATTAATAAACAAGCCTTAGTAAAAATGAACCAGGGTCTGACATTTTTTGCCGGCGAAGGCACGCCAGTTAAAGCGGTTTATCCGGGTAAAGTAGTTTTTAGTGATTGGCTAAATGGCTACGGTCTTTTGTTAATTCTTGATCATGGTCAAGGCTATATGACCTTATACGCCCACAACCAATCCTTGTTTAAACAAAAAGGGGTAATCGTTAGGCAAGGCGAGCAGATAGCAGCTGTCGGCCACAGCGGTGGATTAAAACAAAACGGACTATACTTTGAAGTAAGATGTAGAGGCAAAGCGTTACCCCCACTCGATTGGTTATCAAAATAATTGCCCCTGGCACTTAAATTGCAACAAAGAATTCGATACCGGAGGGAGGCCGCTTGCTGCGTGCCAAACTTACCCAAGGAGAACTCTATGCACAAGAATCGCTTTTACTTTGGCGTCGCCATGGCAACATTAGTTACTACCGCTCTAATTTTCCCAGCGCAAGCCTTCCCTTACAGCAATCAAAACACTAACTCACAAATTCCCATGGAAGATGTGCAACGTTTTTCAACTGCAATCGGCGAAATTAAAAAATATTATGTCAAACCGGTAGACGACAAAGAATTATTTGATAATGCGATTCGCGGCATGTTAAGCGGACTTGATCCACACTCGACCTATCTCGATGAAGACGCCTACAAAGAACTGCAAACATCTACCAGTGGCGAATTCGGCGGCTTAGGCATAGAAGTGACTATGGAAGACGGCGTTGTTAAAGTTGTCACTCCTCTAGTCGATACACCCGCTTTTAAAGCCGGCATTAAATCAGGCGATTACATTATAAAACTTGGAAGCAGATCGGTTCAGGGCATTAGTCTTAAGGAAGCAGTTGAACTGATGCGCGGGAAAGAAGGCAGCACGCTTGATCTAACCGTTTTACGGAAGGGTGTAAGCAAGCCACTGGTTTTCTCTCTGGTTCGCGAAAAAATTATGATTAAGTCTGTGAAATCCAAACTATTAGACGATGGTTACGGTTATGTGCGCATCACTCAGTTTCAGGCATTCACTGGCCAGGATATGGAAAAAGCGATTGCACAACTCAAACAACAAACAGGTGGTAATTTAA
Organism: Tatlockia sp.; assembly: GCA_013812775.1. Lineage (GTDB taxonomy): Bacteria > Pseudomonadota > Gammaproteobacteria > Legionellales > Legionellaceae > Tatlockia. Next base: position 5,720 of record JACCSX010000104.1, on the reverse strand, counting down.
AAGGGATGATTCTAGACTTAAGAAACAACCCCGGCGGTCTTTTGGACTCAGCAATTCAGGTTTCTGATGCATTCCTTGCCTCGGATAAAAATGGTAAACCGGAAATGATTGTATATACCCAGGGACGCTTGCCTGGATCCAAATTTACTGCACTATCAACCAATACCAAAGATATAATAAATAAAGCACCAATGATTGTTTTGATTAATAATGGCTCGGCCTCAGCCTCAGAAATTGTCGCAGGCGCATTGAAGGATAATAAACGAGCCATTATCTTAGGCACCCAAAGCTTTGGTAAGGGTTCAGTGCAAACCGTGTTACCGCTTGATGAAAAAAGAGGAATAAAACTGACCACAGCTTTATATTATACGCCATCAGGTGTGTCTATACAGGCAAAAGGGATAACTCCTGATATCGTTGTCGAAGAGATTGAAGTCTCGAAAACGGCTCCTAAACCTGACATTTTTGCCGGGTTTAGCGAATCCAATTTGAGTGGACATCTTATTAATAACGACCAAACGAAAGTAACTAATGCTGCAATAAAAGATGATCAAACCTTATTACATGAAGATTATCAATTATATGCTGCCTTAACTATCCTGAAAGGATTGGCAGTTGCTATCAATCGCTAAGCTGTAAAAAATCTTATTATAGGTCGGGCTTTTCGCCCGATTTTTTTTGATTTTCCATTGTTATAATTAATCAAAGATGATACTATTAATTCATTTTATAATCATATTAAGCCCTTATGTTGACTAAAATGGAGATAAATTCTCCCCATACCCTAAAATACAGTATCAATGTTGAAGAAGACTTAGATCTATGTATTAAGGCATTAAGTAATGAAATTACAACTTGTATTTTGTATTTTGGAACTTGTCAGCTTTCTATCAACAGACTAATTTTATTGACCGAGGGTTTAAAATCCAAAACCAACCTTAAAACGCTAGATTTATCATTTTCTAGAGATTTTCAATACGAAGAGGAGGAGCCGACGACTATAAACCTATTCGGAAAGGCTATAAAAGAATTGAAATCTCTAGAGTCACTTAGGCTTAGATGCTTTTATGGAGATATCAGCAATATAGCTTATTTCATTCAAAACTCAGATACTTTAAAGGTTCTTTCAATAAGCAGGACCTGTGAAAATGATATGTTTCTCATCGCTAACGCATTGAAAATAAATAAGAATTTAACAATGCTAGAGGTGCATGATAGTGGGATTGAGCAGGGTTTCCTGGCTCTAGCTCAATCCGTTACAAATCATACAAACTTAAAAAGTATAGTTTTAAAATCCGATTGTTATTACGGTAACGATTTTGACATTTTAGAATTACTTAAGTCTAATCAAAGTTTAGAAGAAATTGTTTTACCACATCTTCATATTAGTTCTTCAAAGATTCAAATGCACATCAAAACACAGAATGATTTTGAGCTAGCTCTTTATTTTATTGAAAAAGCAAAAAATCCAAGGGAACTTGAATTAGGACTACGTGAACCCTTCGAGATTTCTCTGACCCAGCAAGAGCAACTAGGTGCAAAATTAAATCAATGGAAGGGTCTTCAGTCAGCGCAATTAGTTGGTTTTTCAAATACAAATTTTATAAGTTTTTATGAACAAGTAATGATAGCAAACTCCTCAATAGAGCAATTAACTTTTAGAATTAAAGGAAATCTAAACCACCAATCAGCTGTCCTTCTCGCTGATCTTATTAAAAACAATTCAAAATTGACTTCTCTTTCGATTGGCCCTACGCAGGATTTTACCGGGTGGGAGCGCAATTTTTACCCTCTTTCCTCAGATGATGCATCTTTAATCTTCAAAGCCCTGGAAAACAATAAGAGTCTTATTCATGTCGATTTGAGTGGAAATTCTATGGGCAACATTCACTACGAGGCTGAAGATGTCGCAAAGGTTCTTAAAAACAACATCGGCCTTAGATCCCTCAACCTTGAGCGAACTTTTACTGAGCAAAATCAATCTATTGCAGTTCAAACAATCTTGGCAGCGGTTGCAGAAAATCAGACACTTAAAAGTCTTAATATAAGTTATAATAAGGCCCTAAGTTCCATCTTCGACAACTCTTTAATTCATATAGAGAAAAATACCAGTCTCACTGAGCTCCAAATCTTTAAAGAAGAACGTAGTATTTTCCAAAATTACATTCGTCAAGACACCTGCTTGAAAATTGAACAAATAATTAAACGAAATATAAAGATACAAACCTGGGGGCTTTTTCAAAATTTTATCCTTTTAAATTATATGAGTGAATTTTTTCTTCCAAAAGAAGTGCATAATTTGATTTTTAACTTAACCTTAGCCGATTTAGGGATAGTAGAGTTAGCACGAGTGTCAAAATCCTTTAAAACTGATTTTAAACCTTCATTGCAATTAACCAATGTTGAAAGCCCTTCGAATATTGAGAAAAAAGAAGTCAAAATCCTGAACAACAAAAGAGACAATTTTAAAACCATTTATAAGGCTTTATATGAAGGACAAAGTTCTCTTTCTCTTTTTAAAAGTTGGAATTCATTAGTGGATAAGGCTGATTTAACGGAAGCGGAAATTTGTAACTATGTAAAAGAGAATCCAGACTCCAGATCAGCAACAGCATGGCAATTAGCGCTTAAATATGAAATTAAAGCTAATAAAAATAAATTATTTAAAAAAACGCATCATTATGCATACACCCACAGCAGTTCTGCCTTTGGATTGTTTAAACAATCTCGATTTTCAGAGAATTATGTAAATCTTGATACTCAAATAAGCCAAGCAGAACAAGGTTCAAGAACAGATACAATTGCTGGTATTTTACAATCAATAAAATGAAAGTTGATTGTCCAATGCTAAGTGATCATTACAAAACTTGAACAGCCTATTTGTAGTAAAAAAATAGGCCGGTAAAATTCCAAAACTAAACCGTAAAAGGATCTCGCAAAATAATTGTAGAATCCCTTTCAGGGCCGGTTGACAGCATATCTACAGGAATACCGAGTAAAGTTTCAATTCGCTTTACATAGGCCAGAGCGTTCGCAGGTAATTGCTTAAGATCAGTCACATCAGCAGTTGTCTCTGACCAACCTGGCATTTCTTCATAAACAGGCTCTAATCCATCAAAATCTTCTGCAGCCTGTGGAGGACGTGTTAGCAGATTGCCATTCTCATCACGATAAGCAACTGCAATTTTTATAATCTCCAAGCCATCTAAAACATCAAGCTTGGTCATGCACAAGCCAGTGATACTGTTAAGCTCGATAGAACGTCTTAACAAAGCGGCGTCAAACCATCCGCAGCGGCGAGGGCGACCGGTTACAGCACCAAACTCATTGCCGCGGCTCGCAAGTGTTTTCCCATTTTCGTCGTGAAGTTCTGTTGGGAAGGGGCCACCTCCAACTCGTGTGGTGTATGCTTTAGTAATCCCTAAGATGTAATCCAGGTAACGAGGTCCAAAGCCAGCACCATTAATCACCGAGCCAACACAGGTATTTGAGGAGGTTACAAAAGGATAAGTGCCATGATCGATATCAAGATAAACACCTTGTGCGCCTTCAAATAAGATGGCGTCACCTTTTGTTCTATGTTCGTGCAAACAGGTAACTACATCACAGACCATTTCGCGCAAAAATTCCGCCCAGCCTTGTGCTTCTTCTAACAAAGGTTCCAGCTCAATTTCAGGCTGGTCATAATAGTTTTTTAAGACAAAATTATGGTAGTGCAATAGCTCTGTCAACTTGGTTCTAAACCGCTGAGGATGGAAAAGATCCCCAACTTTCAGGGCTCTTCGGGCTACTTTATCTTCATAAGCAGGTCCAATGCCACGTCCGGTTGTACCGATTGCAACAGCACCTTTATGACTTTCACGTGCCTTGTCCAAAGCAATATGACAGGATAAAATCAGAGGGCAGGCCTGGCTGATACGAAGCCGATTTCGCACCTTAACACCTTTATTTTCCAGCTCTTTGATTTCTTCAAGCAGAGCAGGGGGAGAGAGGACGACGCCATTACCTATATAACATTGCACATGAGTACGTAAAATTCCTGAAGGAATCAAGCGTAAAACAGTTTTTTCACCCTTTATTTTCAAAGTATGGCCAGCGTTGTGTCCACCCTGATAACGGACAACAACCTGTGCATCTAGCGTTAGGAGGTCGACAATTTTGCCCTTGCCCTCGTCACCCCATTGCGTACCTATAACAACAACATTTTTACCCATAATCGACTCTTTATTCTGCAAATTGATGAACAACAGCGAGGAAAACCACCCTCACCCGCCAAGCTGAAAAAACTGGTTATACGCATTAGATCTCGTCCTGTTCAATAATTTTGTCTAACAATCTCTTCAATCGCGCCAAAGCGCTTTCTAATCAGGTCTCAAATATCCAATAAAAAAGGGTTAAGCGTACTTAACCCGATTTCAACAAAATCCGTAATTATAATCAGTTTTTAGCACCTGCGCTAGCGCCTGTGCTATTCAAAGCTTGTTTAAAATAGTCAAAAAACGCAGAGCTTTGATCAAGTACCAGTAGATCCTGTTTGTTATTAAAACTACTTTCATAGGCTTTCAAACTGCGATAGTAAGCAAAAAATTCCTTATTTTGACCAAAGGCTGAAGCATAAATTTTAGCAGCTTCTGCTTGTCCATGAGCTCGCAACATTTGACCCTCACTGAGGGCTTTGGCAAGTAGAACTGTTACTTGCGCATCCGAAGAGGCCTGGATAGCTTCTGCTGCGGCATTTCCGTCGGCACGGTGGCGGTTAGCTATTTTCTGCATATCTGCCCGCATCCGTTGATAAACAGCGTTGGAGGTATTTTCAGGAAGTTCTATTCCTTTAATTCGAACATCCACAACAGAAATACCTAACTCAGCAGCCCTTAGTTCAGCTTTTTCGCGCAAGGCATCCATCACATCGTCTCGCCCTCCGGATACAACTTCCGAAATAGTGCGCTTGCCAAATTCAGCACGAAGAGAGGTATTTAATTGCTGTTCAAGTAAGGTTTCTGCCTTTAGCTCATTACCACCAGTGGATTTGTAATAACGAGCCAAATCATCGATGCGCCATTTCACATAATAATCAACAATAACATCCTTTTTTTCTTTCGTGACAATGCGTGAGGATTTAATATCCATGGTTAGGATACGCGTATCAAATACCCGTACATTCTCTATAAAAGGTGTCTTTATATGTAAACCTGGTCCTAAGATCAAGGGCTTTCCGTCATGATTCACCAGACGGCCAAGACGCAGCATAATACCATGGTGACCCTGGGTAATGGTGAATATACTAGCCAAAACCACCATAAGAATGATAAAGGCCAGGATGGCTAAGGTTGTTTTTGTTGCGTTCATTTGCTAATTTCTCCCTGGGCCACTGCTATAGGTTCGTCTACTAATATCCCGACTACTAACTGCCAGACTTTCATCCTCGCTGCCCGACGCAGACTTAGCGTTAGCAGCGCCTATCGCGGCTACTTTTGGCAGCAAATCTGGTCGGTTTACCAATTTATCAAGCGGCAAATACAACACATTATTCGATTTGCTATCGACGATGATTTTGGAAGACTTGGACAAGACCTGTTGCATCGTTTCCAAATACATCCGCTTGGAAGTCACTGCTGGCGCCTGGACATATTGCGGTAATAAAGCCAGAAACTCAGCTATCTCCCCTTTTGCACGCAGTACAACCTGTTGAGCATAAGCCTGTGCTTCCTCATAGATTC
>JACCSX010000087.1 GCA_013812775.1 Tatlockia sp. | reverse complement strand
TGAGAGGTCTTGGCTAAAGTGCGGTCATAATAACCAGCACCCATTCCCACCCGAGTGCCGTAATCATCGAAAACGACTAAGGGCATAAAAATAATATCGAGTAATTCCGGTGCGAGTGCCTCAGATTTGTCGATATCCGGTTCGCGAATGCCATAGCGATTTAGTTTAAAAGGTGTAGACGGCGTGGCGGGTAAAAATAATAATGATTTATTGTCAGTCAGAACCGGAAAATAACAAAATTTCCCCTGTAAGGGTGCAGAATTCCATAAATTATTTAAGCTGATCTCGCCGCCAATAGCCTGATAAAGAGCAATGCGTTTAGCTTTACGATATTCCTCTAAACCCCGAATACGGTTGCAAACCTTGGTAGAGGCAGCATTTTGGTATTCAAGGGATAAATTTTCACGTATTTGCATGCGACTACGTCTTAGAGCTAATTTGAAACTATCTGCCATATTTTATTTTTTCTAAGTTCTCGTGATTGATTATTGCGTACATATCCTTAGGAGTTCAAGTTCTGGTAAAGAAGATTTTTTTGGAAGAGATCTGGTCTTAGTTAAAAAAATGAGGTATATACCTCTCAAATTTATCGGTGCTTGCCAGCCTGTTGTTCCTTGTCAAGTAGCGAAAGTATAAAAGGAACGTGCTCACGTTCCTAAATTGAAAAACCTTAGTGAGAATGGCATGAGTGAATTATTTGATGAAGAAGAATTGGTGGAAGGGGAGTTATTTGTAAACGCTGAGGAAGAAGTAAAAATCGATGTTGACGAAAATTCCACTTTAGACGCACGTAGACGCCTTGAGAATATGTTGGAGGAAAAGCGTTTGCGTGATGAACTTGATGATTTTGTCGATTATTGAGTTCTTATGACCACAGCAATTTTTTTCCATGAAAATGAATCTAATCTGCCCTTTACCATCGACGATCGCGTTTTTTTAGGCGAAGGCCTCTTTGAAACGCTCCAGGTTATCGATGCCAAACCTTGCTATCCTGAGCAGCATTGGCAGCGCTTAACCAAGGCTGCTATTTATTTAGCGATACCCTTAAATTTATCTCTTGAATTATGGATTGAAAAGCTCAATCATTTTATTAGCAAAAATAATCTGAGAAATGCTGGCATTAAAGTCATTCTTGCCGCAGGTAAGGCTCCTCGGGGCCTGCTTGAGCGTGCCAATGATTCTCATTTGGTTTTCACCGCCTTTCACTATGTTAAAAGTACTCAACCCCTTCGACTTATTAGCGCAGCCTGGCAGCGTGACGCTAAAAATCCAATTTACCAATTCAAATCAATAAACTATCTTGAAGCCATTATTGCTCGTCGAGAGGCGCAGGCGGCAGGGGCGGATGATGTCTTGTTTTTCAATTCTAAAAATCAAGCCACAGATACAACGGTATCTAATCTCTTTATTATTAAAAATAATTGCCTCTTTACTCCCTCCCTTAGCTCTGGAGTGTTGCCAGGAATTATACGTCAGCGTGTAATGGTTCTTTGCAATGAGCAAGGGATTGATTGTTCTGAGGAAGTCCTTGTCAAAGACAGATTAATTCAGGCTGATGCCGCTTTCACCTCTAACGCCCTACAAGGTCTTAGACTTATACAATCTTTAGACGATCATATTTTCATTAACGATGTTCTAGTCGGATTCTTACAAAAACTTTTGATAAATGATCAGAACAGACTTTGCTGAGCTAGATCTGACCAAACGATGGAGTATTATAAGAATCCGCTGAATTCTGCGGTATTGGAGGTAAGGGTCTGCCAGAAAAACGATTTGGATTATTCGATGTCAAACTAGTATTCAACTGCTTTTCTGAGGTGACATCTTGACTGCTCTTCTTCTTATAATCCTCTTTCTTTGAGTGGATGATAAGTTGCATCGTTTCAGCTATCTTAGGCCCATCAGGATTGAGCTGTTCAATAACTTTAAGCATCCAGGTCAATTGCTGGGGATGTAAATGGAAAAATTTCTTAGCTTTCTTAGAAATATCTTCTTCAGTCATCTTAAATCCATGTAGTTCAAGACGTTTTATAACAGAGAGAACCCAGATTTCCTCATGAGGTTCTAAATTGCACAGTTCCTCAGCTTGGCTAACAAGTTCCTTTTCTCCTGCTAAGCTACCCATTATTAATTCATTAGCAAGAAGGACTGCTTTCTGATAATTAAACTCTGACATCTGCGTATGGGAATAAATGCTAAGTATTGCGCAACATTCGGCCATAGAAAAGAGGGTTTCATGGATGTTTGTTCTTTCAGTCATTAA
>JACCSX010000078.1 GCA_013812775.1 Tatlockia sp. | reverse complement strand
CCATATTTAGATGCTTGACTCCATACAGTATCTGATTGGGGCTCAACTCCTGATACAGAATCAAAGACAACTATTGCACCATCGAGTACGCGTAGTGAGCGTTCAACTTCAATCATGAAATCTACGTGGCCCGGCGTATCAATAATATTTATTCTATGCAATGGAAAGTTTTTGTCCATACCAGGCCAAAAACAGGTGGTTGCAGCGGAAGTAATTGTAATACCTCGCTCTTGCTCCTGCACCATCCAGTCCATCGTAGCGGCACCGTCATGCACTTCACCAATTTTATGAGAAACACCTGTATAAAACAGAACACGTTCAGTGGTGGTTGTCTTTCCAGCATCTACATGTGCGGCAATGCCGATGTTTCTGTATAGCTCTAGTGGAGTAGACACGACGAATTACCTCTCTAATTCCATCTAAAATGCGCAAATGCCTGGTTAGCTTTTGCCATTTTATGTGTATCTTCGCGTTTTTTTACTGCAGAGCCCTTGCTCTCAAACGCGTCCGAGAGTTCGCCAGCCAATCGTAGCATCATACCTTTCTCACCACGAGAACGTGCTGCCTGAACAATCCAACGCATACCCAAGGCAACTGATCTATCAGTCCGAACTTCAACAGGAACCTGATAGGTTGCTCCACCGACTCTTCTCGAACGAACTTCAACGCTTGGGCGAACATTATCGAGGGCTTGTTCAAAATAACGAAGGACAGCTGAAACACCACCTGTGCTACCTTGATCACCGCTTTCATCGTCGGCTTTTTTAGATTTCTTGACGCGATCACTTAAAACATCTAAAGCGCCGTAGATAATCTTCTCAGCTGTTGATTTTTTACCGCTAACCATCAGCACATTAATAAATTTCGCAAGGATTTCGCTATGATGCTTTGGATCTGGCAATATCTCGCGTTTGGGGACTTCTCTTCTTCTTGGCATGTCTAGTTCCTACAATCAGATTATTTCTTATCTTTTGGTTTTTTAGTACCGTACTTAGAACGACCCTGTTTACGATCACTCACGCCAGAAGTATCTAAACTTCCTCGTACTGTGTGATATCGCACACCTGGTAAGTCCTTAACCCGGCCACCACGTATTAGTACAACGGAGTGTTCCTGCAGATTGTGACCTTCACCGCCAATATACGACGATACCTCAAAACCATTTGTCAATCGCACACGAGCAACCTTACGCATAGCTGAGTTAGGCTTTTTAGGTGTTGTAGTATAAACACGAGTACAAACACCACGTCTTTGTGGGCAGGATTCCAATGCAGGGACGTTTGATTTTTTCTTAGCGTCCACGCGAGGCTTTCTTACTAACTGATTAATAGTAGCCATTTATTTTTAACTCCGAACTTTCACTTGTATTTATTTTGAATGCATAAGGAGGCCGGATTCTATATAGGTCTGGCGGGTTTGTCAAGTTCAAACCCACCTTCAATAGATCCGATTTAATGATCATCGTTATCAGCATTAAGTGCCTCACTTAATGCTTGTTCCACGTCACTAGCTGTAACCGTATGCGATATGTGCTCATTACCTGCAGCTTTTGCGCGTTTTGCTTTTCTTGTCTGGTGATATGCATAGCCAGTTCCAGCTGGAATCAAGCGTCCCACCATCACATTTTCCTTCAAACCTCGTAATTCATCGACTTTTCCGCTTACAGCTGCTTCAGTCAGAACTCGAGTTGTTTCCTGGAACGATGCGGCGGAAATGAACGACTCCGTTGCCAAGGATGCTTTGGTAATACCAAGAAGTATTGGTGTACCGCGCGCCACTTCTTTTCCTTCAGCAATAAGTTTGTCATTTTCCGCAAGCATCATACTTTCTTCGACCTGTTCACCAACCAGGAATTTCGAATCGCCGGTAAATGTTATGACGCGCTTACGTAACATCTGCCGCACAATTGTTTCGATATGCTTATCGTTTATTTTTACACCTTGTAAACGATAAACATCTTGTACCTCATTAACAATGTAATTAGCTAATGCGCCTACACCAAGTAAACGTAATATATCGTGCGGATTTAATGGACCATCTGCAATCGTTTCACCACGCTCAACATGTTCCCCTTCAAAGACAGAAATATGACGCCATTTAGGTATAAGTTCTTCGTGCACCTGATTTTCAGTTGCAGAAATAATTAGGCGTCGTTTACCTTTGGTTTCTTTTCCAAAGTTAACTAACCCTGAAGTCTCTGCCATTACAGCAGCGTCTTTAGGTTTTCTTGCTTCAAACAGGTCAGCCACTCTTGGCAGACCACCCGTGATGTCACGAGTTTTGGAACGTTCTTGCGGTATACGTGCAATGACGTCACCAACACCAACCAAATTACCATCTTCAAAATTAATAATTGCATCAATTGGTAAATAGTATTGTGCTGGAACATTGGTACCGGCGAGGAAGATATCATCCCCCTCATCTGATACCAACTTAACCATCGGTCGCATATCTCTTCCAATGGAACTTCGTTGTTTCGCATCAATCACTACAATGTTACTTAATCCTGTTATTTCGTCTGTTTGGCGATTCATTGTTAAACCTTCAACAAGGTCAATAAATTTCAATTTACCACTTACTTCTGAAATAACTGGATGCGTATGTGGATCCCAGGTAGCAATTACCTGACCAGCATCTACTGACTGGTTGTCATGAACGGTTAAAACAGCACCGTAAGGTAGTTTGTATCGTTCACGCTCACGTCCGAAATCATCAACAATTGACACTTCTCCAGAACGAGAGATGGCAACAAGATTGTTGTTCTCATGAGTTACCGTTTTAATATTATGCAAACGAATAACACCTTTGCTTTTAATCTGAATATTATTAGCCGCTGTTGCCCTTGATGCTGCACCACCAATGTGGAAAGTACGCATTGTTAACTGGGTACCTGGCTCACCGATCGATTGTGCAGCAATAATACCAACTGCTTCACCGGTGTTAACCAAATGCCCCCGGGCTAAGTCACGACCATAACAAGCTGCGCATAGACCAAATCGTGTTTCGCAGGCAATGGGGGATCGCACTAATATTTGATCGACACCATACTTTTCAAGTTTTTCAACCAATGCCTCGTCTAGCAAAGTACGTGCTTTAACAACTGGTTCTTCCTGATTAGGAATATAAACATCTGTTGCAACAACACGCCCAAGTACACGCTCATGCAAGGGCTCAACAATATCTCCGCCTTCAATCAACGGTTGCATCAAAATACCGTTTTCTGTTCCGCAATCATCTTCGGTAATTACTACGTCCTGGGCAACATCCACCAAACGTCGTGTTAAATATCCTGAATTCGCAGTTTTTAATGCAGTATCGGCAAGACCCTTACGCGCACCGTGAGTGGAGATAAAGTATTGGAATACGTTCAATCCTTCCCGGAAATTAGCGGTAATAGGTGTTTCAATAATGGAACCGTCAGGTGCTGCCATCAATCCCCGCATTCCCGCGAGCTGACGAATCTGAGCAGCTGAACCTCTTGCTCCGGAATCCGCCATCATAAAAATAGGGTTAAATGATTCTTGTCGTACGGTCTTGCCGTGACGATCCACAACCTCTTCGGTAGCAATCTTGGTCATCATTGATTTGGCGACCATTTCGTTGGTTCTTGACCAGATATCAATAACTTTATTGTAGCGCTCACCATTTGTTACCAGACCAGAGCGGAATTGTGATTCAATTTCACGCACTTCATTATCAGCCTGCTCGATAATTGCAGCTTTATCATCTGGTATTTCCATATCCTCAATACCAATTGAAGCACCGGCACGAGTAGCATATTTAAAACCGGTATACATAAGTTGGTCGGCAAAAATTACTGTTTCTTTTAAGCCAAAGTTACGATAGCAACCGTCAACAACTTTGGAGATAACTTTTTTAGTCATTGTTCTATTGACTTGAGAGAAAGGCATTCCCTTAGGCAGAATGTCTGACAAAATGCCACGACCTACTGTAGTCTCAACTAGTTCGTATCCTTTGTCATTATCCGCTGGCATTCTAATTTTTACTTTTGCATGAATATCAATATAACCAGCTTCGTAAAAATTTTGTGCTTCCTGTGGGCTAACAAATATTTTTCCTTCACCAAGCGCATTTACTCGCTCTCTGGTCAAATAATATAGTCCCAGCACAACGTCCTGACTCGGAACAATAATAGGCTCACCACTTGCTGGTGACAAAATATTGTTAGTTGACATCATCAATGAACGTGCTTCAAGCTGCGCTTCAATGGTTAATGGTATATGGACCGCCATTTGGTCGCCGTCAAAGTCAGCGTTATAGGCTGTACATACCAAAGGATGCAGTTGAATTGCCTTACCTTCAATCAAGACTGGCTCAAAGGCTTGTATGCCTAGTCTATGTAAAGTGGGTGCACGGTTAAGTAAAATTGGATGTTCACGAATTACATCATCAAGGATATCCCAAACAACAGGCTCCTCTCTCTCAACCATTTTCTTAGCCGCTTTAATTGTCGTTGCTAAACCTCTAAATTCTAATTTACTGAATATAAATGGCTTAAACAATTCCAGGGCCATTTTCTTAGGTAGGCCACATTGATGCAGACGCAGGGTTGGACCAACAACAATAACGGAGCGGCCAGAATAGTCAACGCGCTTGCCCAACAGATTTTGCCTGAAACGACCCTGCTTACCTTTAATCATATCCGCTAAAGATTTAAGCGGGCGTTTATTTGTGCCTGTTATGGCACGACCACGTCGTCCATTATCAAGCAGTGCATCAACAGATTCCTGAAGCATACGTTTTTCGTTGCGAACAATAATATCTGGTGCACTTAGATCAAGTAGTCTTTTCAGACGATTATTACGATTGATAACACGACGGTAAAGATCGTTTAAGTCTGAGGTTGCAAAACGTCCCCCATCAAGCGGTACTAAAGGACGAAGGTCAGGTGGAAGAACAGGAAGTACGTCCATGATCATCCATTCAGGTTTATTACCTGATTCATAGAATGCTTCAATCAGCTTTAAGCGTTTGGTAATCTTTTTAATCTTGGTTTCGGAATTAGTCGTAGGTAATTCTTCACGTAAAGATTTAATCTCTTCTTCAAGATCAATCTGTTTAAGCAGATCTCGAATTGCTTCTGCACCCATCCGGGCATCGAATTCATCACCATATTGTTCCATCGCATCAAGGTAGGCTTCATCGTTGAGTAATTGACCACGCTCAAGTTCTGTCATACCAGGATCGACAACTACAAAGGCTTCAAAATATAAAACACGTTCGATGTCACGTAAGGTCATGTCCAGTAACAAACCAATACGGGAAGGTAGTGATTTCAGGAACCATATATGTGCAACTGGACTTGCCAGTTCAATATGTCCCATGCGTTCACGACGTACCTTTGCTAAAGCAAGCTCAACGCCACACTTTTCACAGATAACACCGCGGTGCTTAAGACGTTTGTACTTACCGCACAAACACTCATAATCCTTAACAGGACCAAAGGTTTTAGCACAGAACAAACCATCGCGTTCAGGTTTAAATGTACGGTAGTTAATGGTTTCGGGTTTTTTCACCTCACCATAGGACCATGAACGAATTAGATCAGGTGAAGCAAGTGCAATTCTAATTGCATCAAACTCTTCACTTTGACCTTGTTGTTTAAGAATACCTAGTAAATCACTCATGATAGGTGTTTTTTTCATGTGGTCGCCGGGTAGATTAGCCAAGTCTATGTCTCCAAAAATAAATTAGTCAGAACTCATCGTCGATAACTAGTCGTGGTCCAGTTCAATATCTATACCCAAGGCCCTGATTTCCTTCAACAGTACGTTGAACGATTCGGGCATACCCGGATCCATTCGATGGTCACCATCAACTATATTTTTATATATCTTCGTGCGTCCTCCGACATCATCTGATTTAACTGTTAACATTTCTTGCAACGTATAAGCAGCACCATAGGCTTCTAATGCCCATACTTCCATTTCTCCAAACCGTTGGCCACCAAACTGAGCTTTACCGCCCAATGGTTGCTGAGTTACCAGGCTGTAGGAACCAGTGGAACGCGCATGCATTTTATCATCAACCAAGTGATTCAATTTGAGCATGTACATATATCCAACAGTTACAGGATTATCAAATTGTCTACCAGTACGACCGTCATACAGTGTGGTTTTACCATCCAAAGGCATACCTGCCAATTTCAGCATGTCTTTAATTTCAGCTTCATTAGCCCCATCAAAAACAGGAGTTGCCATAGGCACACCTGCTCGCAAATTATCTGCAAGAAGCAATAGTTCATTGTCATCTAAACTATCAAGACGAACTCGCTCTTGGCCATCATGGTTATAAATTTTCTTGAGATAATCTCTTACCTCAGATGTTGCGCTTTTACTATCTAAAAGATCGGCAATGCGTTGACCTAATCCTTTTGCTGCCAAACCTAAGTGGGTTTCAAGTACCTGTCCAATGTTCATACGTGAAGGTACGCCTAGGGGATTAAGAACGATATCAACAGCTGTACCATCTGCCATATGAGGCATATCTTCTACAGGAACAACAATGGAAATTACCCCTTTGTTACCGTGTCTACCAGCCATTTTATCGCCAGGCTGTATCCGACGTTTAACAGCCATGTATACTTTAACTATTTTTAATACGCCAGGCGCTAAATCGTCACCCTGGATTATCTTTTTGCGGCTGTCATTAAAGCGTTTTTCCATTTCCTTGCCTAAAAGCTCCAGCTGCTTGGACAATTTTTCTAGCTGCTGACTAATGACATCATCATCAACACGCACATCAAACCACTTTTCTCTATCAATTTTTTCTAGATAAGCTGTCGTTATTTGCGAGTTAGGTTTAAGATTACCCGGGCCACCTGCTGCTGTTTTATTCAATAACAAGGTTGTGACACGATGATAAATATCTTCTTCGCGAATTCGGCGCTCATCAATCAAGTCTTTACGAACGCGAGCTAAATGTTCTTCTTCAATGCTTTTAGCACGCTCATCCTTCTCCAGGCCATCTCTGGTAAATACTTGGACGTCGATAACAGTACCATTCATGCCGGATGGTACTCGTAATGAAGTATCCTTAACGTCAGATGCTTTTTCACCAAAGATAGCTCTTAGCAATTTTTCTTCTGGGGTTAATTGCGTTTCACCTTTTGGTGTAACTTTTCCGACCAGAATATCACCAGCATTTACTTCTGCGCCGATGTATACGACACCCGAGTTATCAAGATTTGCCAATGCAGATTCACCAACATTGGGAATATCTGAAGTAATTTCTTCAGTGCCTAGTTTTGTATCTCTGGCAATGCAGGTTAATTCTTCAATATGAATTGTTGTAAATCTATCTTCCTGAACGATACGTTCAGAAATAAGGATGGAATCCTCAAAGTTATAACCATTCCAGGGCATAAAGGCGACTAATAGATTTTGTCCCAGGGCTAGTTCACCCATATCTGTACATGGACCATCAGCAAGAACATCTCCACGCTGAATACGATCGCCAGTGGAAACTATTGGCCTTTGGTTGATGCAAGTATCCTGGTTAGATCGGAAGTACTTGGTCAAATTATAAATATCAACCCCTGTCTCACCGGCAGTAGTCTCGTTATCGTTAACGCGTACTACAATTCTTGAGGCATCAACCAGATCAATAATTCCACCACGTTTAGCAACTACAGAAACCCCTGAATCAGAAGCTACAGTACGCTCCATTCCAGTACCAACTAAAGGCTTTTCCGATCTTAAAGTCGGTACTGCCTGCCTTTGCATGTTTGAACCCATCAAGGCGCGGTTGGCGTCATCATGTTCCAGGAATGGAATTAATGAAGCAGCTACAGAAACAATCTGCTTCGGTGACACATCCATATAATTAATTTTATCGGGCGTAGTCAATGAAAACTCATTCTGATGTCTGCATGGTACCAGGTCGGCCATGATATTGCCTTTTTCATCTACGGCAACGCTTGACTGAGCAATATATTGATCAACTTCTTCAATTGCTGAAAGGTATTCGATTTCATCCGTTACACGGCCATCTATTACTTTTCGGCAGGGTGTTTCAATAAAGCCATAATCGTTTGTTCTTGCATAAACGGACAAGGAATTAATTAAGCCAATATTTGGTCCTTCAGGTGTTTCAATCGGACATACTCGACCGTAGTGAGTCGTATGGACGTCACGGACTTCAAAGCCGGCTCTTTCGCGTGTCAAACCGCCTGGGCCTAGGGCAGATACGCGCCGTTTATGAGTAACACCAGAAAGAGGATTTACCTGATCCATAAATTGCGATAACTGACTGGAACCAAAAAATTCCTTTACAGCTGCAGAAACAGGTTTGGCGTTAATTAAATCCTGTGGCATCAGGTTTTCAGATTCCACAAGACTCAAACGTTCTTTAACTGCCCTTTCAACTCTAACCAAACCTACACGGAATTGATTTTCTGCCATTTCCCCTACGGATCTGACACGTCGGTTGCCTAGATGGTCAATATCATCAACCATACCGATACCATTTCGTATATCAATAAGCGTCTTGATAACTGCCAGGATATCTTCTTTTGTCAAGGTGCCTGGGCCAGTATCTTCTTTTCGTCCAACACGACGATTAAACTTCATTCGTCCCACTGCAGACAGATCATATCTATCTTCAGCAAAAAAGAGATTTCTAAATAAAGCCTCAGCAGCCTCTTTGGTTGGTGGCTCTCCTGGACGCATCATTCTATAAATCTCAACCAGGGCTTCAAGCTGACTGGCAGTAGGATCTATTTTTAAGGTATCAGAAATATATGAACCATGATCTAAATCATTGGTATATATAGTTTCAAAACTAAGAATGCCATTTTGAGCAAGCTGATCAAGCAACTCTGCAGTTACTTCTTCATTTGCTTGTGCCAGTATCTCACCAGTTTCAGTATTTACAACATGTTTAGCTAATGTTTTGCCAATCAAATAATCTCGTGGAACTACGAGATCTTGCATATTGGACTTTTCCATTTGTTTAATATGGCGAGCCGTTATACGGCGGCCTTGTTCAACAATCAGTTCACCTGTCTCAGGAACAACAATATCAAAAGACGCCATCTCGCCACGTAATCTTGATGGAATGAGGTTGATATGAAATTCACCATTTCTAAGTTGACAGGTTGTTGATTCAAAAAACTCGGCAAGAATAGATTCTGTTTCATAACCTAATGAACGTAATAAAATACTTACTGGTAATTTACGGCGTCTATCGATCCGTACAAATACACAGTCTTTAGGATCAAACTCGAAATCTAACCAGGAACCGCGATAAGGAATAATACGAGCTGAATAAAGTAATTTACCCGATGAATGTGTTTTACCCCTGTCGTGCTCAAATATAACGCCAGGTGATCGGTGTAACTGTGAAACAACAACACGCTCAGTACCATTGATTACGAAGGTACCTACATCGGTCATAAGAGGAATCTCTCCCATGAATACATCTTGCTCACGAATATCTTTAATAGGTTTTGGTTCACCAGCGGCGTCTTTGTCGAGGACAATCAGACGAATTTTGACACGCAAGGGAGCTGAGTAAGTTAGGCCGCGCAATTTACATTCGCGCACGTCAAAAGCAGGTTCACCCAATCTGTAACTTACATATTCAAGCCGTGCATTACCAGAAAAGCTTTCAATCGGGAAAACCGATGAAAATGCGGCATGTAGTCCGGTATTTTGTTGTTCTGTAACTTTAGAATCTGTTTGTAAAAAATCTCTATATGATTTTAGCTGGATTTCAAGCAAATTAGGGATTGCCATCTTATCTGCTTGTCTACCAAAGCTTTTGCGAAATCGTTTTTTCTCAGCATGCGAGTATTGTTGAGGTATAGCTTCTGCAATTGCCATGGTGGTTCCTCTGTAAATTATTGATGTCATCAAACACACAAACCCAGCCATGTAAACAGGGCTGGGTTGTTATACACTTAAACTACGGTATTACTTAACTTCGACAGCTGCGCCGGCTTCTTCAAGCTTTTTCTTGAGTTCAGCAGCTTCGTCTTTAGATACGCCATCTTTAACAACTGCTGGAGCACCTTCTACTAAGTCTTTAGCTTCTTT